>CAZVQL010000228.1:0-4154 GCA_964629305.1 uncultured Roseicyclus sp.
CGGGCAGCTCGTGACCTACACCCATTACGGCACGGGCAACTACCACCCGATCACCGCGCGCATCTACACCGACCTGAGCCTGTTCACCTGCGACGACGCGCTGGGGCGCGATGCCACCAAGGTCTTCAACTACGTCGGCGGCTATGCCGAGCCCGAGGGGCTTGAGAACCTGCGCATCTCGCCCCTGAACCTGAAATCCACCATCATCGAGCGGCTCGAGGCCGAGGCCGAACATGCCCGCGCCGGAAGACCGGCCATGGTCTGGGCCAAGATGAACTCGCTCATCGAGCCCGACGTGATCGACGCGCTTTACGAGGCGAGCCGGGCGGGCGTGAAGATCGACCTCGTCATCCGCGGCATCTGCGGGCTGCGCCCCGGCGTGAAGGGGCTGTCCGAGAACATCCGCGTCAAATCCATCGTGGGCCGGTTCCTGGAACACTCCCGCATCGTCTGTTTCGGCAACGGCCACGGCCTGCCCGCGAAAAAGGCGCGCGTCTACATCAGCTCGGCCGACTGGATGGGCCGCAACCTGAGCCGGCGCGTGGAAACGCTGGTGGAATGCACCAACGCGACCGTCAAGGCGCAGATCGTGGGCCAGATCATGGCCGCGAACCTGGCCGACGTGGCGCAAAGCTGGGTGCTGCAACCCGATGGAAGTTTCGTCCGGCCCGACCTTTCCCAGATCGAGAACCCGTTCTCCTGCCACCGCTTCTTCATGGAAAACCCCTCGCTCTCGGGGCGCGGATCGGCGGGGGCCAAGGACGTGCCGGAACTGACCCACAGCCACGATTGATCGCGTGAAACGGCCCATCGGTGCGGGCCGTTCGGCGCACATCCGCTGATAGGCCGACCCCTCGCGCGCGCGCGGCTTGGGTCGGAAGATCTCGATTCAAGCCCTGAATTTTCTCGCGTCGTGGTTACCTCGAATGGAACCGAAACCACGAAGGAGACTATCCATGTTGGGATTGGCATTGACCTTCCTCATCCTCGCCCTGATCGCGGGTGTCCTGGGATTTGGCGGCATCGCGGCCGCTTCGGCCGGGATCGCGCAGATCCTGTTCTTCATCTTTCTCGCCTTGTTCGTCGTCTCGCTGATCGCCCGTGCCGTGCGTGGTCGACCGCCGCTTTGATCGAAAAGGAGCATGAATGATGGCAAGTGTGAAAGACCTCGAAGCTGAATTGGAACAGGCCCGCGCTGACATCGCGGCGCTGGCCTCGCTGGCGGCTGACCGCGGCAGTGAACGCGCCCATGGCGTGTCCGATGCGGTGCAGGCTATGCTCGGCGAGCTCTCCGACGAAGGGCGCGCCGCCTTTGAAAAGGCGCGGGCCGAGGGCACGAAATTGCGCGGTCGCGCGGTGGAAGAGGTGCGCACGCACCCGTTGAGCGCCGTCGCGCTTGGCGTGGCAGCCGGGGCCGTGCTGGCCTTGATCCTGCGGCGCTGACATGCGCGGCCTGTCCGGTATTCTGCCCGTCGTCGCAGCGACGCTGGGCGCACGAAAACGCCTCACCCGCACGCTTGCGGGTGGGGCCGCCATTGCGCTTTGCCTGCTGATCGCCGCGGGTTTCCTGATCCTCGGCGCCTATCAGGCGCTTGCACTGGCCCTGGCCCCGCCCTGGGCCGCGGTCGTTCTTGGCGCGGGTTTCGCGTTTGCGGCGCTCGTGCTGAAAGGGGCGCTCGATGCCATGACCCGACGGGCCGAACGGCACCGACGCGCTGAACCCGACCCGCTGGCCCTGGCCGCGGCGGGGTTCGTCCTTGGCGTCCTGACCGGGCCGGACCGTGCGGAAAGGTCAGATTGACCCTGACAAGGGGTTTATGCCAAAACGCCCGTGCACCGTGGCCTGAGGGGGATCTCGACCTTGGACGACGCTCACCCCGAATGGGGCCCGTTCGGCGTGCCGCTGTTCGATGGCCCCGAGGCGCAGGCGTTGGCGCGCGTGGGTGTCATCGACATCGGCTCGAACTCTGTCCGGATGGTGATCTTTGACGGCGCGGCGCGCAGCCCAGCCTATTTCTTCAACGAAAAAATCCTCTGTGGGCTCGGCGCGGGCTTTGCCGAAACCGGCCGCTTGAACCCCGAGGGTAAGGTGCGCGCGCTCGCCGCTCTGCGCCGCTTCGCGCGGCTGGCCGAGGCGGCCGAGGTCTCGCCCCTTCTGGCGGTGGCCACCGCCGCCGTGCGCGATGCCGAGGACGGCGCCGAATTCCGCGAAGCCGTGCGCGCCGAGGCGGGCCTGGAGATCCGCGTCATCGACGGCGCCGAAGAGGCGCGGCTTTCGGCGCAAGGCGTTCTCCTGGGGTGGCCCGGGGCCGAGGGGCTGATCTGCGACATCGGCGGCTCGTCCATGGAACTGGCCGAACTGAAGGGCGGCGGGGCCGTCGGGCACCGGGCGACCTCGGGCCTTGGCCCGTTGAAGCTGATGGGCATGAAGGGCGGCAAGAAGGCGTTGCGCGCCCATATCAAGGCCGAGGTGGCAAAGCTGGCCGAAGGGTTCGGCGAGGATATCCCCGAGGGGCTGTTTCTTGTTGGCGGCTCCTGGCGGGCCATCGCACGCATCGACATGGAGCGCCGCGGCTACCCGCTGAAGGTGCTGCACGAATACCGCATGACGCCCAAGGGCATCCTCGACACGATCAAGTACATCGGCAAATCCGACATAGACGAGCTGCGCGGCAAGACCGGCACCAGCGCCGAGCGGATGCGCCTTGTGCCGCACGCCGCCGAGGTGCTGAAGGTACTGGTGCGCAAGTTGAAGCCCAAGGAAATCGCCGTCTCCTCCTACGGGATCCGCGAGGGGCTGCTCTACGAGCAGATGTCCGAGACGCTCAAGGCGCGCGACCCGCTGATCGAGGCGGCCCGCCATTCCGAGGCGCAATACGCCCGCATGCCCGGCTTTGGCCGGCAGCTCTACCACTTCGTCGAGCCGCTGTTTCCGCGCGCGCGGCCCGACAAGAAGCGGCTGATCCGCGCCGCCTGCCTTCTGCATGACGTGAGCTGGCGCGCGCATCCCGACTACCGCGCCGAGGTCTGTTTCGACAACGCGACGCGCGCGAACCTCGGCGGCATGACCCATGCCGAGCGCGTGTTCCTCGGCCTTGCCCTGCTGCACCGCTACAAGGGCAACCGTGACGGAACGGGGTTCGACACCGCGCTTCTGAAGCTCGTGCCCGAGGCAAAGGTGAAAGAGGCCGAAACGCTGGGCCGCGCGATGCGCTTCGGCGCTATGTTCGCGGTTGCCAACCCGTCGGAGCATGGCACGCTGACCTATCGGCCCAAGCGGCGCGAGCTGATCCTCCAGCTTCACACCGACGAGGGCCGCGACCTGTTCGGCGAGGTGGCTCAGGCCCGCTTCAAAGCGCTGGCCGCCGCGATGGAGGTCGAGCCCATCGTCGCGGGCGGGACCTGAGCCGCGGGTAGGGATTCCCGCCATGGGTCACGGGCGTTGCGGCGCGTAACCTGACCCAATCGCCGCCCTGATCGGCCCTGACCGGAGATGCCGCAATGTCCCTCCTCGACAGGCTTGCACTGTCCCTTGTGGCGCTCGTGACCGTGATTTTCGGAACCGGAATGATCGGGGCGGTCTGACACCGACTACACCCTTCCTGATTGACTGGCCCCCCGCGTTTCGGGGGGCCTTTTTTCCATGCGGGGTACGGAAAGCCTGACTGTTGCGACAGGCTGCCGAGGCCTACCCTGGCGTCAACCTGAAAGGGGAGGCACTGCCATGTCACTCTTCAACATCCTGTCCGCCGCTCTCATCGCGCTGACCTTTGCCGCGGGGCTGGTCCTGTTCTCGGGGTTGCAGGCCGCGGGGGCGGACCTGCTGCCAGCCGTTCAGGCGGAGGCCTCGTGATGTCTCGGATCGCCCCCTGCTTCCTTCACCTTGTCGCCTCGGCGCTTCTGGCACTGATCCTGTCGCTGAGCCTGGCCGAGGCAGGCGTTTTCCAGACACCTGCGGGCGGCTGGGGCATCGACCGCCCCGCCCCGCCGGACCGCACCTGCCCGCGCGGCTGCTAGCGCGGCTTGTGAGGCGATTTCCTTTGGCGTATGCGTCCCCGGACGCCACTTGCCACAGGGACACGCCCCATGCGCCTCAGCCGCTATTTCCTGCCCGTCCTGAAGGAAACGCCCTCCGAGGCGCAGATCGTCAGCCA
>CAZVQL010000229.1:0-4132 GCA_964629305.1 uncultured Roseicyclus sp.
CCGAGATGATCAGCGGCGTCCGCGCCTCGTCGATCAGGATCGAGTCGACCTCGTCGACGATGGCGTAGTTGTGCCCGCGCTGGGCCATTTCCGACAGGCTGGCGCGCATGTTGTCGCGCAGGTAGTCGAAGCCAAGCTCGTTGTTCGTCGCGTAAGTGATGTCGGCGGCATAAGCCTCGCGCTTTTCGCCGTCAGGCTGGCGCGGGTAGACGACGCCGGTGGTCAGGCCGAGCGCGGTATAGACCTTGCCCATCCAGTCGGCGTCCCGCTTGGCGAGGTAGTCGTTGACCGTGACGATATGCACGCCCTTGCCCGTCAGGGCGTTGAGATAGGCGGGGAAGGTCGCGACCAGCGTCTTGCCTTCACCGGTCTTCATCTCGGCGATGTTGCCCTGGTGCAGGAAGATGCCGCCGATCAGCTGCACGTCATGGGCACGCAGGCCAAGCGCGCGGCGTGCGGCCTCGCGGCAGTTGGCAAAGGCTTCGGGCAGGAGCGCGTCAAGGCTTTCGCCGCCCTGTGCGCGATCGCGCAACTCGGCGGTCTTGGCGACGATCTCGGTGTCGGACTTGGCTTCGTACTCGGCTTCCAGGGCGTTGATCTGCGCCACGAGGGGGCGGACGGATTTGACCTTGCGGTCGTTCGAGGTGCCGAACACCTTTTTCGTCAGCGAACCCAAACCGAGCATATGATGCGCCTTCATGTCATGGCCGCCCTGTGCGGGATGTCGCGCGGGGCCGGAAAACTTCAAACGATCGTGTGGGGGTCCGGGTTGTTCGACCCATCGCGGCGGTCTATCAACGCGGGCAGCAGGCCAGGGCCCCGATGCGATCCGTCAAGCGACATAAGGGGCCGCCTAATACGTGTCAACGCGGGCCGACCCGTCCGCGACAATGAACAAAGGACGCTTTCATGAAGAAGTATCTTGCCGGGGTCGCGCTGTCGGCCCTCATCGCCCTGCCCGCTGCGGCACAGGACACGCCGAGCGCAGACACCGTTCTGGCCACCGTGAACGGCACCGAGATCACGCTGGGCCACCTGATCGCCATGACGCGGATGCTGCCGCCGCAATACCAGGAACTGCCGGACAACGTGTTGTTCGACGGGCTGTTGGAACAGCTGGTGCAGCAAGAGGCGCTGGCCGCGGTCGCCGCCGAAGAGATCGGAACGCAGGAAGAGCTTGGCCTCGAGAACGAGCGCCGCGCCTTTTTGGCCGCCACGCTGCTGGACCGGATCGGCAACGCCGAGATCACCGCGGAAGAGCTTCAGGCCGAGTATGACGCGCAGTACGGCACCGCCGAGCCGCAGACCGAGTACAACGCGAGTCACATTCTCGTGGAGACCGAGGAAGAGGCGCAGGCACTGCTCGAGGAACTGGCCGGCGGCGCCGATTTCGCCGAGCTGGCAGCGGAACGTTCGATCGGGCCGTCGGGTCCGAACGGCGGGCAGCTGGGCTGGTTTGCGGAAGGCATGATGGTGCCGAGCTTCGAAGAAGCGACTTTTGCGCTCGAGGTTGGTGAGGTTTCGGCCCCGGTCGAGACGCAGTTCGGCTGGCACGTCATCGTCCTGAACGACACGCGCGAGCAGGAGCCTCCGGGCCTCGAGCAGGTTCGTGCCGAGCTTGAGGAAGGTCTGCGTCAGGCCCGCGTCGAGGCGGCCATGACCGAGATCATGCAATCGGCCGAGATCGACCGCCCCGAGATTGAGATTGACCCGTCCGTGATCCGGGCGTTGGATCTGATCGCCGAATAAGGCGTCAGCACGGGAACCACGCGGATGGCGAAGGACGAGAAGAAGAAAAAGGCCAAGTCCAAGGAGAAGTCCAAGGGCAAGGCCAAGAAAGGCAAGAAGACCGAGGTCCCCGCGGCCCCGGCCAAAGCGCCGCTCAAGGTCTCGCCCCTCGCCCCCGCGGCCTTTCCCGATCTTCCCGCCATCGCCGGTGTGCGCTTCGCCGCCGGTGAGGCCGGGGTGCGCTACAAGAACCGCACCGACGTGATGCTGGCCGAAGTGGCCGCGGGCGCAACCATCGCGGGCGTCTTCACCCGGTCGGCCACGCGGTCGGCCGCGGTACTCGACTGCCAGGAAAAGCTGGCCGCCCTGCCCGAGGTGCCGCAGAACGGGTTTGCCATCGTGGTGAACTCGGGCAACGCCAACACGTTCACCGGGGCACGCGGTGCATCCGACGTCGCGTTGATCGCCGGAGCCGCAGCCGCGGCGCTCAAGATCCCCGCGGCGCATGTCTTCACCTCGTCCACGGGCGTCATCGGTGAGCCGCTGCCTGCAGAAAAGATCACGGCGGTTCTGCCCGTGCTGGCCGATGGGCTGGACGAGGCCAAGGCCGCTGTCGCCGCCCGCGCCATCATGACGACCGACACCTTTCCAAAGGGCGCCATGGCCGAGGTCGAGATCGGCGGTGTGCCGGTGAAGATCGCGGGCTTTGCCAAGGGGTCGGGCATGATCGCGCCCGACATGGCGACGATGCTGGGCTATGTCTTTACCGACGCCGCTGTGACGCAGGACGGTCTGCAGGCGATGCTGTCGGCCACGACCAAGACCAGCTTCAACGCGGTGACAGTGGACAGCGACACCTCGACCTCGGACACGGTGCTGCTGGCCGCGACGGGGCGGGCGGGCAACGTGCCCATCGCTTCGGCCCGCTCGGCAGAGGGCAAGGTGTTCTTCGCTGCGCTTCAGGCGGTGATGCAGGACCTCGCGTTGCAGATCGTGCGCGATGGCGAGGGCGCGACCAAGCTGGTCGAGGTGCAGGTCACCGGCGCGAAATCCGCGCGGGACGCGGACAAGGTCGCGCGCGCGATTGCCAACTCGCCCCTCGTCAAGACCGCTATCGCGGGCGAAGATCCGAACTGGGGCCGCATCGTCATGGCGGTCGGTAAATCGGGCGCTGCGGCGGACCGCGACCTGTTGACGATCCGCTTCGGCGATATCGTCGTGGCCGAGAAGGGTTGGCGCGCGGATGGCTACTCGGAAGAGGCTGGCGCGTCCTACATGAAGGGCGAGGAGCTGGTGATCGGCGTTGACCTGGGCCTTGGGCGTGGGGCGGCGACGGTCTGGACCTGCGACCTGACGCACGCCTACATCGACATCAACGCGGATTACCGGTCGTGAAAACGATCCTTGTGTCCGCTGTTGCCCTGATCGACGGCGAGGGGCGCGTGCTTCTGGCGCAGCGCCCCGAAGGCAAGTCGATGGCCGGCCTGTGGGAGTTTCCGGGCGGCAAGGTCGAACCGGGCGAAACGCCCGAGGCCGCGCTTGTACGCGAATTGCACGAGGAGTTGGGGATCGAGACCTGGGACAGCTGCCTTGCGCCGCTGACCTTTGCCAGCCATTCCTACGACGATTTCCACCTGCTCATGCCGCTCTTCGCCTGCCGCAAATGGCAAGGCATTCCGCGGGCGCAGGAGGGGCAGACGCTAGCCTGGGCGCGCAAGACCGAGCTGCGCGATTACCCCATGCCGCCCGCCGATATCCCGCTGATCCCGATTCTGCGTGACTGGCTATAGGCAGAACTCTGCCTGTCACGCCGCAAAGTCCATAAATTGCGCAACAATGCGTCGTTTGCGCATCTTTTGTGCGTGATTTCGAAACAGAGCCCGTTATATTTCGGTCAGGCATTATGGGGATGATGACCGTGCTGACCACGATCACTTTGGGAACCTGCGTCTCGGTGCAGGGCGTTTTCGTCAAGCGGCTCGCAAATGGCCTTGTGACCGTGCGTGTCGGCAATGTCCATTACACCGGTCGCGCGGTGAACGCGTCCGTGGCCGCCTGACGGGTAGACCCGCTCAGTCCAACCAGCCCTTCAGGTTCTGCTCTACGACGGCGGCCAGCGCATCCATGTGCAGGTCGTCATCGTTGAGGCAGGGGATGTAGGTGAATTCCTCACCGCCCGCTTCTTCGAAGCTTTCGTGGATTTCCTCGTTGATCTCTTCCAGCGTCTCGATGCAATCGGCGCTGAAGGCCGGCGCGATCACGGCGATCCGCTTTTTCCCGGCTTCCGCCAGGCGCGCGACCTCTTCCACGGTGTAGGGCTTCAGCCATTCCTCGGGCCCGAAGCGGCTTTGGAAGGTGGTCACGATATCGGTGTCCGCCCAGCCCAGACGCTCTTTCAGCAGGC
>CAZVQL010000230.1:0-4128 GCA_964629305.1 uncultured Roseicyclus sp.
CTTCTTCGGCGTCGTCGTGTAGACGCGCGTGCAGACGCCACGCTTCTGCGGGCAGGACTCCAGGTGCTGGGACTTGGAGCGTTTCACTTTGGGCTGCCGCGGCTTGCGGATCAGCTGTTGAATCGTCGGCATTCGGTTCCCCGTCTTGCTCTCTCATGTCGGCGGCGTCTCCGCGGCATGCACGAAAACACCAAAACCGCATGCATCCCTTCCCTACCTGGAGGACGCTGCGGTGGAAGTTTCAGAGGATCGGGGCACTCAAACGGCCCGGATCATGACCACTACAATTCTGTTTACGGCGCAGGACGCGGCATAGGCGCAGCCAGGCCAAGTGGAGGCGCGTATAGGCGGAGTCGGTGGGGCTGTCAACAGCGCCCCGGGGCCCCTTGGCCGGCGCGTCTCAGAAGGCGGTGAACAACGCGAAATCCAGCGAGGTTTTCAGCGCATCGATCAGTTCCACGATCGGAATCGCCACGAGAAACCCCATCGCGTCGAAAAGCGTATTGCGCAAGGCCTGGCTGCTGAAGGTTACGCTGTCGGTGCTGTTGTAAAGACGCGGGTTGGGCCAGAAGAAAGGCACATCGCGCTCATAGGCCGTGTAGGCATCTCCGAAGGTCGACCGCAGAAAGGCCGCCTCGCGCGTGGCGGTCACATAGAGGATGACGAAGGTCAGACCGCCGAGCAGCAGGGCGAAGAACACCGCCCCCAGCATCAGTCCGATGCCCGTCATGCCGATGGTCGAGAAGAAATAAAGTGGGTTGCGGGTCATCGAATAGGGCCCGCTCCGCATCAGCTCGCGGTTCTTGACCGACCCCACATAGAGGATGGACCACAAGCGCCCCAGAACGCCGACGAGCAGCAGCAGCAGGCCAGCAGCCTCAACCACCTCGTGAGCAAAGGTGCCGATAGCAAGGGATGGCTGCACAAACAGGATGAGCGGCAAAGAGGCAAGAAAGACGAGACGAATTACAAGGATGCGCCGCTTCTGGTTCACGGGCAGGACAGGTGTTGAGGCCATGGGTCGGTCCTTCATCTCCGGTGCTGCAGACATCGCGCCGCCTGCAATCGGTCGCCATGCGGCCAATGGGCGCGATCCAGACCTGCCAGAGAACGGCGAAACGCGCCGTCGTCGGGCCACAGGCGAGCGTCATCACCTCCGAGCAGGATCAAGGGATCGGTCAGCCGGTCATGCGTGATAGCGGCGTCAGGCCCGCCCGCGAAGGGCCGCCCAATCGGCGCGAAACGCGTCGATGTCGATGGCGAAGCGGCGCAGAAGCGCCTCGGCCAACTCGCCTTCGTCCATGGGGATCGGCACACCGGCGGCAAAGGGGGTTTTCGCGTCGTTCGTCGCGTGGTCGCCGCGGATGAACATCAGGCTGTCGGTCAGGTTCACGTAAGGCACGCGCGACCAGATCTTGTGATGCGGAAAGTCCATGATGATGCCGGGATCGTCCGGCTTCATGTAGAGGGCAAGGCCCGCCGACCAGCAATGGGTGTTCAGCGGGTGCAGCGCGACGCCCCCGTCGTCGTGCCCCTCGATCACCAAGCCCTTGCCGTGGTCGAGGGCCACGCGCCCGTTGGGCCCCGCCAGCCGCGCGACGCGGGGCCAGTTGCGGCGCAGCTGCGCCACGTAGTCGATGGCGACGGCGTCGTCATCGTCGAGCCGGAACTCGGCCACGGCGGTACGGGTTGTCTCGCGCGCGGACAGCAGCACGTCACGGCAGATCGCGCGGTGGTCGTCGGGCGCGCGCCAGTGGGCCGCGATCTGCGGCACCTCGGCGAAAAGCGGCTCCATCCGGCTGCGCCACGGCTCGGGGAAGTCCTCTCCCAACACGATGTGCAGGGTGAAATCCGGATCGGTCTGAAGCGCGATGCCCGGCAAGAGGATGCTCTCGAACCACAGGCAACGCGCATCGAGGCGGGCGGGATCGTAGAGCGCGGCGCGACGCGCCTCCAGGCTGTCGTGATGTTTCTTGAAGCCGCCCGTGCAGGGCAGCGAGAAGCGGCAAAGGCCCTGGACCTGCAGCCCCTCAGCCATGGGGCGCCCCCGGCGTCACGGCGGCCCTAGCCGCGGCGCGGGCGGCGGCGCGGGCCACCATGCGCTCGCGCAGCAGCGTGAAAACCCCCGTCGCCACCACGATGGCCCCGCCGATCAGCGCCAGCGTGTTCGGAAACTCGTCGAAGATGACCAGCCCGAGGATCAGCGCGAAGATGAGCGAGGTGTAGCGGAACGGCGAGATGAAGCCGACATCGCCGATGCGCATGACCATGATGCCGAAGACATAGCCCGCGATGATGAGGACCGAGGCCGCGAGCGTCAGCGCCACCTCGTACGCGCCCATCGGCGCCCAGGGCGTGAAGGCCGAAGCGATGCCGCCGAAGATGGCGACCGCCCCGGCCGTCAGGACCGCGACGGTCATCGAGGGGACCTCGGGGGAGAAGGCGCGGGTCACGAGGTCACGGCCGGTGATGATGACGACGGCCAGCAGCGCCGAAAGCGACCACACGTTGAACCCGTCGGTCCCCGGCTGCACGATCAGCATGACGCCCGCGAAGCCGATCAGGATCGCGGTCAGCCGCCGCCAGCCCACCGGGTGACCGAAGACGACGGCTGCCCCCAGCGTCACCGCCAGCGGGAGCGCAGCGAGGATCGCGGTGGCGTTCGCGATCGCCATGTTCGTGAGCGCCATGAGAAAGGCCACCATCGCCGCGACCTCTGCCAGCGTGCGCAGCGCCACCAGCGGCTTGTCCCGTCGCGGCATGGTAAAGCGCAGGCCCGTGGTCATCTGCACCATGATCGCCAACAGGATCGTCGTGGCGATGCCCCGCAGGAAAACGATCTGGAAGAGCGGCACGGTCTCGGCCACCAGCTTGACGCAGGCATCGTTCAGCGTGAAGCCCGCCATCGACAGCGTCATGTAAAGCGCCCCCTTCAGATTGGGGCTGAGGGGGGCGGTCACGTCTGTTCTTCCATCAGTTGCGCCATCATCGGCAGAAGCTTTCGTGGCGCGAGGCCGAAGCGCTCGCGGAACAGCTTTTTCGCCTGAAAGGCCGGAAGCACCTGGGCATCGGGCGGGATCGAGCGGTCGCTGTCGTTGTGGGAATGCAGCGTGCGCACGAACATGAACTCGGTCGGGTCGATCCAGCATCGCACCTGGCTGGCGAGCTTGCGGTGGTTCCAGCGGTAGATGTTGGCCATCCCCTCGGGCGTCGTGATCATCGCCGAGGCGAGGCCGAGGGGCTCCTTCTCGGAGAAATCCCAGAACTGGTTCTCTTCCTCGCGGGCCATGTCCCAGTAGATGCCGCGGTGAAAGCAGATCGCGGCGGGGGTATCCTCATCGGCCCAGCCCAGCGTCAGAAGCTGGTCCGAGATCGCGCGGGTCCGTTCGATGTAGTCCGTCGCCACGGCGTCGTCGTCGTCGATGCGGAAGCCGGTGATGTAGGTCGATTGACCGTTCCACGCGCGGCGAAACGCGCGGCGGGTGGAATTGAGCGGCCCCGCGGCTTCCAGCGTGCAGACCTCGAGGAAGGGGTATTGCTCCATCAGCCCCTTCAGGCGTTTGCGCCAGCGAAAGGGCATCGTGTCGCCGATCAGCGCAACAAGGCGGAAATCGGGGTCGGTCTGCGCGGCCAGCGACGGCAGGCAGATATTCTCGAAATAGGCAAAACGGCGCAGCATGCGCGGCACGTCGTACAGGATTTCTGCTGCTTTCTCGAAATCCCGCTTCTGCGTCACGAACCCGCCTTCCCCAAGGTAGGAAAAGCGGCAGACGCCGATGATCTGGTTGTCCTCGCGCTGGGTCATCTGGATGTTCTGCCGCCCGATTTTGGCAGAGCTTAGGCGAAAGCGGGGTATCGGCGAAAGGGGGCGTGGCGCGCGGTCTTCAATCCAGGATCACGAACCCTTCGGCCTCGGTCACGGCGCCGGGCAGAGCGGTCAACCGATCCACTCTTGCCACCAGCGGGCCGGTCTCCATCGCCTGCAGCATCGTCCGCACCGCGGGTTCGGGCCCTTCGATCTGCGCCGAAACGGATCCGTCGGCCTCGTTGCGGACCCATCCGGCGAGGCCCTGAGCCTGGGCCATACGTTTCGTCCAGGCCCGGTAGGATACACCCTGCACCCGGCCC
>CAZVQL010000231.1:0-4127 GCA_964629305.1 uncultured Roseicyclus sp.
CGAGGAGTTGTCGATCACGACGCAGCCGGCGGCGGCGGCGCGCGGCGCATAGGTCTTGGTGGCTTCGGAGCCGATGGCGAAGAGCGCGATGTCCCAGCCCGTGAAGTCGAAGGTGTCGAGGTCTTTCGTCTTCAACGTCTTGTCGCCGAAGCTGCATTCGGTGCCCAGCGACTTGCGGCTGGCAAGGGCTGCGATCTCGTCGACGGGGAACTCCCGTTCGGCGAGGATGTTCAGCATTTCACGGCCCACGTTGCCCGTGGCGCCCGCGACGACGATGCGGTATCCCATGATGCTTTTCCTTCGAGGCTCAGGATGGGCGGCGCTTACAGGACGCGCCGCGTGAGGGGAAGGGGCCGGGCGTCGCAGGGGGCGGGTTGTGACCGAAAAACGGCGTACACAAGCCGTACACACCCTGTACACACCGCGTACATACGCACGGCAGAAAGCTTGACATGTGGCCCGACAGACCGCATGTGCAACTCATGTCGCCGCACTGCCGCGTGAGCAGTCGGAGGGCGGGGTTCCCCCGCTGGCCTGACGGCGACGCAGAATTCCCCCAGTTCCCATTCACGCAGGGTTCTGACGATCGCGCCGATGACGGCCCGGTCGCACCCTCCGTCCGCCGCACCCAATGTGCGGCTCGATCTTGTGGCGACCGCGAGGACCGCGGCGCCCGAAAGGATATGACTTGTTCGATTTCGACATGCTCGGGCTGAACCCCGTGCTTCGCAAGGCCCTCACCGCGCAGGGCTTCGACACCCCCACCCCGATCCAGAACCAGGCGATTCCGCTGGCGATGGACGGCCATGACATTCTTGGCCTTGCCCAGACGGGCACCGGCAAGACGCTGGCCTTTGGCCTGCCGCTGATCGCGCATCTGATGGATCAGCCCGGCAAGCCCGAACCCAAGACCACCAAGGCGCTGATCCTTGCGCCGACGCGCGAGCTGGTGAACCAGATTTCGGACAGCCTGCGCGCGTTTACCAAGAATACCCAGATCAAGATCGCCACGGTGGTCGGAGGTCAGTCGATCAACCGCCAGATCGGCGTGATGGCGCGCGGGGTCGACATTCTTGTCGCGACGCCCGGCCGCCTGATCGACCTGATGGATCGCGGCGCGGTCGACCTGCGCCATGCGCGGCACCTGGTGCTGGACGAGGCCGACCAGATGCTCGACCTGGGCTTTATCCATGCGCTGCGCCGGATTGCGCCGCAACTGGGCACGCCGCGCCAGACCATGCTGTTTTCGGCCACCATGCCGAAGCAGATGGAGGAGCTGTCGCGCGCCTACCTGACGAACCCGCGCAAGGTGCAGGTTTCGCCCCCCGGCAAGGCCGCGGACAAGGTCACGCAATCGGTGCAATTCGTGGAAAAGGCCGACAAGCCCGCGAAGCTGCGCGAGATCCTGGACCGTGACCCCGACGCTCTGACGCTGGTCTTCGCCCGCACCAAGCACGGGGCCGAGAAGCTGATGAAGGGGCTTGTGGCCGACGGCTACAACGCCGCCTCGATCCACGGCAACAAGAGCCAGGGCCAGCGCGACCGCGCGATCAAGGCGTTCCGCGATGGCCAGATCACCACGCTGGTCGCAACCGACGTGGCCGCCCGCGGCATCGACATTCCGGGCGTCTCCTACGTGATCAACTACGAACTGCCCGACACGCCGGACAATTATGTCCACCGCATCGGCCGCACCGCGCGTGCGGGCCGCGAGGGTGAGGCGATCGCCTTTTGCTGCGCCGAGGAGGTCGACCTGCTGGTGCAGATCGAGAAGGTGATGAAGGTGGAGATCCCGGTGTCCAGCGGCACGCGCCCCCGGGCCGTGAAGATGGAAAAGCCCCGCCGCGGTGGCGGCGGTGGTGGTGGTCGCGGGCGCGGCGCGCCCAAGGCCCATGCCAAGCCGCAGGGCGAGCAGCGCCCCGGAAACCCCGGTCAGAAGCGTCGTCGTCCGCGCCGTCGCGCGGCGTGAGGGAGTGGTGGGCGGAATCGCCCACCCTACGTCAGCCGGTTCGATCTTCGGCACGGCTGTAGATCGCCAGGCCGACCAGGATCGCAAGGCCGATCAGGCCGAAGAGCGCACCATAGGCCTCGGCCTCGGTGCGCGTTTCGGCCAGTGTGGCGAAGGTGGGGCCTGATGCGAATTGCATCACCCCGGCCCCGCCCATTCCAAACAGGTTCAGAAGCGTCACCCCCCGTCCCGTCAGGTGCGGGGGGCAGAAGCTGCGCCCGTGGCTGATGACGATCGGGTATGATGCCCCCAAGAGCCCGATCAGGGCGAACATGGCGATCGCCGCGGTGGCCGTTGACGGCGGCATCGCCCAGAAGGCGATGCAAAGGGCAGCGACGGCGAGGTTGCCTGCAAGGATCGGTCCTTTGCGGCTGCCGAACAGGCGGTCGGCGGGACCGTAGAGGAAATTGCCCGCCACCATCGCAAGCCCCATGATCAGCGTGGCCGTGCCCAGTTGGGCCAGCTCCGCCCCGAAGCGGTCGGCGAGGTAGGGGCTGATCCACAGGCCGCGCAGACCCGCCGCCGGAAAATAGCAGACGAACATCATCACGAGGATCGGCCAGAGCTGCGGCATGCGCAGCAGGTCGAGGAGAGAGCCCTTTGCCTCGCCCTCGGGCTTGGCGGGGTCGCGGACGAGCAGGGCTATGGCGAGGGCTATGGCCGCGGTGAGCATGGCGAAGCCGCCGACGGTGGCGCGCCAGCCGAAGGCCTCGATCAGGATGGCGAGAGGGGCCGCTGCAAGGATGTTGCCGAGCGACGACAGCCCCACGGTGACGCCCGCGAGCGTGCCGAAGACGGCCGCCGAGAATTGCCTTGCGAAGATGTAATAGGTCGACATCAGCACCGGGGCGCAGCCGATCCCGATGAGGATCATCGCCGCCGTCAGCATGGCGGGGCTTTGCGCCATGGCGAAGAGCGTGGCACCCCCCGCGCCGCCGAGAAGGAAGAGGGTGGCCGCCGTGCGCCGTGGCCCGAGATGGTCGAGCGCCCAGCCCACCGGCAGCTGCATCAGCGCGAAGGCGGCGAACCACAGCCCCGAGGCGCGGGCGAGATCGCCGGTGGTCGCGCCGAGGTCGGCCTGCAGCGCAGGGGCCAGCACCGCGAGGAAGGCGCGGTAGAACTGGCTGAGCATGTAGGCGGCGATCAGGAACGCGATCCCGGCGCGCATGGTGTCCCCCCTTTGGTTGGCGGGACCCTGCACCGGGGGCGGGGCTGCGGCAAGCGGGCGCGGTTTCCGATCCTTTTTGTCGGAATTGTTGACAGCGCTTGCGCGATGAGGTTGAAGGGCGGCAACCCAGCTGAGTAATTCAGTCAGGTATTCTGCTGCAATTCACCAGGGAGTCTCACATGACCCGCACCCTTGCCGCCCTTCTGGGCACCGCCATCGCCGCCTCGACGCTGACCGCGGCGCAGGCGCAGGAGCTGAACCTTTACTCGTCGCGCCACTACGACACCGACGAGCGGCTCTATTCCGATTTCACCGAGGCGACCGGCATCACCATCAACCGGATCGAGGGCAACGCCGACGAGCTGATCGCGCGGATGGAAGCCGAGGGCGAGAACAGCCCCGCCGACGTGTTCCTGACCGTCGATACCGTGCGGCTGGCGCGCGCGACCGAGATGGGGCTGCTGCAGCCCGTCGAAAGCGACGTGCTGGAGGCGCGCATCCCGGCCTATCTGCAGGATGACGGCAATCACTGGTTCGCCTTTTCGCAGCGCGCGCGGATCATCTTCTACGACCGCGAGGATGTGGCGAACCCGCCGCTGACCTACCAGGACCTTGCGAGCCCCGAGTACGAGGGGATGGTCTGCATCCGCTCCTCGACCAATGTCTACACGCAGAACATCACCGCGGCGCTGATCGCGCATCTGGGGCAGGAAGCCGTGGCCGATTGGGCCGAGGCCGTGGTGGGCAACTTCGCCCGCGACCCGCAGGGCGGCGACACCGACCAGCTACGCGGGATCGCGTCGGGTGAGTGCGACATCGCGATGTCGAACACCTATTACTATTCGCGGATCATCCGCGAGGGCGACAGCCAGATCACGCCGGAGCAGCTGGCCAACATCGGCTGGGTCTTCCCGAACCAGAACGACATCGGCGCGCATATGAACGTGTCGG
>CAZVQL010000232.1:0-1082 GCA_964629305.1 uncultured Roseicyclus sp.
CCCGGCCGAGTTCCGCCGCTACGGCTCGGCCCGACAGCTTTACCACTTCAAGATCGACAACGCCGGCGCCTATTGAGGGACATGCCATGACCGACCAGTCCAACCCGCCCGGCACCCCGCGCACCACGCCGGTGAAATCCGCCACCTTCGACGACTACACCCTGTCAGAAATCCGCCGCGCGGCGGCGACCGGCATCTACGACATCCGCGGCGGCGGCGCGAAGCGCAGCCTTCCCCATTTCGACGACCTGCTGTTCCTCGGTGCCTCCATGTCGCGCTACCCGCTCGAGGGCTACCGCGAGAAATGCGAGACCGAGGTGGTGATCGGCGCGCGCAATGCCGCCAAGCCCATCGTCCTCAAGACCCCCATCACCATCGCCGGCATGTCCTTCGGCTCGCTCTCGGCGCAGGCGAAAGAGGCGCTGGGCCGCGGCGCGAACGCGGCGGGAACCTCCACCACCACCGGCGACGGAGGCATGACGCCCGAGGAGCGGGAACATTCCAACAAGCTGGTCTACCAGCTTCTGCCCTCGCGCTACGGGATGAACCCCGACGACCTGCGCAAGGCCGACGCGATCGAGGTTGTCGTGGGGCAGGGCGCCAAGCCCGGCGGGGGCGGGATGCTTCTGGGCCAGAAGATCAACGAGCGCGTCGCGGCGATGCGCACGCTCCCCGAGGGAATCGACCAGCGCAGCGCCTGCCGCCACCCCGACTGGACCGGGCCGGATGACCTCGAGATCAAGATCGCCGAGCTGCGCGAGATCACCGGCTGGCAGGTGCCCATCTACATCAAGGTCGGCGCTTCGCGTCCCTATTATGACGTGGCCCTTGCCGTGAAGGCCGGGGCCGACGCGGTGGTGCTGGACGGGATGCAGGGCGGCACGGCGGCCACGCAGAACGTCTTCATCGAGCACGTGGGCATCCCCACGCTCGCCGCGATCCGCCCCGCCGTGCAGGCGCTGAAAGACCTTGGAATGCACCGGACCGTGCAACTAATCGTCTCGGGCGGCATCCGCAACGGCGCCGACGTGGCCAAGGCGCTGGCGCTGGGGGCCGATGCGGTCTCCATCGGGACGGCGGCG
>CAZVQL010000232.1:1092-4059 GCA_964629305.1 uncultured Roseicyclus sp.
CAGGACCCCGCGCTCGCCTCTCGCCTCGACCCGGTCGCGGCGGGGCGGCGGCTCGCCAATTACCTCGGCGTCATGACGCTGGAATTGCAGACCATCGCGCGCGCCTGCGGGAAAAGCCACGTGCTGAACCTCGAGCCCGAGGACCTCGTGGCGCTGACGGTGGAAAGCGCCGCAATGGCGGGCGTGCCGCTGGCAGGCACCACTTGGATACCCGGCCAAAGCTGACCGGAACGAAGACAGAGAACAGGGGACCCGACATGACCGATCTTGCAGCAGTGGCGAAAGAGAAGGGCATCAGGTTCTTCCTGATCTCCTTCACCGACCTTCTGGGCGTGCAGCGCGCGAAACTGGCGCCCGCGCAGGCCATTGCCGACATGGCCAAGGATGGCGCGGGCTTCGCGGGCTTCGCCGCCTGGCTCGACATGTCGCCGGCCGATGCCGACATTCTCGCCATTCCCGACCCCGCCAGCCTGATCCAGCTGCCCTGGAAGCCCGAGGTCGGCTGGCTGGCGGCGGATGTCCACTTCAAGGGCGCGCCCTTTGCCAAGGCCCCGCGCGTCGTTCTGAAACAGGTCATGGCGCGGGCCTCGGCCCAAGACATCCAGATGAAGCACGGGGTGGAATGCGAGTTCTTCCTGACCACGCCCGACGGCAAATCCATCTCGGACCCCGCCGATATCCAGGAAAAGCCCTGCTACGATCAGGACGCGCTGATGCGGCGCTACGACGTGATCGCCGAGATCTGTTCCTACATGCTCGACCTGGGCTGGAACCCCTACCAGAACGACCACGAGGACGCGAACGGCCAGTTCGAGATGAACTGGGATTTCGACGACGCGCTCGTCACCGCCGACCGCCACACCTTCTTCAAGTTCATGGCCCGTGCGGTGGCCGAGAAGCACGGGCTGCGCGCGACCTTCATGCCCAAGCCCTTCGCCGATCTGACTGGCAACGGCTGCCACGCGCATGTCTCGCTCTGGAACAAGGCGGGGGCGAACCTGTTCGAGGGCGACGGAGAGCTGGGGCTGTCCGACACCGCCTACGCCTTCCTCGGCGGCTTGATCGGGCACGCGCCCGCGCTGACGGCGGTTCTCAACCCCACGGTCAATTCTTATAAAAGATTGAATGCGCCGGTCACGACCTCGGGCGCGACATGGTCGCCCAACACGATCAGCTACGGCGGCAACAACCGCACCCACATGGTGCGCATCCCCGACAGCAACCGGCTCGAGGTGCGGCTGGCCGATGGGGCGGCCAACCCCTATCTCCTGCCCGCCGCGATCCTGGCCGCGGGGCTCGACGGGATCGCCACCAAGGCCGATCCCGGCAAGCGGCTGGATATCGACATGTATGTCGACGGCCACACGGTCGATGCGCCTAAACTGCCCTTGAACCTGCTCGACGCCGTGCGCGCGTTCGAGGCCGATACCGCGCTTTGCGACGGGATCGGGGCCGAGGCCGCGGCCTCCTTCGCCAAGTACAAGCACGCCGAGTGGGTCGACTACACCCGCCACCTGACCGAGTGGGAGCGGCGCACGACGCTCGACTGCTAGGGCGTCACATCGCGGTTGACGCCGCCCGCGATCCGGCCCACCCAAGGGCATCCGTTCACCTTGAGGGGAGGCCCATCATGGCCGACGCGCCCGTGCCCGGCACCTGGGATTTCTGGATCGACCGCGGTGGCACCTTCACCGACGTCGTGGGCCGCGATGCATCCGGTGCGGTGCATCCGCTGAAGCTCTTGTCCGAGAACCCCGAAGCCTACGAGGATGCCGCGATCGAGGGGATCCGGCGGCTCTTGGGCGGCACCATCGACCCCGCCCGCATCGGCACGGTGAAGATGGGCACGACTGTCGCCACCAACGCGCTGCTCGAGCGCAAGGGCGACCGGACATTGCTGTTGATCACCAGGGGCTTCCGCGACGCGCTGCGCATCGCCTACCAGGCGCGGCCGGATATTTTCGCCAAGGAAATCATCCTGCCCGAACAGCTCTACGAGCGGGTGATCGAGGTCGATGAGCGCTTGCGCGCCGATGGCACGGTCGAGACGCCGCTCGACATGGCGCCCTTGCGTGACCAGCTGGACGCGGCGAAAGCGGACGGGATCGACGCCGTCGCCATCGTGCTGATGCACGCGTGGAAAACGCCGGATCACGAGGCGGCGCTGGCCGCGCTGGTGCGCGAGATGGGCTTTTCGCAGGTCTCGGTCAGCCACGAGGTCAGCCCGCTGGTCAAGCTCGTGGGCCGCGGCGACACGACGGTGGTCGATGCCTATCTCTCGCCGATCCTGCGCCGCTACGTCGCCCGCGTGGCCGATGCCTTGGGCGCGACCCCGGCGGGCGAGGCGGGGCCGACGCTGCAATTCATGATGTCCTCGGGCGGCATGACGGCGGCCGAGAAATTCCAGGGCAAGGACGCGATCCTCTCGGGGCCTGCGGGCGGTGTCGTCGGCATGGTCGAGACGGCGGGCGATGCCGGGTTCGAAAAGGTCATCGGCTTCGACATGGGCGGCACCTCCACCGACGTGGCGCATTTCGCGGGCGGCTACGAGCGGGCCTTTGACACCGAGGTTGCGGGGGTGCGCATCCGCGCGCCGATGATGCGCATTCACACTGTCGCCGCGGGCGGCGGCTCGATCCTGCATGCTGATCCGGGCCGCTTCCGCGTCGGCCCCGACTCGGCGGGCGCCAACCCCGGCCCCGCCTGCTACCGCCGCGGCGGGCCGCTGACGGTGACGGACGCGAACGTCATGCTGGGCAAGCTGCGCCCCGAGTTCTTCCCCCGCGTCTTCGGCCCCGACCAGGACGCGGCGCTAGACGCCGAGGTCGTCCGTGCGAAATTTGCCGAGATCGCGAAGGCCGAGGGCAAATCGCCCGAGGAAGTGGCCGAGGGCTTCCTGACCATCGCCATCGAGAACATGGCCAACGCGATCAAGAAGATCAGCGTCCAGCGCGGCTATGACGTGAC
>CAZVQL010000233.1:0-4021 GCA_964629305.1 uncultured Roseicyclus sp.
CTTCGTCGGTCGGTGCGAAGACGGTGAACGGACCTTCGCCCGACAGCGTCTCGACCAGGCCGGCCGCTTCGACGGCGGCGACGAGCGTGGTGAAGCTGCCAGCGCCGACGGCAGTTTCGACGATGTTCATGTCCTGGGCGAATGCCGGTGCGGACAGGGCGGTGGTTGCAGTCAGGGCAAGGATCATCTTGCGCATGTCGTACTCTCCTTCGTGAGTGTGGTCGCGAGGGTCTGACGCCCTCGTCGAGGCGGGAAGTGGAGGGCACACCAATTCTTTCAAGCGAAGCGGTTTTCCGCAGACGAACTTGACGGCGGGGCTTGCGCGCCTAAGCCACGCCATTCACCGTCTTCCAATCAAATGCGCGTGAGATCATTTGAGAGGCTGTGACCAAAACGGCCTGTAATGTTTCAGGGTCTTAAAACGAACAGGCGGCCGATATGACGTGGTATCTCGAGGCGATGGCGCTGGCCTTCTGGCTGGTGATTGGGGTGATCTGCCTTGTGGCGGTGATCATCTTCGTGCTGGACCGGATGCAGACTGGCGACGCGATCCGCCGCAACTACCCGGTGCTTGGCCGGTTCCGGGGGCTCTTCACGACGCTGGGCGAGTTCTTTCGGCAATACTTCTTCGCGATGGACCGCGAGGAGCTGCCGTTCAACCGGGCGCAGCGCGATTGGGTGAAGCACGCGTCACAGGGTGGATCGAACACGCTGCCCTTCGGGTCGACGCGGAACATCTCGGTCGTGGGGACGCCGATCTTCACGCCGGACCCGTTCCCGCCGCTCGATGACCAGTTCGCCAGCTCCGAGCCGATGGTGATCGGGCCGTATGCCACGCTCCCTTATGAGGCGCATTCGTTCTTCAACATCTCCGGCATGAGCTATGGCGCGATTTCCGCCCCCGCGGTGCGGGCGCTGAGCCGCGGGGCACGGATGGCCGGGATGTGGATGAACACCGGCGAGGGCGGGCTGTCGGCCTACCACCTGGAGGGGGGCTGCGACATCGTCTTTCAGATCGGGACGGCGAAATACGGGGTGCGGGATGCGCATGGCAACCTGGACGACGCCAAGCTGCGGGCGATGGCGGAGCGGCCGGAAGTGAAGATGTTCGAGCTGAAGCTGGCGCAGGGGGCCAAACCCGGAAAGGGCGGTATCCTGCCCGCGGCCAAGATCACCGACGAGATCGCCGAGATCAGGGGCATTCCCAAGGGTGAGGATTCGATCAGCCCCAACCGGCATCGCGATGCGGGCAATGTGGCCGAGCTGCTCGATCTGGTCGCGCATATAAGAGAGGTGACGGGCAAGCCCGTGGGCATCAAGACGGTGATGGGCCACCTGCACGCCTTCGAAGAGCTGTTCGAAGAGATCAACCGCCGCGGCGAAGAGAGCGCGCCGGATTTCATCACGCTCGATGGGGGCGAGGGCGGGACGGGCGCCAGCCCCATGCCGCTGATGGATCTTGTCGGCATGTCGATCCGCGAGGCGCTGCCGCGGCTGACCGACTTGCGCAACCGGATGGGGCTGAAGGAGCGGGTCCGGCTGGTGGCCTCGGGCAAGCTGGTGAACCCCGGCGACGTGGCCTGGGCGCTGGCGGCGGGGGCCGATTTCGTGACCTCGGCGCGCGGCTTCATGTTCTCGCTGGGCTGTATCCAGGCGCTGAAGTGCCACAAGAACACCTGCCCCACGGGCATCACCACGCATGATCCGCGCTTCCAGGAGGGGCTGGTGGTCGAGGATAAGGACAAGCGCGTTGCGCATTACGCCAAGGGCATCGTCAAGGACGTGGAGATGATCGCCCATTCGGTCGGCGTGAGCGAGCCGCGGCTTCTGCGTCGTCGGCATGTTCGGATCGTCCAGCCCGACGGCAGTTCGATCCCGATGGACCAGCTTTACCCGGCGGTCTGAGCACACAGCGCTTCAACAGTTTCGTGAGATTTCGTGTCACCGCTTGGGTCGCGGCCCATATTAGAGGCACGTTGCTCGTGACCCGCTGAAGGAGATGCACATGGCCCGCCGATATACGTCCGACCTGACCTGGAATGATGTCACGCCCAAGGAGATGTACCTCAACCGCCGCCAGATCATGGCGGGTGCCGGTGCGATGCTGGGCGCTGGCCTGATCGGCGGGGGTGCGCGGGCGCAGGGTGACTTGGAGCTGAATACGTTCGAAGAGATCACGACCTACAACAACTTCTACGAGTTCGGCACGGGCAAGAACGACCCCGCGCAGAATGCGCACATGATGACGACAGAGCCGTGGTCGATCGTGATCGACGGGATGGTCGATAACCCCGGCACCTATTCCTTCGAGGAGATCGTCGAAGGCATGACCATCGAGGAACGGATCTATCGCCTCCGCTGTGTCGAGGCGTGGTCGATGGTGGTCCCTTGGAACGGGTTCGAGCTGGCCGACCTGCTGGAGCGCGTCGGTGTGCATGAAGGCGCGCGCTATGTCGCCTTCGAGACGCTGGTGCGCCCCGAGGAGATGCCGGGCGTGCGCGTGCCGGTGCTGGACTGGCCCTATCGCGAGGGGCTGCGGCTGGATGAGGCGATGCACCCGCTGACGATCATGGCGACCGGTCTTTACGGTGAGCCGATGCCGAAGCAGAACGGCGCGCCGATCCGGCTGGTCGTGCCGTGGAAGTACGGGTTCAAGTCGATCAAGTCGATCGTGCGGATCACGCTGACCGACGAACAGCCCTATGCCAGCTGGAACGCCGCGCAGCCGCGCGAGTACGGTTTCTATTCCAACGTGAACCCCAACGTGAACCATCCGCGCTGGAGCCAGGCGACCGAACGGCGGATCGGCGGGGGCCTGTTCGCGCCGCGTATCGATACGCTGATGTTCAACGGCTACGAGGATGAGGTTGCCTCGCTCTACGAGGGCATGGACCTGGCGGAGTTCTTCTGAGCCCATGCCTGGCGCGTCCGACATCACGGCAAGGCCGCCGCTGATGAGCCGCGTGAACGCGGGGCTCAGGCGGGTGCCTGCGTGGACGCTCTATATAGTGGGGGCCCTGTGGGGCGGCTGGCTGTTCTGGCTGGGCGCCACCGGTGGCCTTGGCGTCGAGCCGATCGAGGCGCTGGAACACCGCTATGGCGAGTTGGCGTTGCAACTGATCGTGGCGGGGCTGGCCGTGACGCCGCTTCGGCAATGGGCGGGGCTGAACCTGATGCCGTTCCGCCGGGCGATCGGTGTGCTCGCCTTCTTCTTTGTCCTGGCGCATTTCCTGGTTTGGGCCGTGCTGGACGTTCAGCGCCTGTCGGCGATCTGGGCGGATATCCTGGAACGGCCCTATGTGACGATCGGGATGGCGGGCTTCCTGTTGCTGATCCCGCTGGCGGTCACATCGAACAACTGGGCAGTGCGCAAACTTGGCGGCCTTCAGTGGCGCAAGCTGCACAAACTGGTCTACCCGGCCGCCCTGCTGGGAGCGGTTCACTACGTCTGGCTCGCGAAGGGCTTTCAGATCGAACCGCTGGCGTACCTCTTTGTCATTGTCGGACTGTTGGCCCTGCGGATTCGGCGCCTCGGAGCGCGAGTCGCCCGGTGACTCGGGGGTGATTTGCGGGGCGAGGCCCCATATCTGGGGATAGCTCTGTGTATAACCACAAGACGGGGGTGATTTGCCCCCTGTGAGTCGCCCAGGCCCGTCGGCGCCATGCCGTGGAAGTGCCTTTTCGCAAAGAAAATCGTCGGCTTAACGCCATGAAAATAAGGGGTTTTCGGGGTCTGTCGCAAAAAATGTCATCTTTCCGCAAAAAAGCCCTTGCGGGTCCCCGGCCCCATCCGTAAATACCCCCTCACCGGCGGCGCTGAGGCGCTAACGGGACGCCAAACGGGGCCGACGCCAACAGGCAGACGCTGCGGGAGGCACAAAAAACAGAGACACGATGAGGCGGGCAGCGCTTAAAGAAAAAGCGCAGTCGGTTGATTTTTGTCTCTCCGCTCTTTGAAATTGCTGGTTTCTGAAGAGATATGCGGGCGGTTTGGTCCAGTTCGATGGATCAACGTCTGTAT
>CAZVQL010000234.1:0-3275 GCA_964629305.1 uncultured Roseicyclus sp.
TTCGACGGGAAAATGCGGTCGCGCACCCAATAGACGCGATCCAGAATGTACTGGGTTACGGTTTTGAGACAGCGCTTTGCGCTGGTTATGCTGCCATTTTAACCACCGTGGCAGCTTCGGCTTCAAGGGCTTTTTGCTCGGCCCTGATCTGATTGGGCGTTTTGTACCCATGTCGCTGGCGAAGCCACGACGCGTTGTACTCCGCCGCAAAGGCGGCGAGCGCTGCGCGAAGCTCATCGACGGTTTCGAAGTGGCGCACCCAGAGAAGCTGCTCTTTGAGGGTCCGTATTGCCCTCTCGGCCACGCCATTTCCCTCCGGCTGCCTGACGAATGCCGGTGACGGCGTCATGCCAAAGCATTTGACCTCGTTCTGAAAGTCTTCCGACATGTAGTTTGAGCCGTGATCGTGGCGCAAGGTCAGCCCCTTGGCGACATTGGGCCCGACGCCTCCGAAGTGGAGGGTTACGCCCTGTCGAACGGGTTCCAACGCCTCCCACCGACTTGCGCTCGACGACGCGTGGGTGCCGATGAACTCGCCAGAACAATGATCGACGACGACAAAGACGTAGGCCCGCCCTTCCCGCGTGGTGATCGTCTGGGTCATGTCGGTTCCCCAGACCTCGTCGACCTTCTCGGTGACGATGGTGCCGTCATGGGGATGGGCATCGCGTTGAACAGGGCGCTGTGGTGCCAGCAGGTCGTTCTCCTTCATGACCCGTCGAACCCGGCGCGCGGCTGTGCGCACATTCATAGCTCGTAGTCGCGCCCAGACCTTGCGATAGCCCTCGCCGGAGAAGGGCGAGGCGGCGATCACCACCTCAATATGGCTCAGCAGCTCTGCATCACTACAGGCCCCCTGCGGGCCCCGGCGATATGGCTGTCGCCCCGTATTTGCAGCTTCTTTACCATTGGCCAGGGCACGATGCCGGTAGACCGTCGCACGAGGAACACCCCAGACCCCGCAAACGCGGGAGAGCCCAAAACGGCGACGTGTGGAGATCGAATACGCCTGGCTCATCTCTTCGATCTCCGCCGGGCAAAAGGGCGCCCGCCCTCCAGTTTATCGATCTTCGCATAAAGCAGCTCGTTATCCATGGTGATCTCGCCAACCTTGGCCTGGAGCCGCGCGATCTCCTCGTCGCGGGCGTCGCGCTCGCGCTCCTTCAGTGCGCTCTCGGCAGCCCCAAGCACCTTGTCGCGCCACTCCGTCAGGCGATGCACCGGGACATTTTCAGCCCGAGACACCGCCTCAAGGCTCTCCCCTCGAAGCAGGCGTTGCACAATTGCGAGTTTACGCTTCGCCGAAAAGCGCTTCGGGCCACCGGGCGCGGCCCCACCGCCGCCAGCGTGAGGGGCGCGCGTCGCCGGGGCCGCGCCCTCTGTTACGCCTGTTGTATCCGTGTTGCTGTCAGTCATCTGTCTACTCCCGTTCTATCCGGAAATAGCGCTCAGATCTGTCTCAGAAAACCGTGCCCCAACCCACACCTTGAAGGAGGGGTGCTCATCGCCGTCCCGTACCGGCGAATGGTACCAGAGCTCACGCCCGCCCTGGCGCGTGCGCGCGGGCTGGAAGCCTTCGCGAGCGAGATACTCCGGGATCGGGATGCACTTGGCTTGAGAACTGTTCATCGGCGTTATGGGTTAGAGGGTTGAAGTTGATGGGTGCAAGACCCGAGGGGGAGGGGCCGCACATCAGAGGCACGCCAGTCTACCGCTGCCCCTGGGCCGTCAAGAACCGCGACCCGCTGGCCCTTTGCGGGGCTGCGGGCACGGGCCGAACGGTTCGCGCTTACGCTTTGACCGCCGCAGCTACCACGGGATGTCCTGCCCGTGCTGGCATGCGTCAGCCCTTTATTTCCTAAGCTTTTTGCTATGCCTAACTGGGTTCACAATGAAGTCGAGATTTCGGCTCCGCTCTCGCAGGTGCAGGACTTCCTGGCGCCGGATTTTGACATGGACGACCTGAACCGTCCGATACTGCGCTTCAATCTTCACCGACTTTTCCCGGAGCGTTTCGATGCCGCCGACAGCCTGTGAAAGATCGCCTGGGACTATGACTGGATGGTCGAGCACACCGGCTCGAAGTGGAATCCCAATATTTCCGCGATCAGCTATGATGACTCGAAGACCTTCCTGGCCTTCGACAGTGCATGGGCACCGATGAACCCGCTTCTCAAGCGCTTGCACGCCCTGACCGGCTGGACGATTCACAGCCGCTTCGAAGAGGAGCAACCCGAGTTCGAGGGCGACTTTCACGCCGAGGCAGGACAGTGCCGGGAAGAGGTGCGACCTGGACGCCCGCGCTGCAGCGCGTGCGGGGAGACCTGTGGCGATGACGATCTTGAGCCCGAGTATGGCGAATGCCCGTCCTGCGCCTTGGGACGCTGGAACTACCTGGTCACGCTGGAACCGAACGGATCAGCCGTGCTTGATCTCAGAGAAGCAGGCAGCGCCGACCTGGTCTGAGATGTGGTGCTGGGGATCTTTTCCGCGCGCTCTCAGCAGGAGGCCTACCAGCTTGCATTTCCCGAGATTCCACAGGCGGCTTTTGAGCACTATGACATCGAGGCTGACCCGGAACGCTTCGGAATCCGGGCGTACCGCTTGGCAAAAGAGGAGGGGGTGTAAGCCCCTTTTTTGCGTCCCAGATTTGACATCCCCCTCATTTTTCTTACACTGTAAGACAGTGTAATATTTACCACCGAAAGCATGACCACGATGGCCACCACCTCTTTGACGACACGCATCGACAGCGACCTGAAGAGCCGGTTGCAGCGCGTGGCAAAGCTCGAGCGCCGTTCTGCCTCGTTCATCGCCAATCAGGCCATCCAGAATCTGGTTGAGGAACGCGAAGCCACCCGGGAGCTGGTACAGACCGGGCTCATGCTGGCGGACAAGGGCGTCTCGATATCGCCCGAGGCGATCCATGCCTGGATGCACGGCCCGGCAGACGCGCCGTTTCCCGAGCCCGATACCTTCGAATAAATTCCTATGAGACTGCAATTTCTTGAATCATCGCAGCCTGGACTGCGATGGATGGTTCAATATTACCGCAACAATCCGCAACTTGACCAAGCCAAGGCCTTCGCAAGTTTCGAGGCCGCGAAGCAGCGCATCATCGACTTTACACCGCCGAAGGAGACCTTCGAGGACTTCGAGGATGTTTGGGAGGTCAAAATTCAGCGGACGGCTTTTTCGATGCTCTACACCATCCGTGGGCAGACGGCCTATGTGATCGATATCCGCGATCAGCGCGGACAGCGTAGCGCGACGGC
>CAZVQL010000234.1:3285-4000 GCA_964629305.1 uncultured Roseicyclus sp.
AGATTCCGGTAGGGGGCAGGATCGTATCACAAGCCATGTTGGCGCCTATGATCCGTAGAGTGACACGTTGTTCGTAGGGCGGGGCGGTATTCGCATGTCACAGCTGACGGCTTGGTGGCATTTTGGCCAGGATTTCTTTCGGAATATCATGCTTTGTGAGCCATCGGGACAAGCAGCTTTCCAAGTGTTTGAGGCTTTGACTTGCCTGGATCAACGCAAGATCGTGCTGCAGGCCGATCTCTTCTGCTTCCGATAGATCAGCATTGATGAACATATTGGGTTGGCCGATGTCATAACCGTCAAACAGCTTCTCGAGGGCTTGCCAGGCTCCTTTTCGCGCGGCCCTTTGAATACGACGTGGCTTTTCATCCTGAGCGGAATGAACTGCAATTTCTGCAAAAATGAGCTGCCTTTTTCGTCTCTGATGGCACCAGTAGCGTAGCCCAACAAGGCAAATAACCAGATTGTCTCTTGGTAAGCGCTGCAAGTTCAGAACGACACTTTCGATTTGCTCAAAATCTGCATTCCACTCGGATTGATCTGCAGCCATCGGTTCAGGCCTTTCTTCCAGTGTAAGTTCAAGTGCGTGGAAAAGATATTCTAAGCGTTTTCTCTATGCCGTTTGACGATGTCGGAAACGGTGTTTTTCGAGATGCCGAGGTCTCTGGCGATCCATCGGTATGATCTTCCGCCTTCGATGGCCTGCAACACCTTC
>CAZVQL010000235.1:0-3996 GCA_964629305.1 uncultured Roseicyclus sp.
TTCTGGGTCGAGAACGGCGAGATCGCCTACCCGGTCAACGAATGCACCGTGGCGGGCAACCTGCGCGACATGCTCAAGACGATCCGGCCCGCGAACGACGCGCGCGCGCATCTGAGCCGCGTGGTGCCCTCGCTTCTGGTCGAGGGCCTGACCCTTGCCGGCGCCTGACGCGGCCGAGGACCTTGCGCTGCTGGTCGAGGCGGCGCGGGGGGCGGGGCGGATCGCCGCGCGCTATTTCCGCGACGAACCCGAGACATGGGACAAGCCCGACGGCACCGGCCCGGTGACCGAGGCCGACCTTGCCGTGGACGACATGCTGCGCGACCGGTTGTGCGAGGCGCGGCCCGGTTACGGCTGGTTGTCCGAGGAAACGCCGGACACGGCCGAGCGGCTGACGGCGGAGCGCGTCTTCGTGGTGGACCCGATCGACGGGACGCGCGCGTTCATCGAGGGAAGCTCGGCCTTTTCTCATTCACTCGCAGTGGTCGAGGGCGGCGCGGTCATCGCCGCGGTCGTCTACCTGCCGATCCGCGGCAAGCTTTACGCCGCGGCCAAGGGCGGCGGGGCCACGCTGAACGACGCACCGATCCGGGCGTCGGAGACCGCGCAGCTGCACGAGGCCGAGGTGCTGGCGACCAAACACACGCTTTCGCCCGCGCATTGGCCGCGCGGCGTGCCGCCGGTGACGCGCGCCTATCGCCCGTCGCTCGCCTATCGCATGGCGCTGGTGGGCGAGGGGCGGTTCGACGCGATGGTGACCTTTCGCGCGACCTGGGAATGGGACATCGCCGCCGGTGCGCTGATCATCGAAGAGGCGGGCGGGCGCGTCACGGACGGCACAGGGGCTGCGCTGAGTTTCAACCGCAAGGTGCCGCAGGTGCCCGGTGTGCTGGCTGCGGGCGCCGCGCTGCACGCGCCGCTTCTGAACGCCAGGGGCTAGGCGGGAAGCGGCGGCGCGGCCATCGAGAGCGATGCAAGCACGGAGAGCAGGAGAAGTGCTGCGACGGCGATGAGGCTGATGCGAAGTGTCATGGCTGCTGAAAATCCGTGTCTCGAAATGCCGCCGCCCGGGAAGGAGACGCCCCCCGTGCCTGCGCTGAAAAGACTAGAGGCAGAACAGCCCCCGGACGAGTAAGGCATGCCTTACCCCGCGCGCTTGACCCTGCCGGGCCAATGCCTAGGGTGCGCGGCGATCCGCCCCCTCAGACCGGAAGGACCTCCAGATCATGACCCAGCGCCTGCATCTCGTCTTCGGCGGAGAGCTGACCGACCCCCAGGGCACGGAGTTCCGCGACATGGACGATATCCACATCGTCGGCCTCTTCCCCGATTACGCCAGCGCCTACGATGCCTGGAAAGCCGAGGCGCAGCGCACGGTCGACAACGCGCACACGCGCTATTTCATCGCGCATCTGCATCGCCTTCTCGAAGAGGGGTCCGAGGCGTCGGGCACCGAAGCACTGGGCGGCTGAGCGCGCGAGATGGCCGGTTCCTTCGCCCTCGGCGTCTACCTCGCGTGGTCGGCACGCTTTGGCCGCGGCTTCGCCGAGCGCAAGCTGCAGCAGCGCGTGGCCGAGGGCAAGGAAGACGCCGCGCGCCTCGATGAACGGCGCGGGATCGCGGGCGTGCCACGACCCGCTGGGCCGCTGATCTGGTTCCATGCCGCCAGCGTGGGCGAGTCGCTGGCTTTGCTGGAGCTGATCAGGACCCTGCTGGATGAGCGTCCGGACCTGACGATCCTGGTGACGACCGGCACGGTCACCTCGGCCGGTGTCATGGCCGACCGGCTGCCGGACGGGGCGGTTCACCAGTTCGTGCCGCTGGATGCGCGCCCCTTCGTGCGCCGCTTCCTCGACCATTGGCGGCCCGATCTGGCGGTCTGGACGGAAAGCGAGCTTTGGCCGACGCTGATCTGCGAGACCCACGCGCGTGGTGTGCCGATGGTGCTGCTCAACGCGCGGATGTCCAAGGCAAGCCATGACCGCTGGCGCTTCCTGCACGGCATGGCGCGCAGCCTGTTGGGCCGCTTCGACAAGGCGCTGGTGCAGGACGACCTGACCGAGATTTACCTGCGCCGCCTTGGCATGCTGCCGACGAAGATGGAGGTGACGGGCACTCTGAAAGAGGGCGCGGCCGCCCTGCCCGTGAACGAGGCCGAATTGTCGGTCATGCGAGCGGAGATTGGCGGCAGGCCGGTCTGGGTCGCGGCCTCGACCCATCCGGGCGAGGAGACGAAGGTCCTTGAGGCGCACAGGATTGCGCTGAAGACGAACCCGCGGCTGTTGCTGATCCTCGTGCCCCGCCACCCCGACCGGGGCGACGAGATCGCAGGGATGCTGGACGCAGGAGAGTGGGCTTTCACACGGCGTTCGATCGGCGAGGGCCCCGAGCGCGAAGCGACGGTCTATCTCGCCGACACGATGGGAGAGCTGGGCCTGTGGTACAGGCTGGCCCCCGTCAGCTTCGTCGGCGGCTCGTGGGAGCCGATCGGCGGGCACAACCCGTTCGAGCCCGCGGCGCTCGGCTCGGCGATCCTGCACGGGCCGTATGTCACGAATTTCGTCGACATCTACCAGCGCCTGACCGAGGCGCGGGCTGCGCGGCTGGTTTCGGCCCCGCAGACACTGGCAGAGGCGGTCGATGACCTGTTGTCGCCCGACCGCGCCGCGGCGATGGCGCATGCGGCGTGGGAAGTGGTCTCGGCCGGGGCGGACGTGACCGAACGGGCCAAGACCGTCCTTCTCGACAAGCTGGACGGCGCCTGATGCGCCCGCCTGCCTTCTGGCACCTCGAGCCGGGGCTGCGGTCTGCGCTTCTGTCACCCCTTGGCGCAGTATACGCGGCAGGCACGCGGCGGCGGCTGGCGCAGGGGGCGCGGGCGCGGTTCGGCGTGCCTGTGATCTGCGTGGGCAACCTGAACGCGGGCGGTCAAGGCGCATGCCGTCACGCGCGGGCATGGCGGGTCGCTGATCGGGCCGGTGCGGGTCGAGGAACGTGTGCACCGCGCAGACCAGACGGGCGACGAGGCGCTGCTGCTCGCGGCCTTCCTGCCGACGTGGGTCGCGAAAGACCGTGCCGAGGGCGCGCGGGCGGCTGTCGCGGCGGGGGCAGAGGCGATCCTGCTCGATGACGGGTTCCAGAACGGCGCGTTGTCCCATGACCTGTCGCTGATCGTGGTGGACGCGCATATCGGTTTCGGCAACGGGCGCGTGATCCCCGCGGGGCCTCTGCGCGAGCCGGTCGCGGCGGGGATGCGCCGGGCTGACCTCATGCTGTCGATCGGCGATGCCGAGGGGCAGGCGCGGTTTTCCGAGCGCTGGGGCGATGCCGTTGCCGTGCCGCGGCTGGAGGGTGCGCTGGTGCCGCTGGCGACCGGTCTGCCGCTCAAGGGCCTGCCGGTGCTGGCCTTTGCCGGCATCGGGCACCCAGAGAAATTCTTTCGCACTCTCAAGCATCTCGGCGCCGAGCTGAAATCGACCCATGCGCTGACCGATCACCAGCCGCTGACCGAACAACTGATGGCGCGGATGCTGCGCGAGGCCAAGGGGATCGGCGCGCAGGTCGTGACCACCGAGAAGGACGCGGTGCGCCTGCCCGCGAGCCTGCGGTCGCAGGTGATGACGGTGCCGGTGCGGCTGGGGATCGACGATTGGTCGCCGCTCGACGCGGCGTTCGACCGGATCTTCGCCTAGCGCGGAGCCGGGTTCAGCCCCTTGTTGTAGGGGTGCCAATCCTGGATGTCGGGGTAGTAGTGGCGCCGCCACTCGCGGACCCGCGGGTTCATCACGCGCTTCCAGAGCGGCGGGATCATCGCGGCCATGGTCATCACCGGGTAGCCATAGGGCAGCTGCGGCGCGTCCTCGTCGGTGTAGTTCTGGAGCAGCGGAAAGCGCCGGTCGGGCTTGTAGTGGTGATCGGAATGGCGTTGCAGGTTGATGAGTAGCCAGTTCGACGCCTTGTGCGCCGCGTTCCACGAATGGCGCGGCAGGACATGCT
>CAZVQL010000236.1:0-3979 GCA_964629305.1 uncultured Roseicyclus sp.
TCCTTGTGGTTGGTGGACATGAACCACCGGGTGAAGAAACCCGGGCGCTCGTGGTCATGACCCTGAAGGGCGGCGTCTGCCATGTGAAACTCCTGTTGTCGCTCTTCGGCGGCGGCATGAACGGTCTGCGTTCACGCCCGCGTGTCCTATTCACCCGTTCTAGAGCCGTCGTTCCAGCCGTGCAACGTTGCTCGCGTCAATGAGCCGCGCATTTGGGTGAGGAAAATTGTCTCAGATCAAGGCGCGCCGTCAGGCAAGCAAACTGACGAGGATGCCCCCTGCTGCCAGCAACGGAACGCCAGCGATGACGGCCCAGAGGCCGTCGCGCACCAACAGGGAGAAGCCAAGACAGGTGACCGCCAGTGCCAGCAGCGATGAGGTAAAAGGCACGAATTCCAGTGCAGGCATCGACAAGCCGGACACCCCGCAAAGGCCGAGTACAAGGCGCGAGGCCGGTGGCTCTGTCATGACGCGAAGGCGCGGTCGGCTGTGCCGGTCGAGAAACCGCGCCGTCGGTCGCAGCCGACGGATCGCCGAGTCGAGGCGCGGTCGGGACACGCGCCGCTGGCGCAACCACCTGGGCAGCCAGATGCTGCGACGTCCAAGGGCAAGCTGGAAGCCCAGCCCGGCGATGGTCAGCCCGGCAAGGGTCGACAAGAGGGGGATGCCGGACAGTGGCGACACGACGATCAGGGCGACCGTCATCATCACGGGAAGCGCACCTGTGGGCCCGAAGCCGTGGAGCACATCTTCCAGACTTGGCGCATCGGCCCGCTCGGCCAGTTCGGTGATCTCGTCCAGCAGGTCGTTCAGGGAATGCGGCATGTGGGGACCGGCCGGCGCTGTGGCCGGGTTTTTCGGGTCCGCGTTTGTCCCGCCCACCGTCTTGGCTCCGTCAGAATGTCCCTGCCCATTGCACAGGCTCACGCTGTGTAGCTAGGCATCTTGGCCGCGTCGTGGAAGGGGCAGCCGCGCGCGACTGCGCCTTATTGTACGACCCTCGGGGTGGGAAGGCTCTGGCTCTCGGACCAGACTTTCGAGCTGAGCTCGGGGTAAAGGGACGCGAGCGTCGCGACCCCGATGACAAGGATCGCGACAAGGGCGGCAAGCGACAGCCAAAGGACGATATCGCCTATGGAACTGCGCCGCATGTTATCGTCCTCGTCGGTCATCCGTTTCATTTCCTACGCGCCGATGAACACCGGCCTCACACACTCCCGTTGGGGTCACCCGAGAAGGGGGCAACTTTATGACCCCGGCCCGAGAACCGGGCTAACAGCCCGTTTCCCCACGGTCGACAATCGCCCGATCAACGTGGTCAACTCAGCTTGGGGAAGACCGGATCGAAGCTACGCCTCAGGGCCACATCCACGTCTTCCATCGTCACGGGCAGCCCCAGATCGACCAGGCTGGTTACACCATGCCCTTCGATCCCGCAGGGCACGATCCCGTCGAAATGTGCGAGATCGGGGTCCTGGTTGATCGAGATACCGTGGAAGCTGACCCATTTCCGCAGGCGGACGCCGATCGCTGCGATCTTGTCCTCCCGCGGGCTGCCATCGGGCAGGGGGGGCTTGTCGGGGCGCGCGATCCAGACGCCGACCCTGCCGGCCCGGATCTCGCCGCGCAGGTTGAACTCGGCCAGCGCCGCGATCACCCAGGTCTCCAGCGCGGTGACGAAGGCGCGCACGTCGCGCCCGCGCCGGTTCAGGTCGAGCATCACGTAGACCACCCGCTGCCCGGGCCCGTGATAGGTGTATTGCCCGCCGCGCCGGGTTTCGTGGACCGGGAAGCGGTCAGGGTCCTTCAGGTCCTCGACCTTTGCCGAGGTTCCGGCGGTATAGAGCGGCGGATGCTCCAGCAGCCAAACCGCCTCCTCCGCCTCGCCGCTGGCGATGGCCTCGGCACGCGCCTCCATCCAGGCGACGGCCTCGTCGTAGTCCACGAGACTGTCCGAGATGATCCACTCTACCATTCTGGGCCTTTCTGCGACGAGGCATCGGGTCTGCCCCCTTCGTGCCGGGATATGCGAGCGTGCAGCGGGAAAGTCACCCCCCACCGTCCTTCCGCCACACTCCGCGCGACACCGGGGGCGGGACCTTGGCGGGCGGCGGGCACGATGTCTGCTGCTCGCCGTGGCTGATGCACCGGGACAGGGGCGTACGCGGGTATCATTGGTCCAATTTGATCTTGGCGGGTGACAAGGGCCAAGGTGCCACGAGGGTTTTCCAATACCGCGCGACAAGGTGAAAACAACCGGCCGCAAGGACGCCAAAGAGTAAGGTTTTCCTGATTATCAGGTCTTTTCGTCCCAGATCACTGCCGTCCTGTGTTAGGCTGGCCCATAACGGATTCACAGGGCCATGCTGCCGTTGGCCCAGGATAGCCTGGAGGGATTGATATGTTTGCGAGATTCTTGACGACTGCCAGTGTCGCCGCGGCCCTGGCCCTTGCGCCCGCCGAACGGGCGGAGGCAGATGCAGCCGAATTCATCGGTGGTGCCATCATCGGTGGTGTGATCGGCCACGCGATCGGCCAGCAAGGGCAGCGCACCACGCGCAGCAACGGGACGACGCGCACCACCCGCGTCGTGCGCCCGGCGATCCCGGCCACCCAGCGGGGCCGCGAGACGCAGATCGCACTCAATTACTTCGGCTTCGGTGCGGGCTCCGTCGATGGCCAGGTCGGCCCCGGCACCCGGTCGGCGATCGAGCGCTACCAGCGCGCCATGGGCTACCCGGTGAACGGGCGCGAGTTCTCGGAATACCAGTTCGACTACCTGATGGATGCGTTCTACTGGGCGCAGAACGGGGGCGCCGGGCAGACCGGGCTGGCGGGTCAACCGCTCCTCTTCGCCTATCGTGAAAGCCGCGAGGGCCGGACCCTTCCGGCGGCCGCGCCGCCGCAGCAGTTCACGCCGCAGCCGCCCGCGACGACCGTGATCGTGAACCCCCAGGGCGCGCAGCCGACCCCCGTGCAGCCTGCGCCCGGTGTGACCGTCTCGGCCTCGGGCACGGCGGCCGCGCCCGTGGTGCCGAACCTCTTCGCCAACTCGGTGCCGACCGCGTCGCTGGCCAACACCTGCAACGGTGTGATGCTGCAGACCTCGACCAATGGCGGCTACACGACGCTGGCCAGCATGTCGGACCCCGATTTCACGCTGTCCGAGCAGTTCTGTGTCGCCCGCAGCTACGCCATGGCCCAGGGTGAGCAGCTTATGCAGAACATCGTGGGCCTGACGCAGGCGCAGATCAGCGAACAATGCACGCAGTTCGCGAACCTGTTCTCGGCACAGATCGACCGCGCCTCGCTCGCAGGGCACGGCGAGGTGCTGCCGCAGGTCGCCAATGCCGCGCTCGGATCGGGCGTGCCGCCCGCCGATCTCGTCGCGACCGCGCGGGTCTGCCTGTCGGTCGGCTACGCGCAGGACAACATGCGCATGGCCGTCGGCGCGACACTGGTGCTCGCCGCGATGGGCGAGCCCGCCTATGGCGAGTTGATGGGCCACCACCTGCGCGAGGGCTTCGGCACCACCCGTCGGCCCGACCTCGCCATGGCGTGGTACGACAGCGCGCTGGGCGCGCTCGAGCAGGGGGCGACGCCCGCCTTCATGCCGGGCCAGCCCGAGCGCACGCAGCTGCTGCGCCAGGCCACGATGAGGATGCAGGGGGGACAGCCCGCCCTGCCGACCCCGGTGCCCGCGGCACAGCCGGTGCCCGCCGCGCCCGTCCCGGCGCCGGTCCCCGCGCAAAGTGCCCTGCCGACCTTCTCGGTCAGCCAGTAACAAGCGCCATCGCGCACAGGCTCGGGCCCCCTTGCGGGGCCCGTTCGCCGTTTTCGGGCCGGGATGAAATTTTCACTCGATCCCTCTTCACAAGCCCGGACGCCTCGGCTAAACGACCGCGACTACCAGCCTTGGTCAGTGTGCGGTCGTGGCGGAATTGGTAGACGCGCAGCGTTGAGGTCGCTGTGGGGTAAC
>CAZVQL010000237.1:0-3905 GCA_964629305.1 uncultured Roseicyclus sp.
ACCACGCATGCGGATCGTACTCGCCGTGGGCATGGCCGTGATCGTGATCGTGATCGTGGTCGTGGTCGTGTGCTTCTGCCTCGGCGTGCTCTTCGTGGTCATGATCGTGGTCGTGGTCATGCCCCTCGGCATGCTCTTCGTGATCATGGTCGTGCTCGTGAGCCTCAGCTTCGGCATGCTCTTCATGTTCATGGCCATGGTCGCCGTGATCATGCGAATGCGCTTCGAAGAGCGCCCCCTCCCGGAAATCGAGGAGCGTGACCCCATCCACCTCCAGAAGTGTCGTCACATCTGCTCCGTCCGCCAGCGTCTCGACTGCGCCAGCCATCCACGGCGTCAGATCCTCGCCAACCCAGAAGACGATGTCCGCATCCTGCAGCGCCGCCGCTTCCGAGGGGCGCAGGCTGTATTCGTGGGGCGACGCACCGGGCTGAACGATCAGGTTCGCTTCGCCAACGCCTTCCATCACGCGCGCTACCAGCGAATGCACGGGTGCGATATCGACGGCGACACGCGGCACATCTGCCATGGCGGTTCCGGCCATCAGCGTTGCCGTCAGCGACAGCGGGAAGAGGTTTCTGGACATCCTGGGCTTCCTGTGACTATATAACGTTACATGCCGGATATCCGAAACGAGATAACATGACAAGTAGTGCGACCGCCCCCACTGAAGCCACGGATCACGAGCCCGTCGGTTTCGACGCACACGATCACCACCGCTGCGTCGAAACCGGTATCGCCGCAGCCGAGGCGCATTGCGCGGCCAACGGTCTGCGCTTCACGCCCGTGCGCCGTGCAGCGCTCGAGATCCTTCTCGGGGAGCACCGGGCGATGGGAGCCTATGAGCTGCTCGAAAGGTTGCACGCGGCTGGTTTCGGGTCGCAGCCACCGGTTGCCTACCGCGCGCTCGATTTCTTGGTGGCGAACGGGTTCGTGCACAAGATCGAACGTCTCAACGCCTTCATTGCCTGCGCCCATCCCGGCGCCAGCCATTCGCCTGCCTTCCTGATTTGCCGCCTGTGCGAGGCCGTGGCCGAGGCGCAGTCCGCACCTGCCCGCGGGAGCCTCGGGGAAGCTGCGCGGGCGACCGGCTTCCAGATCGAGCGGACAGTGGTCGAGGCGCTTGGGGTCTGCCCCACCTGTGCCGACAAAGCCGGCGAGACGACGCGCGCATGACCCTTATCGACGTTGACCATCTGAGCGTCAGCTATGGCGCTACCAAGGTCTTGCACGATGTCTCCCTCCACGTGGAGCCGGGCGAGATCGTCACCATCGTGGGTCCCAACGGGTCCGGCAAGACGACGCTCCTGCGCGCCATCGTGGGGGCCGTGGCGCCGACCTCGGGCCGGATCGCACGGTCGCCCGGGCTCGTCATCGGCTATTTGCCGCAGCGGCTGCACATCGATCCAACGCTGCCAATCACCGTCGAACGGTTCCTGCGGCTTCCGGGCGGTGCGAGCCGGGAAGAGACTACAGCAGCGCTCGCGCGTTCTGGCGTGACCAATCTCTCTGGCCGGCAGATGTCTGAACTGTCGGGCGGGCAACTGCAGCGCGTGCTCCTCGCGCGCGCCCTCGTGGCGAAACCGGACCTTCTCTTGCTCGACGAACCGACCGCCGGGCTGGACCAGCCGGGCTCGGCCGCCTTCTATGAACTGATCGACGCGGTGCGGCGCGAGACGGGCTGTGCCGTCCTGATGATCAGCCACGAGCTTCATGTGGTGATGGCGGCCTCGGACCGGGTGGTTTGCCTGAACGGGCATGTCTGTTGCCAAGGCACGCCAGAGCACGTGTCCTCCGCACCCGAGTACCGCGCGCTCTTCGGAACCGGCACCCACGGCGCGTTGGCGCTCTACCGGCACGAACACGACCACAGCCATGACCACGCCCACGGCAAGGCTCACAAATCCACCGAGGCGGCCGAGTGATGCTGGACGATTTCATGACGCGCGCCACGCTTGCAGGCATAGGCGTCGCCGTTGCAGCGGCCCCCATTGGCAGCTTCGTGGTCTGGCGTCGCATGGCCTATTTCGGCGACGCCACGGCCCATGCCGCGATCCTTGGCGTGGCGCTGTCGCTGGCGCTGCAGGTCTCGATCTTCGCGGGCGCGGTCGCGGTGGCGCTTGCCATGGCGCTGACCGTTACCGTGCTCAGCGGGCGGGGCTATGCGATGGACACGCTCCTGGGCGTGCTGGCGCATTCGGCGCTCGCCTTCGGCCTCGTCGCTGTGTCCTTCCTGTCGGGCATCCGCATCGATCTGATGGCCTATCTCTTCGGCGATATCCTTGCCGTGTCGCGCGGGGACCTCGCGGTCATCTGGGGTGGCGCGGCGCTTGTCGCGGGCCTTATCGCGTGGCGCTGGTCGGCGCTCCTGACATCCACGCTCAACGAGGAACTGGCCTGGGCGAGCGGCATCGACCCGAAGCGCGAACAGCTGGTGCTGACCCTGTCGCTGGCAATTACGGTCGCGGTGGCGATCAAGGTCGTGGGCGTTCTGCTGATCGCCGCGATGCTGATCATCCCCGCTGCGGCCGCGCGGCCCCTGTCGCGCACGCCCGAGGGCATGGCGCTGATCGCCGCCGTGATCGGAGCGGCCTCTGCCGTGATCGGCCTGCGTGGAGCCTATGTGTTGGATACGCCGGCCGGGCCCACGATCGTCTGCGTTGCGGCGCTGTGCTTCGCCGCAACAACCCTGTTTCGGGCAGTTCGATCCGGTCGCGGGGCAAGATAACACCCGATCCGTTGCGTTGATGCGCCGGCACATGACGTGTGCGGCTCGGTGAAGGTAGATCATCCCGGTCCAACCGACGTGCGCCAGGGACAGGGCGTGCTGCAGGGCCGGGCGGTCCGTGGTGTCCTTTGGCGTTGGTGACGAGGTCCCGCTCTGGACGAACCTGATCAACGGGTCACGGGGAAGGGTGACTTCGGGGCCGTGGGCCGCTCCGTTATCAACCCGAAGTTCTGCCGACGGGCTCCGTCGGACAAGCTGCCGAGATGGTGTCATGAGATGCGTTTCGCCAACCTGGACTGCCTAAATCGGCCGAGCGTCGGCATTTCTTTGCCGTCCCTCGTGCATTCGCTTGGGCAGAACGGCGGAAACTGCTAGCTTGGTGCTCAGCCTTCGCGAAGCTGGATTGCACCTTTCCTTTCCGCGTGCGACCTTCCTCGGGAAATGGCGAAATTTATGGGCCATGTCGGCACTTAAAGAGCCTGACGCACGAACGCCGACCACGCCAAAGCGCAACGTTGTACGGAGCCATGAGAAAACGATACAGCAGAAGATCAAGGCTGGCGCACCTCAAGGACGCGTCGGAGGGTCGTCACAACGATCGGGGCCTCCGGGTGCTCGTCGTCGACGACGATCCTGATGCTTGCAACATCTTGAAGATATTCTTCGATACGGAGTGTGGCTACGTAACCGAGATCGCGCATAACGCGCTTGATGCTCTCGTGGAATTGCGTTCCGCATCTCAGACCTTTGACGGCATCTTCCTTGATATCAACATGCCCGAAATGGACGGTATCGAACTCTGCGAGTTGATCCGGAAGAATCCCGCGTATCGCAGCGTTCCAATCATCATGATCACCGGCATGACGGATCAGGATCTGTTGCGGGCCAGCCTCGCCGCAGGTGCCGATGATTTCATCGCCAAGCCATTCGATTTCGAGGACGTTGTCACCGCCTTCAGAAAGCATCGAAGAGCTTACATGAACAACAGCGTGGAGATTCAGCCTGAAACGACGGTGAAGGCACATTCATCGTCAGGCACGCGATGATGAAGTTGGCTTGACGAGTTCTACCAAGACCTCGGAAGCATAGTTCCGCCTGGGAAAATCCACTGAAACCCTGTGAAGCGCGGTTTTGCCGAAGGCAAGAAGCCATGCGCCGAAGATGCCCGCTTCGGCAG
>CAZVQL010000238.1:0-3855 GCA_964629305.1 uncultured Roseicyclus sp.
TGATCCAGAACCCCTGCAGCACGCGGGGAAAGGCCGCGATCATGGCGTCGGTGTTGAAGAACTGGAGCTTGATGCGCGGCCATTGCTCGGCCGAGGTGATGGTCCAGGCGAGCGCGCCGAAGACGATCACCACGCTGACCACGCTGATCGCCGAGGGCAGCGCCGCGGCGCGCCAGTCGAAACCACGTTTGGGGGGCGGCGGGGGTGGACCCCGCCGCGCCTTGTCGGTGCTCATTCGGTGATGATGGGCAGATCCGGGTCGGCCACGAGGTAGGTGGCGACCAGGTCGTCGACCACGCCGCGCTCGATCACGGCGGTGAGCGCCTCGTCGACCCAGTCGACCAGCGGGTTGCCGAACTCGAACAGCAGGCCGTGACCGCGGTCGTTCTCATCCGCCGGCAGCAGCGCCACGATGGAGGCGTCGGGCACCTGAACGGCGGTCACGAAAAGTGCCGTCGGCAGGGCCGTGAGCGTGGCGTCGATCTGGCCCGCCTGCATCGCCTGGAAGACATCGACCTGCTCGTTGTAGATCGCGGCGTCGTCCACGCCGAGGACGTTGACGAGGTAGTCGTTGTCGGTCGTGCCGATCACGGCACCCCAGCGAAGCCCGCGCAGGTCCTCGAAGCTGGTGGCCTCTTCGGCGGGGGTGCCGGGCAGGGCTATGACGGCTTTCTGGGGCTGGTAGTAGACTTGGGAGAAGGTCACGATCTCGGCCCGCGCCTCGGTCACCGAGATCTGTTGGATGCCGAAATCATAGGGTTTCGCGCCGGGCGCGATGGCCTGGTCGAAGGTCTGGCCGACCCAGACCACCTGGTCGGGGGTGAAGCCCATCTCCTCGGCCAGTGCGTAGACGAGGCCGTTCTCGAAGCCCTCGCCGCTTGCGGGGTCGTTGTTGAGCATCCAGGGCGGATAGACCGGGTCGCCGGTGCCGACGGTCAGCTGGCCGGGTGTGTGCAGGCGCGGGTCCTGCGGCGTGCGCTCCTGCGCATCGGCCGCGAAGGGCAGCGCGGTCAGAAGGGCCGCGGCGAGCGCCAGCGTGGTGCCGCGCGCGATGTCGAAAACGGCTGTCATCGGATCAGTCCTTCCCTGTGTGTTGGCCCGGTCGAGCGGGCATTGGCGCGGAGATTAGCGGCGGGTCTGCAGGGCTGCAATTCCCCGCGGGCCGGGATGTGCACGGCCACCGGGCATATGCCGCGAAAACGGGCAGGGCGCGCACGGGCTTACCGCCAGAAGGCGAGCCAGTTCAGCAGGTCGGTGAAGCGTCGGGCGAGCGACAGCGACAGGTCCCAGCCGAAGACCAAGGCGTCGAACGCGAGAAAGCCCGCGATGCAAACGCCCAAGAAGATCGCCAGCCCGTTGGTCATGCCTGCCCTTTCCGTCGTGCGGCGCGACCCTGCCACGGGCGCGCGGGCAGGCAAAGGGGCAAATCGGTCACGCGCTGCGGGCGGCGGCCTGTGGGGCCGGGGGCTCGGACGGGTCTTCCATCAGGTCCTCGATCAGCAGGCTGAGCAACTCGCCGCGGTTGGCCACGCCCGCCTTGCGGTAGATCGCGTTGAGGTGGCTTTTCACCGTCCCCTCGGCCGAGCCGCGCAGCCGCGCGATATCGGCAATGGAGAGGCCCTTGACCGTGAACCACGCCACGTCGGCCTCGGACGCGGTCAGCCCCCAGTCGCGAAAATGGGCGTCGATCACGTCGTGAAGGGCGCTTGCGGCCATGCTGACCTGACGCTCCAGATGCGCCTTGCGCGCGAGAAGGCGCAGAAGCACCCGGACCTCGTAGCCTTCGGCCTCGAGCATGGTGCGGATGGCGGCCTGCGTCTCTTGCGGGACCTGCTCATCGGGGGAGGCGAGGGCGACGCCGGGCAGGGCGACGGCAAGGGCGAGGACGGCGGGAAGAATGCGGTTCATCTTGGATCTCTCCGGTGGTGTGGCGCGGCGGGATGCGGCGCCTTGACGAACGGAGAGATGACTGGCGGGCGCGGGGGTCACCATTGGACCGGGGTTGGGGCGGGGCCGCACAAACCTTTGGCGGAGGCATCTGCAACTGCGGTTCAGGCGCCGCTTCTGCCTGGTTTGACAACGAAAAGGCCCGCGCGCCGCCGATCAGGCAACGCGCGGGCCGGTGCGGTCCGCGATGCGGATGCGCCGCTCAGTGCAGGAGGCGGCCCATGGCTGCGGAGACGTCGGCCATGCGGGCGGAGAAGCCCCATTCGTTGTCATACCACGCCAGCACCCGGACGGTCCGTCCGCCGACGACCTTGGTCTGGTCGGGGGCGAAGATCGAGGAATGCGTCGTGTGGTTGAAGTCGATCGAGACCTTCGGCTCGGGGTCGTAGGCCAGCACGCTGCGCATGTGGCCTTCGGCGGCTTCGCGCATGATCTCGTTCACGTCTTCGACGGTGACGTCCTTGCCCGCTTCGAAGGTCAGGTCGACCGCCGAGACGTTGGGCGTGGGCACGCGAAGAGCGGTTCCGTCGAGGCGGCCTTCAAGCTCGGGCAGCACCTCTTTCAGAGCCTTGGCGGCACCCGTGGAGGTCGGGATCATCGCCATGGCCGCGGCGCGGGCGCGGTAGAGGTCCTTGTGGCGGCGGTCGAGCGTGGGCTGGTCGCCGGTGTAGCTGTGGATCGTCGTCATGATCCCGCGCTCGATGCCAATGGCGTCGTTCAGAACCTTGGCGAGCGGCGCGAGACAGTTGGTGGTGCAGGAGCCGTTCGAGACGACGTGGTGGGTGTCCAGCAACTCGCGGTGGTTCACGCCGTAGACGATGGTCTTGTCGGCGTTCTTGGCCGGGGCCGAGACGAGCACGCGCTTGGCGCCGCGGGTCAGGTGAACGGCGGCCGCGTCGCGGCTGTTGAACTTGCCGGTGCATTCGAGGACGACATCGCAGCCTTCCCAGTCCAGCTCTTCCGGCTCGTAGGTCGAGAAGACCTTCATCGGCCCGCGGCCGAGGTCCATCGTGTCGCCCGAGACGCGCACCTCGCCGGGGAAGCGGCCGTGGACGCTGTCGTATTTCAGCAGGTGGGCGTTGGTCTCGATCGGGCCGGTGGCGTTGATCTTGACGACCTGGACGTCGTTGCGCGCGGCCTCGGTGATATGGGCGAGCGTGCAGCGCCCGATGCGGCCGAACCCGTTGATGCCGAGTGTGATCGTCATGGAAAAACCTTTCGTCCGTTCGCGCCCCGTCCATGCTGCGATAGCGAAAGGCATCCCACCCGCCAAGGTGGAATCCGTGAACTTTCCGCATGTTAGCGTAACCGTTAGCGGAAACATCGGGGGTTTGCGCTAACACTTGCCGCTTGGGCCATGGCCGTTAGAGTGCGCCCGGACCGGGCACAGGGGCCGAAAGGGGCAACAAATGGCAAGCGGGCTGTTGGCACTTCTCGACGATGTGGCGGCCATCGCCAAGGTGGCGGCGGCCTCGGTCGATGACGTGATCGGGCAGGCGACCAAGGCGGGCGCCAAGGCCGCGGGCGCGGTGATCGACGACGCGGCGGTGACGCCGAAATACGTCCACGGTTTCGATGCGAGCCGCGAGTTGCCGATCGTGTGGAAGATCGCCAAGGGCTCGATCTTCAACAAGGTGGTGATCCTGTTGCCCGCGGCGCTCTTGCTTTCGGCCTTCGCGCCCTGGGCGATTGCGCCGCTTCTGATGCTGGGGGGGTTCTACCTGTGCTTCGAGGGGGCCGAGAAGATCTGGCACTGGCTGAACCCGCCCGCCGATCACGCCACGCCGGTGGACGAGAAGATCGTCGATGCGGCCCACCTGGAGGAGCAGAAGGTCAAGGGCGCGATCAAGACGGATTTCATCCTGTCGGCCGAGATCATGACCATCGCGCTGGCGGCGATCGAGACCG
>CAZVQL010000239.1:0-3845 GCA_964629305.1 uncultured Roseicyclus sp.
TCCGCGAGGGAGGTGTTCGTCGTCTGGGTGTTCATCTATTCGACTTCACTTTTTTTCTTATTCGCTTCGAGGTGGTCTTCCAGAAGCCGGGCCGCCAGACGGAAACCGTCGACTTGGCTCATCCGGTGCCGGACACAGAGCTCCTTGAAGGCCCACCGCTCGTCGGCGGTGATCTTCAAATTTAGGTTCGAAAGTTTCGCGTCGTCATCGCCCATCGGGCATCTCCTCGCGGACAATGACTTATCTTCCATTCTTCCATTACAGATTTCAATCTCTTTTGCTCCTGCGGGCCTTTCTCGACCTTATCCATGGGTGGATCTGTGATTTTCCAAGGGGGCGTCTGATCCAGCTCCGCCCCTGTTTGAGCTGTGCTCGATGAACCCTGCGATATCGTTGTCTCCGCGAGCCTTAGCCAATACCGCGTATGCCGCCGCTCCCCGGTCCGGTTCAGCGCGCCCATCTCGACCAGGTCCTGCAGATCCCGGGTCGTGGTCGCGCGTGATGTGCCGGTGATGGCGATGTAATTCTCGGCGCTGAGCCCGCCCTTGAACCCCTCGGGCCCCTCTCGGAACATGCGCTCGATCACCTTGGCCTGCCGGTCGTTCAGCCGATCGCGGAACTGGTCGTAGAACTTCGCCTTGGCGATGAAGAAGGCAACCCGCGTCAGTGTGACCTGCTGCGCGTTCAACACCGTCTCGCCGAACCACAAAAGCCACGCGGTCACATCCAGCGTCTTCTGGTGGGCTTCGAGCTGGTCGTAGTAACCCTTGCGGTCGCGTTCGATCGTGTAAGCCAGCGCGATCAGGCTCGGCTGGCCGATGTTCTGGGCGAGGGATTTTTCAGCCAGAGCGCGGCCCAAGCGGCCATTGCCGTCCTCGAACGGATGGACGCTCTCGAACCACAGGTGCCCAATTGCCGCGCGCGTCAGCGCGGGCAGTGGCGTGGACCCCTCTGGTGCCGTGCGGTTGAACCAGTCGACGAACACGTCCATTTCGCCTTGGACTTGCGCCGATGGCGGCGCTTCGAAATGCACCGTCGGTCGGTCAATGCGGCCGGAGACGATCTGCATGGCGTCGTCATGCCGACGGTATGCACCGATCGTCTCGAGGCCGCGGTCATGGGACAGGAGCATACCGTGCCAGTGAGAGAGCGTGTCGTGGGTCAGAGGGGCCGCGTGGTTCGAATAGACATCGACCATCATTTCGGCGATGCCCTGCTCGCGGGGTTTTGATGGTGGGCCCTCCGTGGTCAGTCCGAACTGCCGCCGCAACGAGGACTGGACGCTGGACCGGTCCAGAACCTCGCCCTCTATGGCGCTCGTCCTCATCGCCTCCTCACTCAGAAGTTCGATGCGCAGCCGGTCGCGCTCCTCGCCTGTCACATGGCGGACCGCACCAAGGATTTCGCCTGAGGACAGCAGAAAGCGCCGTTCGAGTGGCTCGATCGCAGCGCGGTCATAGCGGAAGTTCGGCCAGTCGGGTTGTGTCCAGTTCCAGCGCATGAGCTATAGAATCCCTTTCTATAACTCACTATGTGGCAAATAGATGATTTATGGAAGTGGGTTCTATGCACCACCAACGAGTCCAAAGGTTGGACACATCTCCATGTAACGGCCCGGATCAGCCGTACTGTATCCGATCGGACAGAGGTCAGGCGGCGTCGCTTATTGGTTCGTAGCGAACCTCGGCCAAAGCATCGTCCAGCCACGCGGGCTGCAGATCGCCATTGTTCCATTGGTAGAGGAAACCCACCAGATTGTCGGTCTTCTTGCAGAGGATGCGCATGATCGGTTCGCCGGTGAGGCGGGGTTTTGGGGTCATGACGCGCTCCTGCTATCTGGACCTCATAACTGGTTAAAGGGAGGTCAAAAATTTCTTGTCGGCGGTGTTAACGACAGGTTTCTGCAACTGCAAGGTGTGGGCGGTAGCTTCGGCAAAAACCCACCGACAAAAGGACAAGTTGTCTTTATAGTCAGGTTGTTGACGTATCATTTTCTGTATTCTGCGCTGCAGCGCGAACGGCAATCTCGTCCAGAAGTATGTCGATCTCCGCCCAGACGCGCGGCTCGATCTGGCCGCGGATCAAGGCCCACTTGCTGAGCACATCGAGGGGGTCATGGGCGTGCAGGATGGAAGTCAGCGCATTGGCATCGACAGCCAGAGATGTCCGCGCGCGCCATTCGGTGATCCGCGTTCTCTGCTCTTCGGATGGTGGGACGAACTCTGGCCCCAGCTGCCAGGTCTTCACGGCACGGCGCAGGGCGGCCCGGATGACATGGGCGGGATCGACGCCGCAGTCGATGAGGGCTTCTTCCTGCCGTTCCAGCGCGTTCACCCGGATATCGATCTTGCGGGTGGCCGGAATGCGTCGGACCCTGGGCTGCGACGCCGTGGGCGCTGTTATGATCTCTGCTGTTGTCTCCGGGCTTGGTTGCGGCGAAGGCACGGAAGGCCTGCTTGGCACCGGCGCTTGATCTTCATCCGCCACGTCTGCCGTCATGCTCATCGGCATCAGGACGGTCTCTTCCCGATCCGCCTCTTCCCTTCCCGGGTCTTTCTCCTCCTCCGGCCGAAGGGACGCGGCATAGGCTGGGTCGGGCCGGGTGATGGTTGGAATCTTCTTTCTCAACGCCCTGTCCTCACGCGGCCAGGATGTTGTTGAGGATGTCGGTGGCCTCCTCAAGGGCCTCGACGACATGACGGACATGCGGGCGCATGAGGGGGTTTGGGTCGGCCTGCTTTTGCAGCGCGATGGCGTGGAGCAGGCCTTTCTCGTCCATCTCCTTGTAGACGTTGCGGCGCATCATCACCGTCTCAACCACGGGAAACCGAGCGATCGCCACTTCGATCAAGGCGGCATCCGCGCGCGTGGCTTTCGGGTCAACCATGTTCAGAACGACATGGTGGCGCGGCAAGCTCGCCGGGTCATCGACGCGCGCGCGCAACCTTTCGAACCAGTCGGCGGTCTGCGCACCCACATCGAGATCCGAGGTCGAGAGCATGACTGGCGTCACAATGTGATCGGCGAGAACCGCGATCCCGTCCGACCATTCCGCGCCGACGCCTGCCGTGTCGATGAAGACGAAATCCGCCGAGTCCGCATCATAGACCTGCTCGATCTTGCGATCGACGGCCCCTACACTCTCGACCGAGATTGACCGCAGCAGAGGCGACCCGAGACCCGCCGCTTCAGCTCGTTCGTGCCAGGCGCCAAGCACTCCGGTGCTATCAGTGTCGATCAGCAGAACCCGACGCCCGGCAGCCACGGCAGCGCTGATCAGGGCGCGCGAGAGCGTGGTTTTGCCGCTCCCCCCTTTCCGGGCCATCGCGGCGATGACCACGAGATTGTCGTTGGGCATGGGGCGTAGCCTCCTGCAAGAATAGTGTAATGCAACAAAGATGCAATAATGTCGCTAACCTCTTGGTGCATCGGCGTCAAGCGGAAGGCGGGATGCACGATGCGGTGGGCATGATGCATTCGCCGTTGCGCGTTTTGCGGCGAGCAGACAGCGGGGCGCAGGGGACAGACGCCGCGATCCAGGTTGCGCGATGCTTTTGCCAAAAGACGTGCTGCATTCGGCATCCACCAAAGCACGTGAAGCGCGGAACGCGACGCGAGGTGCACGCGACGCCGTGCATTGTGCGGGGCGCGCGATGCGGGCTGCAATCGACACGTCCCACTTGCCCGAAGACGCGCTGCAGAGCGCAAAAGACACCGTGCATAAGACGTGATGCACGGTGCAGGGAACGCGGGACGCGTTGCATTGAGCGCGTTGCGCGCTGCATTTGACAAAGGACGTCAAATCGGCCCCAAGGGCCGATTTTCTACATTGAGTACAAGCCCTT
>CAZVQL010000240.1:0-3799 GCA_964629305.1 uncultured Roseicyclus sp.
TCAGGTAGTTGTTGTGGGTCGAGCGCAGCTTGGCGATCTTGCCGTATTTCGGGTCGGGCGTGCGGCCTGCCTTGAGGTCGGCCACCACGATCTTCTGGTTGGGAATGATGATCATCGCGACATTCGCTGTCATGATCGTTGCCGTCAGCGCACCGAGATGCAGAAGCGCCGCGCGCCCCGAGAAGACCTGCGTGTAGGCCCAGGCCAGAACCACGATGATGCCGAAGAGAAGCAGCATCAGAAGCGTGGGGTTGTCGCCCAGCTTTGACTTGCACAGAAGGTCATAGGCCACCCAGCCGAGCGTCAGCGAGAGCGCCGAGATGAGGATCGCCTGCCAGGGCGCCAGCTCCATCACGGTCCAGTCGATCAGGTACAGCTCGGCTCCCACCCAGTAGAGCAGGATCAGAAGCGCCACGCCCGACAGCCAGGTCGCGTAGCTTTCCCATTTGAACCAGGTCAGATGCTCGGGCATCGCCTCGGGCGCGACCATGTATTTCTGGATGTGGTAGAAGCCGCCGCCGTGGACCTGCCATTCCTCGCCATCGGCGGGGCCGGGGATGTTGCGGTTCAGCCCCAGGTCCAGTGCGATGAAATAGAAGCTCGACCCGATCCAGGCGATCGCGGTGATGACATGCAGCCAGCGGACGGCGAATTCCGCCCAATGCAGCAGGATGGTTGCGTCCATGAAAGCCCCTCGCACGACGACAGCCGGTTTTCCGGTCGATGCCCCGGACAATCCGACGAAATCGCGGGCAGGTGCAAGACGCCCTCGGCGCGGCCCCTTGCCCTTGGGCGCAAAAGCCGCGTATCCGTCAAGCATCTGCTGCAATCGAAGGCACGGGCACCACCGGAGAACCGGACGGCTGCCCCCTGCCATCCCTGACCGGATACCGCAAATGGCAAGCATCGAAAGCCTGAACCCCGACATCCCGCTTTTCGCGCGCACGGGGATCAACCTCGCCTCGGCCGGGCTGGGCGCCAAGGCGCTCTGGGCCACCAACCAGTTCTTCGCGCCCCTCGACCGGATGCTGCAAGACAGCCCGCCCGTGTTCATCGAGGGCAAGTTCGACGACCATGGCAAGTGGATGGACGGCTGGGAAACGCAGCGCCGCCGCGATGGCGGGCATGACGCGGCGATCATCAAGCTGGCGGGCGCGGGGCGGATCATCGGCTTCGACGTGGACACGGCGCATTTCACCGGCAACTACGCCCCCGCCGTGAAGATCGAGGCCACCAGCTTCCGCGGCGACCTGCCGCCGGATGAGCAGACCTGGGTGACGATCCTGCCGCACAAGGCGCTCGGCCCTTCGTCACACCACTATTTCAAGTGCGACAGCTTCGAAAGCTGGACGCATCTGCGCGTCAACATCTACCCCGACGGCGGCATCGCGCGGCTCAAGGCCTACGGAGTGCCCGAGCTGGACGAGGCGAATTCCAAGGGCGAGATCGACCTTGCCGCCGCGCTGAACGGGGGCCGCATCCTGGGCTTCTCCGACGCGCATTACGGCGATTACCAGCGCCTGTTGGCGCCGGGCCGTGGCATCAACATGGGCGACGGTTGGGAAACGCGGCGCCGCCGCGAGCCGGGCTATGACTGGATGATCATCGCGCTGGGCGCGCGCGGCACGGTCGAGAAGGCGCTGATCGACACCGCGCATTTCAAGGGCAACTACCCTGACAGCGCCTCGATCCAGGCCGCCGACCTGCGCAAGTTCGGCGACGGGCTGACCGACGCGCTCATCACCGACTCGATGTTCTGGAAGGAACTTTTGCCGCCGCAGAAGCTTGGTCCGGATGCCGAACACAGCTACCGCGAAGAGCTGGTGACGCTCGGTCCGGTGACGCATGTGCGCTTCAACATGTTCCCCGACGGCGGCGTCTCGCGGCTTCGGCTGTTCGGAACGACGGCACCCTGACGTAGCGGCAACGGGAAGACCGCCCGAAACACGGCTCCTGAAAGGCGGATGTCCCGCCGGCAAGGAGTGAGGGCGGGACTGCGTTCCGTTGCGACCGGCGGTGACGGATACCCCTTTTCTTCGCCGGGGCCACCGGCTACCGTTCCGCGCCATAAGACAGAAACTGTCCAACTTGGGAGATACATCATGAAGAAAATCCTTCTGGCCTCTGCGGCCACGCTCGCACTCGGCGGGGCAGCCCACGCTCAGGAGAGCATCACGCTCGGCGTCATCCTCGGTTTCACCGGGCCGCTGGAATCGCTCGCACCCGGCATGGCGATGGGTGCCGAGATGGCGATCGCAGAAGTGTCCGAGTCGGGCCTGCTGCTTGGCGGCACGACCGTGACGCCGATCCGCGGCGACTCGACCTGCATCGACAGCTCGGCCGCCAACGCGGCTGCCGAACGCCTCATCACCTCGGACGGGGTCAGCGGCATCGTCGGCGCGGACTGCTCGGGCGTGACCACCTCGATCCTGACGAACGTCGCCATGCCCAACGGCATGGTCATGATCTCGCCCTCGGCGACCTCGCCCGCGCTCTCGACGATCGAGGACAACGGCCTGTTCTTCCGCACCGCCCCCTCTGACGCGCGTCAGGGTGTCGTGATGGCCGAGATCATCATGGAGCGCGGCATCGACACCGTCGCCGTGACCTACACCAACAACGACTACGGCCTCGGCCTTGCCGACAGCTTCGCGGCGGCCTTCGAAGCCGCGGGCGGCACCGTCACGCTGGTGGCCGCGCATGAAGACGGCCGCGCCGACTACTCGGCGGAAGTGGGCGCACTGGCCTCGGCCGGCGGCGACGCACTCGTCGTGGCAGGCTACGTCGACCAGGGCGGCTCGGGCATCATCCAGGCAGCCCTCGACACCGGCGCGTTCGAGACCTTCGTCTTCCCCGACGGCATGGTCAGCCAGGCGCTCGTCGACAACTTCGGCTCGGACATCGACGGCTCGTTCGGCCAGAACCCGGGCACCGACAGCGAAGGTGCGGCCCTCTACCAGGCAATGGCATCCGAGGCCGGCTACGACGGCACCTCGCCCTTCTCGGCCGAGGCGTATGACGCCGCAGCGCTGATCCTGCTCGCGATGCAGGCAGCCGGTTCGACCAACCCGGGCGACTACGCGATGCACGTCATGGACGTGGCCAACGCGCCGGGCGAGCAGATCCTGCCGGGTGAGCTGGCCCGCGGCCTCGAGCTGATCGCGGCCGGCCAGGACGTCGATTATGTCGGCGCATCCGCCGTCGAACTGATCGGTGCTGGTGAAAGCGCAGGCAACTACCGCGAGATCGAGATCGAAGGCGGCGAACTGAGCGTCGTCGGCTTCCGCTGATCTTGTCGATCGCCTAGAACGGCAAACAGCCCGGTGTCGCAACCGGGCTGTTTCGCAACAGGGGGAATGTGCCGATGATCGTCGTCGAGGACGTCCACAAGCATTTCGGCGGGTTCCACGCCGTGGATGGCGCCAGCCTGACCATCGAGACCGGCTCGATCACCGGGCTGATCGGTCCGAACGGGGCCGGAAAGACCACGCTTTTCAACGTGATCGCGGGCGTCCTGCCGCCCACCTCGGGCCGTGTCGTGATGGATGGCGAGGACATCACCGGCCTGCCGCCGCATGTTTTGTTCGGCAAGGGCCTTCTGCGCACCTTCCAGATCGCGCACGAGTTCCACTCGATGAGCTGCCGCGAGAACCTGATGATGGTGCCCGCCGACCAGTCCGGCGAAACCCTGTGGAACACGTGGTTCGGCCGCAAGCGCATCGCGGACGAGGAACGCGCGCTGCGCGCCAAGGCCGACGAGGTGCTCGAATTCCTGACCATCGAACACCTGGCCGATCAT
>CAZVQL010000241.1:0-3779 GCA_964629305.1 uncultured Roseicyclus sp.
CCGCAAGCTCCGCCGTGCGCATCCCAAGGCCACGCTGATCGTCACCGGCTGCGCCGCGCAGACCGAGCCCGAGACCTTCGCCGCCATGCCCGAGGTCGACCGGGTCATCGGCAACACCGAAAAGATGCAGCCGGAAACCTGGGTCGGCATGGCCGCCGATTTCGTGGGCGAGACAGAGCGCGTGCAGGTCGACGACATCATGTCCGTCACCGAAACCGCGGGCCACCTGATCGACGGGTTCGGCACGCGGTCCCGCGCGTATGTGCAGGTTCAGAACGGCTGCGATCACCGCTGCACCTTTTGCATCATTCCCTATGGGCGGGGCAATTCGCGATCCGTGCCCGCAGGCGTCGTGGTCGATCAGATCAAGCGGCTGGTGGGGCGCGGTTACAACGAGGTTGTCCTGACCGGCGTCGACCTGACGAGCTGGGGTGCCGACCTGCCGGGCGAGCCTCGCCTGGGCGATCTGGTCATGCGCATCCTCAGGCTGGTGCCGGACCTGCCGCGGCTGCGGATCTCGTCGATCGACTCGATCGAGGCCGACGAGAACCTGATGCAGGCCATCGCGACCGAGCCGCGGCTGATGCCGCATCTGCACCTGTCGCTCCAGCATGGCGACGACCTGATCCTGAAGCGGATGAAGCGGCGGCACCTGCGCGACGATGCCATCGCCTTTTGCGAAGAGGCGCGCAGGCTCCGCCCCGACATGGTCTTCGGCGCGGACATCATCGCGGGCTTCCCGACCGAGACCGAGGCGGCATTCGACAATTCGCTGAAGCTGGTCGAGGAGTGCGGCCTGACCTGGCTCCACGTCTTCCCCTACTCGCCCCGCCAAGGCACGCCCGCGGCGCGGATGCCGCAGGTTCAGGGCGCGACGATCAAGGACCGCGCGGCGCGTCTGCGCACGGCGGGCGAGGCGCGGGTGGCCGCGCACCTGTCCGAACAGGTGGGGCAGACCCACCGCATCCTTATGGAAAACCCGCGCATGGGCCGCACCGAGCAGTTCACCGAGGTGGCTTTTGCCACGGATCAGCCCGAGGGCCGGATCGTCACCGCGCGGATCACCGGGCACGACGGGCGGCAGCTGATCGTCTAGGCGCTCTCGGCGCTGATGACAGGTGTCGGCGGGAAATAGACAAGGGCGCGCCGCTCCCCTACATCTTGACCGACCACCAGCCGCAAGGGAGGCGCGCCTTGGCCATTCCGTTCACCCCCGTCGCTGTCGCGGCGCTACGCTACGGCGCGGTCGCGGCGCTTGCCTATGCCGCCGCGCGGCGCGCCCGGCCCCGCCGGATCGACCCCGCCGCCGAGGCGGCGATGGACACGATGCCTGACGGGCTGCACATGGGCCATGCGCCGGGGCAGCTGAATGCTGCCGGACGCTGGCGGCGCGCCGTTCGCCTTGGCGCGACCGGACCGGGGATGGAAATCGACCTCGCGGGCCTTGCCCGCCTGCGGCTGAGGCGCACGGCATGAGCATGATCCTTCTTGGTTCCGACGCCTCGCCGTTCGTCCGCAAGGTCCGCGTGTTGCTGGCAGAGGCCGGCATCGAAGACATCCCCTACGAGATCGTCCAAAGCTCGCCCCTGGGCGGCGAGGACCGGATCAACACCGCGAACCCGCTGGGCAAGATCCCCGCGCTGGTGCGCGACAGCGGGCCGACCGTCTACGACAGCCGCGTGATCACGCGGTTCCTCGACGCGCATTACAACGCGGGCCTCTACCCCGAAGCGCGCCTGTGGGAGGTTCTGACGCTCGAGGCAACCGCCGACGGCATCATGGAGGCCGCGGTCGGCGTCATCTACGAAAGCCGCTTCCGCCCCGAAGAGATGCGCTATGCGCCCTGGACCGACGGGCAATGGGCCAAGGTCGTCCGGGCCCTCGACGCGATCGAGGCACAGTGGATGAGCCACCTGGCTGGGCCGCTCGACATGGGACAGGTCGCCGTCGGCTGCGCGCTCGGCTATCTCGACCTGCGCCACGACGACAAGGGCTGGCGCGACGGGCGCCCGGCGCTGGCCGCCTGGTTCGAAGGCTTTTCGGCACGCCCCTCTATGCAGGCGACCCGGGCCGAATGAAGATCGGCCGCGCCGAGACCGAGGCCGCCCGAGCGGCCTGTTTCGCGGTGCGCCGCGCGGTCTTCATCGAGGAGCAGGCGATCCCCGAGGCCGAGGAATGGGATGCCGACGACGCCACCTGCCTGCACCTGCTGGCCGAGGATGACATCGGGCCCCTGGGCTGCGCCCGCCTGATCGCGCGCGGCCCGACCGCCAAGATCGGGCGCGTCGCGGTCATGCAGCGTGCCCGTGGGACGGGCCTTGGCCGTCAGATCATGGAGGTGGCCATGGACGAGGCTCGCGCGGCGGGGTTCACCGAGGCGCTTCTGGAATCACAGATCGGTGTTATCGGCTTCTACGAGACGCTGGGATTCGTCGCCGAGGGGCCGGAATATGACGACGGTTCGGGAATCCTGCACCGCGTCATGCGCAGACCCCTCTGACGGCGCTGTTTCGCGCGCTGCTTGCACCCTTTCGGGATGCTTTCTGCCAGTGGTTGCAGGACAAGGGGCGACAGCCATTTCATCTGCGACATTTCGGCCTAGATGCGCGCGTTTGTCCGCTGGACGCCTATAACCGTAGCCCATAGACAGCGAGCCAGCCGGGCGAGCGGGGCATCCCTCGCCCTTTCGGGTTTTCAAGGTCCGGCAATCCCCGGACCCAGAGCAAGGGGAGACGCGAAACCGTGTCACACGCCGAAGACCATAGCGGCGATCGCCGCGACTTTCTGTACTACGCAACGGCCGGCGTTGGTGCCGTGACCGTTGGGGCGGGCGTCTGGCCGCTCATCAACCAGATGAACCCCTCGGCAGACGTGCAGGCGGCAAGCCAGCTGCGCGTCGACGTGGGCGGCGTTGCCGTCGGCACGCAGCTGACGGTCCTGTTCCTCGGCAAGCCGGTGTTCATCCGTCACCGCACCGAGGAGGAGATCGCCGAGGCCCGCGCCGTCGAGGTTGACGACCTGGTCGATCCGATCGCGCGCAACCCGAACCTCGGCGAGGTTCCGGCGACCGACGAAAACCGCTCGATGCCCGATTTCTCGGGTGAGAACACCGGCGAATGGCTGGTCCAGATCGGTGTCTGCACGCACCTTGGCTGCGTTCCGATGGGCGACGGCGCCGGCGACTTCGGCGGCTGGTTCTGCCCCTGCCACGGTTCGCACTACGACGGGTCCGGCCGCATTCGCCGCGGGCCCGCACCCGAAAACCTTCCCATCCCCGTTGCAGAGTTCGTGGACGAAACCACGATCCTGCTCGGCTGACCCGGAGGACCACGCGACATGTCTGGAATTCCTCACGACCATTACGAACCGAAGGCCAACTGGGAAAAATCCCTGCAGAAGCGCCTTCCGATCGTCGGCCTGATGTACGACACCATCATGATCCCGACGCCCAAGAACCTCAACTGGATGTGGATCTGGGGCATCGTGCTGGTGTTCTGCCTCGTGATGCAGATCATCACCGGCATCATCCTGGTGATGCACTACACCGCGCATGTCGACATGGCCTTCGCCAGCGTCGAGCACATCATGCGTAACGTGAACGGGGGATGGGCGATCCGCTACATCCACCAGAACGGCGCCTCGCTGTTCTTCATCGCGGTCTACCTGCACATCTTCCGCGGTCTCTACTACGGGTCCTACAAGGCCCCGCGCGAGATCACGTGGATCATCGGCATGCTCATCTACCTGATGATGATGGGCACGGCCTTCATGGGCTACGT
>CAZVQL010000242.1:0-3777 GCA_964629305.1 uncultured Roseicyclus sp.
CGTCGATCTTCTGGAACCGGCGGCTGAGCGCGCGGTCCTTTTCGAAGTGCTGGCGATATTCCTTGTAGGTGGTCGAGCCCATGCAGCGCAGCTTGCCGCCCTGAAGCGCGGGCTTCAGGAGGTTCGAGGCGTCCATCGCCCCGCCGCTGGTTGCACCGGCGCCGATCACCGTGTGGATCTCGTCGATGAAGAGGATCGCATCGGGATGCTCTTCCAGTTCCTTCACCACGGCCTTCAGCCGCTCCTCGAAATCGCCGCGGTAGCGGGTACCGGCAAGCAGCGCCCCCATGTCGAGCGAGTAGATCGTGGAATGGGCCAGAACCTCGGGCGTTTCGCCCTCGACGATCTTCTTGGCCAGACCTTCGGCGATGGCGGTCTTGCCCACGCCGGGGTCGCCCACCAGGAGCGGGTTGTTCTTGCGGCGGCGGCAGAGGACCTGCACGCAGCGCTCAACCTCATGACTGCGGCCGATCAGCGGGTCGACGTCGCCCTTGGTCGCCTTGGCGTTCAGGTCGACGCAATACTTTGCGAGTGCCGATTCCTTCTGTTCGCTGTCGCCCTGCGCGGACTGGCTCGCCTGAGCTTCCTCTTCCATGTCGGTGGCACCCGTCACCGGGCGGCTTTCGCCGTAGGACGGATCCTTGGCCACGCCATGAGCGATGAAGTTGACCGCATCGTAGCGGGTCATGTCCTGCTCTTGCAGGAAATAGGCGGCGTTCGATTCCCGCTCGGCGAAGATCGCGACCAGCACGTTGGCGCCGGTCACCTCGGTCCGGCCCGAGGACTGGACGTGGATCGCAGCACGCTGGATGACGCGCTGGAAGGCGGCGGTCGGGACCGCCTCGGAGCCCTCGACATCGGTCTCGAGCGTCGAGAGATCATCGTCGATGAAGCTGACGAGGGTCTCGCGCAGCGCCTCGATATCGACCGAGCAGGCAAGCATCACCTTGCGCGCTTCGGGTTCGTCGATCAGCGCAAGCAGGAGATGCTCCAGGGTTGCGAGTTCGTGGCGGCGCGCATTTGCGTTGGCCAGCGCCGCGTGAATGGCCTGCTCTAGGGTAGTCGAAAAAGACGGCACGGACGTGCTCCTTTCCTGTGCATCGGGCCAGGCAGGGCCTGTCACCGATCATGGCCTCATGGTCTTAAGCTTTGCTTTCTGCGGGCGTGTTTCAAGCAGAAATTGGTCAAGGTCTCGTGTGCGGGGCGTGTAGACCCCTCTATCCCTTGGCTGTGGCGTACCTGCATCATTTTTGTGCAGATGCTGTTTTCCATCTCAGAACGCATCCTTGAGGCTTCGGATGCGGGCAAAGACGGCAGCAGGTGGCGCGCCGGCCATGTCGAGCCCTGCCGCGATGCCCGGATCGGCCGCGCGCAGGAACGGGTTGGTCGCCATCTCCTCGGTCAGGGAGGAGGGGACGGTCGGGCGCCCTTCGGCCCGTGCGGTATCGACCGCGTTGCATCGTGATTTAAGCGCCGCGTTGTCCGGTTCAATGGTCAGCGCGAAACGCGCGTTGGCGGCGGTGTATTCGTGGCCCGAGCAGACCAGCGTTTCGGGCGGCAGCGCGGCCAGCTTTTGCAGGCTTTCCCACATCTGCTCGGGCGTGCCTTCGAAAAGACGCCCGCAGCCAAGCGCCATCAGGCTGTCGGCGGTGAAGACGGCGCTTGCACCGGGGAAGTGATAGGCGATGTGGCCCACGGTGTGCCCCGACACGTCGATCACCCGGCCCTCCAGCGTGCCGATCTCGACCAGGTCGCCCTCGGCCAGCGCGTGGTCGAGCGGGGGCAGACGGTGGGCGTCGGCGGCCGCGCCCCAGACCTTTGCGCCGGTCGCGCTGCGCAGCGCCTCGACCCCGTCGACGTGATCCCAGTGGTGATGGGTGATCAGGATGTCCGTCAGCTGCCATCCCCGGTCCGACAGGGCGGCCTCGATCGGGGCGGCCTCGGGCGCATCGATGAGGGCGGTCCGACCGGTTGCGGGATCGTGGAGAAGATAGGCGTAATTGTCCTGCAGGCAGGGGATCGTGACGATTTCGGGTTGGGCGCCGGTCTCGGGCATGGAAATCCGTGGTTGCTTGGGTCAAGGTCGGGTGGAGGACCACCCTGTCCGACACATGAACGTAGTGCAATGCATCTCGACGTCACCGATCTGCGCCAATTCTACTATAGAACGCGCCTGGGCCGCATCGCTCAGAAGGCCGTTCGCGACCGGGTGCAGGCCCTGTGGCCCGAGGCGAAGGGGCAGACCGTGGTGGGATTCGGTTTCGCCGTCCCGCTGCTCAGGCCCTATCTCGAAGAGGCGCGGCGCGTCGTCGGCCTGATGCCGGCCGAGCAGGGCGTGATGCCCTGGCCCGCGGGCCTCGAGAACGTCTCGGCGCTGTGTCGAGAGGGGCTTTGGCCCCTGCCGACCGGGATTGCCGACAAGGTGGTCTGCCTGCACGGGCTGGAAACCTCGGAACATCCGGCATCGGTGCTCGAAGAATGCGCGCGGGTGCTGGGGCCGGGTGGCAAGGCATTGTTCATCGTGCCCAACCGGTCCGGCATGTGGGCCCGCCGCGATGCCACGCCCTTCGGCTTCGGGCGGCCCTATTCGCTGAGCCAGCTCGAGGCACAGATGAAACGGCACAACTTCATGCCCGAACGTCATGCCGCGGCCCTGTTCGCGCCGCCGTCGCACAAGCGCTTCTGGCTGCGGTCGGCGGACATGATGGAGAAGATGGGCGCGAAGCTGAGCAGCTACTACGCCGGCGGCGTGATATTGCTGGAGGTGTCCAAGCGCGTTCACGCGCCCACAAGGCCCGGTCTGGCCGAGCGGGTGCGCCAGCCGCTGAAGATCCTCGAGGGGGCGCCGACGCCCGCGGGGGCCGGGGCCAGCAACCGCCGCCAGGGCTGAATCCAACGATTACCGGGGCTTGGGTGCTTCGGGGCCCCGACCGGCCCGCCTTGAGAATCGAACGGATGGGAAAGGGCAAAGCGTCGCAAGCGCAAGCTTCAAAGCGTCGCATATTCGGGCAGACCCGTTTTCCCCTTGTCTCAAAAGGATTTTCCACTCAGACGAGCACGGTCTATCGCGGTTGCAGCATTGAGGGGCCTCTGCTACATCACCGGCGATTTAAGGGGAAACGGCTGCCATCGCCGCCGAGAACGACACGCCCGGGGGCGCATCAGCGCGCCGCTCCGGGCTACCTATGTGAGAAAGGGTGGACGTGAGCGAACCTGCTTCAATCTCGACCGGCATCGCTGCCCGCTATGCGACCGCGATGTTCGATCTGGCCGAAGAAGAGGGCGCTCTCGCCGCGCTCGAAAGCGACGTGGCGGCCCTCGAGGCGGCCCTGGCCGAAAGCGCGGATCTGCGCGACGTGATCACCTCGCCAATCTATGGCCGTGACGCGTCAGGCGCCGCGATGGGCAAGGTCGCGGATGCGATGGGCCTGAACGCGATGACGGCGAACACGCTGCGCCTGATGGCGCAGAAGCGTCGCCTGTTCGTCCTGCCCGCGATGCTGCGCGCCCTGCGCGAGATGATCGCGGAGCACAAGGGCGAGGTGACTGCCGATGTGGTTTCGGCCAAGGCGCTGACCAAGGCGCAGGCCGAAAAGCTGGCCGCGACGCTCAAGGCGTCCGTCGGTCGCGATGTGAAACTGAATGCGACTGTCGATGAAAGCCTCATCGGCGGTCTTGTCGTCAAGGTTGGGTCCCGCATGATCGATACCTCGATCAAGGCGAAGCTCAACGCACTCCAGAACACGATGAAAGAGGTCGGTTAAGATGGCGATCCAA
>CAZVQL010000243.1:0-3770 GCA_964629305.1 uncultured Roseicyclus sp.
AAGGGCGTGGCCGACCGCTTCGAGATCATGGCCCCGCGCGAGGCGACCCGTGCGTCCCTCGAGACGATCACCAAGGGTGAGAACACCATCGCCATTACCGGCAACGTGCTGCGCGACTACCTGACCGACCTCTTCCCGATCCTGGAGCTTGCGACCTCTGCCAAGATGCTGTCGATCGTGAAGCTGATGCAGGGCGGTGGCCTCTTCGAGACGGGCGCAGGCGGCTCTGCGCCCAAGCACGTGCAGCAGCTTCAGGCCGAGAACCACCTGCGGTGGGACTCGCTTGGCGAGTTCTGTGCATTGGGCGAGAGCTTCAAGTTCCTGGCCGATGCCAAGGGCAACGCCAAGGCGCGCATCCTCGGCGATGCGGTCGAGGTGGCGACGCAGGGTGTTCTCGACCACGACCGCAGCCCGGGCCGCAAGGTGGGCCAGCCCGACAACCGCGACAGCCACTACTGGTTCGCCCGCTACTGGGCCGAAGCGCTGGCCGCGCAGTCGGACGATGCCGGGCTCGCCGCCCATTTCGCCCCCATCGCGCAAGCGCTGGCGGACGGTGAGGCCGCGATCCTGGAAGAGCTGCACGCCGGCCGCGGGCAGGCCGTGGACCAGGGCGGCTACTACCACCCCGATCCGGTCAAGACTGCGGCCATCATGCGCCCTTCGGCCACGCTGAACGCGATCATCGGCTGATCTTTCAGGGCCAGCTCCCAAGACGCGAAAGCCCCGGCAGAGGCCGGGGCTTTTTCGTTGCGCGTCGGACAGGTTGAACGGCCTTGCGCCGCGTAAGTCCAATGTCGATCGAGAGAGGTTTGGTGGAGCCTAGGGGGATCGAACCCCTGACCTCTTGCATGCCATGCAAGCGCTCTCCCAGCTGAGCTAAGGCCCCGTTTCAGGGGGCGTTCGGGACGCCCCCGTCAGGTGTGCGGCGGTGTAGGATAGGGCGGGGGGACGTGCAAGGAAAAAATCGCCCCCGCCAGCCCCTCCGCCCGCCACCGATATCAGTCGTCGTCGCCGTCGTTCCCGGCCACATCAGCCAGGTCGTCGAGCGCGACGGTGTCGTCGTCCTCGTCGTCGTCGAGAACATCATCATCGTCCAGATCGACATCCGCATCGTCGTCGTCATCGATCTCGATGTCGTCGTCGAGGACCAGATCTTCCTCTTCCGATGCGGCCTCTTTCACGGCTTTCTTGTCGGGCTTGTCGGCCACGAGACTGCGACCGGACTTGCCGGTGTCGATCACGACAGTCTCGCCCGTGTAGGGGCTGACGATCGGGTTCCGGTTCATGTCGTAGAACCGTTTTCCGGTTGTGGGGCAGACGCGTTTGACGCCCCATTCCTCTTTGGGCATGACACCCCCTTGCATAACTCTGCGGTATCGCGGGATGCGGTCCTCTGCCATAGTGGGGGGTGACTGTCAAACCCCGTCCGGCAGGACGGTCGATCGCATCCTCGAGGCTTTGAAAGTGGTGTCGAAACAGCGCAGTTCAACCCATGTCCTTCCGGGCGATCCGCCGGTCGTTGTGGCGCTGCGCCGCTCGCGCCGGGCGACTCGGTTTTCGCTGCGCGTCTCGCGCGCCAACGGGACGGTCAGCCTGTCGCTGCCGCTGTGGGCGCCCGAGGCCGAGGCGTTGGCCTTTCTGCGCGACCGCGAGGGCTGGGTGCGCCGCCATCTCGATGCAGCACCCGCCCCGCAACTGGCCCGGATCGGGGCCGAGCTGCCGATCTGCGGCGTGCCGCGCGCCGTGGTGGTGGGATCCGGCCGGGCCGCGCGCTTCAGCGACGGACGGATCGAAGTGCCCGAGGGCCCGCGGCAGGGTCCGCGGCTCAAGGCGCTTCTGACCGCGCTGGCGCGCGAGCGGCTGTCAGCAGCGGTCGCGCGTCATGCCGGGACGCTGGGCCGGGTGCCGGGGCGTCTGACGCTCCGCGATCCGCGCAGCCGCTGGGGCAGCTGTTCCTCGAAAGGGGACCTGATGTTCTCGTGGCGGCTGATCATGGCGCCGCCCGCGGTGCTTGATTACGTGGCCGCCCACGAGGTGGCCCACCTGGTCGAGATGAACCACGCCCCCGCCTTCTGGCGGGTCTGTGCACGGCTGCGGCCCGACTATGCGGAACACCGCGACTGGTTGAAGCGAAACGGGGCGGGGCTGTTGGCCTGGCGCTTCGACCTCGAGGAGGATCACGGATGCTGATGAACCCGCGCCCGACGGAAACGGGCGCCGCGGTGGCCCATGACCGGGTCTATCGCGCGCTGCGCACCCGGATCATGCATGGTGAGGTTGGTCCGGGCGAGGCGATGACGCTGCGCGGCCTCGGCGCGGAATTCGGCGTCTCGATGACGCCTGCGCGCGAAGCAGTGCGGCGGCTGGTGAGCGAGGGGGCGCTGTTCCTCTCGGCCTCTGGCCGCGTCTCGACGCCGGAGCTGTCGAACGAGCGGATCGAGGAGTTGGCGGCGATCCGCGCGCTCCTGGAACCGGAGCTGTCGGCGCGCGCCCTGCCGCGGGCCCATCCCGCGCTGATCGAGCGGATGGAGGCGATCAACGGCACCATCGCGCAGGCGATCCAGCGCCGCGACGCGGTGGCCTATATCCGCCGCAACCTCGAGTTTCACCGCACGCTCTACCTGCGCGCCCAGGCACCCGCGATGCTGGCGCTGGCCGAGACGGTCTGGCTGCAGCTGGGGCCGACGATGCGCGCGCTTTACGGGCGGCTGAACCGCACCGAGGTTCCGCAGCATCACCCGCTGATCGTCGCGGCGCTGAAGGCCGGGGATGAACCGGGGCTGCGGCTGGCGGTGCGGGCCGACGTGACCAACGGGCTGCGCTTACTGGCAGGCTGAGGGACCGCGTGTGGCGGGCCGGGTGCCTTTGCCTGAAGGGGCACTGGCGGGCTGGCGGTGTGCTGCCAGATTTATGGAACGGAGATGGGGTCAGGTCGGTGCGACATGGCTGTCGGGGAGCCATCCGCGGGTGCCGGTCGTGGTCTCGCAAAGCGACCAGCCGCTGCGCTGCCTGAGCCGGGTGACACTCTCGCCTTCGTCGACGGTCAACTCCGTGCTATCGAAGTCTTCCGTCGCGCGGCCGTTCTCCACCAAACCCTCGGGTAGCCAGCCACCAAGGCCCGCGGCGTTGGTCGTCCAGCGCCAGCCGGGGTTCTCGGGATCGGAGTGATGGGAGGTCAGCATTTCACCCCGCGCCACGCTGAGCGCGGGGGTGTAGCTGGCGGTCCAGCCCCTTGTGACGATCAGCCGATCAGGAATGGATCGGCCCGTCGCCGCAGGCGAGCGCGGCTTCGCGCACGGCCTCGGAATAGGTCGGGTGGGCGTGGCAGGTCAGCGCAAGATCCTGCGCGCTTGCGCCGAATTCCATCGCCACGCAGATCTCGTGGATCAGGTCACCGGCCATCGGGCCGATGATATGCGCGCCGAGGATGCGGTCGGTGTCCTTGTCGGCGAGGATCTTGACGAAACCGTCGGCGGCGAAGTTCGCCTTGGCGCGCCCGTTGCCCATGAAGGCGAACTTGCCGACCTTGTAGGCGCGCCCGGCCTCTTTCAGCTGCTCTTCGGTCTGGCCAACGCTCGCGACCTCGGGGTGGGTGTAGATCACGCCGGGGATCACGCCGTAGTTCACGTGGCCATGCTTGCCCGCGATCACCTCGGCCACGGCCATGCCTTCGTCCTCGGCCTTGTGCGCCAGCATCGGCCCCGCGATGCAATCCCCGATCGCGTAGACGCCCGGCACGCTCGTGGCCCAATGCCCGTCGGTCTCCACCT
>CAZVQL010000244.1:0-3758 GCA_964629305.1 uncultured Roseicyclus sp.
CCTGGCTTTCGGACAGCATCATCTCGTAGGCGGTCATCGCGTCTTCGCGCTGGGGGACGTAATCCAGCGTCAGCTTGATGCCGAGCTTGCCCTTGTCGCCCATTTCCACGGCGGAACAGGTCAGGCCCGCGGCCCCCATGTCCTGGATGGAGATGACCGCGCCGGTCTGCATCAGCTCGAGGCAGGCCTCGAGCAGGCGCTTCTCGGTGAAGGGGTCGCCGACCTGAACGGTGGGGCGCTTTTCCTCGATCGTGTCGTCGAATTCGGCGCTGGCCATGGTTGCACCGCCGACGCCGTCGCGGCCCGTCTTGGCGCCGAGATAGACGACGGGCATGCCGACGCCGGAGGCGGCCGAGTAGAAGATCTTGTCGGCATCGGCGAGGCCGGCCGCGAAGGCGTTCACAAGGCAGTTGCCATTATAGGCCGCGTGAAAGCGGACCTCGCCGCCGATGGTGGGCACGCCGAAGCAGTTGCCGTAGCCGCCGATCCCCTCGACCACGCCATGGACAAGCTGGCGGGTTTTCGGGTGGTCCTTCTCGCCGAAGCTGAGGGCATTCATTGCCGCGATGGGGCGGGCCCCCATGGTGAAGACATCGCGCAGGATGCCGCCGACGCCTGTGGCAGCCCCCTGGTAGGGCTCGATGTAGGAGGGGTGGTTGTGGCTCTCCATCTTGAAGACCACGGCCTGCCCGTCGCCGATATCGACGACGCCCGCGTTCTCGCCGGGGCCGCAAATGACCTGTGGGCCGGTGGTGGGCAGCGTGCGGAGCCATTTCTTGGACGACTTGTAGGAACAGTGCTCGTTCCACATGGCCGAGAAGATGCCGAGTTCCGTGAAGGTCGGCTCGCGTCCGATGATCTCGAGAATGCGGTCGTATTCGTCGGGCTTCAGCCCGTGGGCGGCGATCAGCTCGGGCGTGATGGCTGGCTCGGTCATGGCAGGTCCCCCGTTTGGCCCGCTCTTTACGGCAGGCGCGGCGCAGGGGGAAGGGGGGCGTCAGAGCGCGCGGCGAAAGGTCAGGGATGTCGGGCGGTCGTATCCCGGATGCGCGGTGGCCGCGGATTGCGTGAAACCCATCGCGATGAAGGCCGCGTGGTTCTCGATCAATTCGACGCGCGATTGCAGTTCGAGCGCGGGCGCGCCGAGGGCACGGGCGTGCGCGGCGGCGGCCTCGACCAATGCGCGGGCAAGGCCCTGGCCACGCTGCGGCGCGGCAACGGCGAGCTTGCCGATATAGTAGGCGTCAGGCGTTCGGGTTCCGAACAGGCAGGCTTTGGGCGCGCCCGCGTGGCGGATGAGGAAGAGATCCTCTGACGCCGTCTTGACCTTCAGCGCGTCGACCGTCAGCCGCGTCATGGAGGAGGGCGGATCGATCCGACCCTCCATAAAGGCGAAACTCGTGGACAATAATGCGTGGAGAGCCGCGAAATCGGCGAAATCCGGTGGGTTTGTTTCGACTTTGGAAACGCTCATGACGCGTCTTGCGGGCGCGAAGCCAAAAAAAAGGCCGAGACGAATCTCGGCCGAAGTCCAACAGGGAGGTAATGGAACAGTGATCTCTCACCATGCGTTCCATTGATGCTGAAATAATCAGCGCTCCTGACTCGATCAAGGCAAATGTCGCCGCGCCGCCGCAAAGCGGATATGCCTGTGGCGCATAGCACACAGACAGGGACAGGTGTGTCTGTGCTCTCAGGGGGCGGGTCCAGCGGCGCTTTCCTTCTGGCGACGGCGGTAGGCGATGACTTCTTCGGCGACGAAATCGCGGAAGACCTCGACCCGCTTGGACTGGCGCAATTCCTCGGGGTAGGCGAGGAAAACGGGCACTTCGGCCGACTGCGTCTCGGGCAGGACGCGGACGAGGTCGGGGAAATCCTGGGTCAGGTAATCGGGTAGAACGCCGATGCCGAGATCGGCGATGACGGCCTGCAGCACGCCGAAATAGTTGTTCACGGTCAGGGTCGAGCCGATGTCGTAGCTCATCAACTCGCGCACGAGGATCGCGCCCGCGCTGACCTGTGCCGAGCTGGCGTTCTGGCTGATGAGGCGATGGTTCGCCAGATCCTCGAGCGTCTGCGGTTCGCCGTTTTGCGCGAGATAGCGGGGCGAGGCATAGAGGCGCATGTTGATCGTCATGAGCCGGCGACGGATCAGGTCGGCCTGTGACGGCTCCTTCATGCGAATGGCGACATCAGCCTCGCGCATGGGCAGGTCGAGCAGGCGTTCCTCGAGCATGAGGTCGATCTTGAGATCAGGGTATTTCTCGTAGAGCGCGGGCAGGCGGGGCGCGAGCCAGAGCGAGCCGAACCCGATGGTGGTGGTCACCCGTAATTCGCCGAACACCTCCTCTTCGCTGTCGCGGATGCGGGCGGCGGCGGCGTCGAGCCGCTTGGTCATGTGCTTGGTCGCATCAAACAGCAATTCGCCCTGTTCGGTCAGGATCAATCCGCGGGCGTGGCGGTGGAAGAGGGTGGTGTTCAACCCTTCTTCCAGGGCACGAATCTGGCGGCTGACGGCGGATTGCGACAGGTGCAATGTGTCGCCGGCATGGGTCAGGCTGCCCGCGTCGGCGACTGCATGAAAAATGCGCAGCTTGTCCCAATCCATCATCACACTCCTGTTCGCAGCCGCATTTAGGCGCGGCCCAAAGCGCTTGCAAAGCCCCTTATCGGCGATTTTTGACGTTTTCGTAAGTGTGGCCTGTGTGTCTCGGATTTGAATGGACAGGTCAGCATTTGTGACCTATGCTTCATCGCATATACAACGACCAACGCTGTCACGGGAGGCCCGCCATGGGAGTGCAGCAGGTATCGCTGGATGACCGTTTCGATCTTCAGAAATCCCCGGTTCTTCTGACCGGCACGCAGGCGCTGGTGCGGCTGATGCTGATGCAGAAGGCGCGCGACCGCGCCGCGGGACTGAACACCGCGGGGCTGGTGACGGGCTATCGCGGCTCGCCGCTGGGGGCCGTCGACATGCAGATGGCGCGGGCGAAAAAACATCTCGAGGCGGCGGATGTGCTGTTCCAGCCGGGTCTGAACGAGGATCTGGCGGCAACAGCGATCTGGGGCAGCCAGCAGGCTGAGCTGCGCGGTGAAGGCAAGTTCGACGGGGTCTTCGGCCTTTGGTACGGCAAGGGGCCCGGGGTGGACCGCTCGGGCGACGTGATGCGCCATGTGAACATGGCCGGCACCTCGCGCCACGGTGGTGTGCTGATGGCGATGGGGGACGACCATACGGGTGAGTCCTCGACCGTGTGCCACCAGTCGGACTGGGCGATGGTCGATGCGCATATGCCGGTGCTGAGCCCGGCGGGCGTGCAGGAAATCCTCGATTACGGGCTTTATGGCTATGCGCTGAGCCGCTTTGCGGGCGTCTGGGTCGGTCTCAAGACGATGAAGGACACGGTCGAGGCCACGGCCGTGGTCGATGGCCGGTTCGACCGGATGTCTTTCGAGGAGCCGCAGTTCGAGATGCCGCCGGGCGGGCTGAACATCCGGCTGGGCGATCACTGGATCGCGCAGGAAGAGCGGCTTCTGGAATACAAGCGGTGGGCGGCCGAGGCCTTTGCCCATGCCAACGGCATGGATAAGCGGATGCACGGGAAACCGGGCGCCAAGATCGGCTTTGTCGCCGCCGGCAAGAACTGGCTCGACCTGATGTCGGCGCTGGCGACGCTGGGCATCGACGCGGCCGAGGCCGAGCGGCTGGGGGTGACGACCTACAAGGTGGCGCAGACCTGGCCGCTGGACATGAA
>CAZVQL010000245.1:0-3753 GCA_964629305.1 uncultured Roseicyclus sp.
CGACATTCCGGGTCGAGCTTGAAAACGGCCATGAGATCATCGCGCACACGGCAGGAAAGATGCGCAAGAACCGCATCCGCGTTCTGGCAGGCGACAAGGTCCAGGTGGAAATGACCCCCTACGACCTCACCAAGGGCCGCATCAACTACCGGTTCAAGTAACGCGACGCGTCGCGTAGTGCGGGTAAGCGTTTCGCGCCAGCGAAACGCGGCCGGCACCCGGTCGAATAGGGCGCCATGGCAGAGAAACCCCACCTCATCCTCGGCTCCGGCAGCCCAAGGCGGCTGGAGCTTCTGGCCGTGCTCGGCATCACGCCCGACGCCGTGACCCCGCCCGACATAAACGAAGACCCGAAAAAGGCCGAACTGCCGCGCGACTACTGCGCGCGCATCGCCGCCGAGAAACTCGCGGCCATCCCCGCGGGCCCCGATGATATCGCGCTCTCGGCCGACACCACCGTCGCGCTGGGCCGCCGCATCCTCGGCAAACCCGCCGACAAGGACGAGGCCCGCCGCTTCCTCGACCTGCTCTCCGGCCGCCGTCACCGCGTCTACACCGCTCTGTCCGTGAAACGCGGCGACAAAAGCTGGCACCGCATCACCGAGGCCCGCGTCCGCATGAAGCGCCTGACTGAGGCGGAACGCGAAGGCTACCTCGCTACCGGCGACTGGCAGGGCAAGGCCGGCGGCTATTCCATCCAAGGCCCCGCTGGCGCCTTCATCCCGTGGATCTCCGGCAGCCACAGCGCCATCGTCGGCCTGCCGCTGGCCGAGACCGCCCAGCTGCTCGCGGCAGCGGGCTATCCCGTCTGGGGCACGCGATGAAGGGCCGTGTCGTGATCCTCGACCATGTTGCGGGCCGCGCCGCCGCCGCGCTGATGGTCGACGGCCAGCTCCACGACATCCTCATCGACCCCGACACGGACCAGCCGCTTCCCGGTGCCATCTACCGCGCCGTGGCCGACCGGCCCATGAAGGGGCAGGGCGGCCTGACCCTCAGCATGGGCGCGCAAAAGGGCTACCTCCGGCAGGCCAAGGGCATCGCGCCCGGCGACCGCCTGCTGGTGCAGGTCGCGGGAACCGCCGAGCCTGGCAAGGCCGTGCCGGTCAGCCCGCGCCTGCTGTTCAAAAGCCGCTACGCCATCGTCACGCCCGAGGCCCCCGGCCTCAACATCTCCCGCCGCATCCGCGACGAGGAAGAGCGCGACCGCCTGCTCGAAATTGCCCATGCGGCGATGGCGGGCGCGCCCGAGGCTCACGGCCTCATCCTGCGCAGCGCCGCCGAAGGCGTGGACGAGGGCGCGCTGTCCGACGACATCACGGCGATGCGCGACCTCGCCGCCGCCGTCACCGCCGACACCGACGGCCCGCCCGAATGCCTGCTGGATGCGCCCGACGCCCACCTGACCGCGTGGCGCGACTGGGCAGACCCTGACCCCGACGAAGTGGTCGAGGGGGCAGGGGCCTTCGAAACCCATGGCGTGATCGAGGCGATCGAGGCGGCGCTGTCCCCGCGCCTCCCTCTCTCGGGCGGTGCCACGGCCTTCATCGAACCCACCCGCGCGCTTGTCGCCGTCGACGTGAACACCGGCGCTGACACCTCGCTTGCCGCGGGGCTCAAGGCCAATCTCGCGCTCGTCCGCGTCCTGCCGCGCGCGCTGCGCGTGAAGGGCCTCGGCGGGCAGATCACGCTCGACCTCGCGCCGATGCCGAAGAAAGACCGCCGCGTGATCGAGGATGCGCTCCGCCGCGCCTTCCGCGAGGATGGGGCCGAGGTGGTGCTGGCCGGCTGGACGCCGCTCGGCCACTATGAGCTTCAGAAAAAGCGTGACCGTCTTCCGCTCGCGTCCCTCTGGCCCCGCCCGTAAACCAGACCGTAGACCGGGCTTCAGCCCGGCGTCCGCACCATTAACCATCTTGCGCGCCGCTTCGGTGCAAGAACCGCGTATGTACGCGATGTGCACAGGGTGTGTACGGGATGCCGACAGGGGCTTCACGCCCTCGGCCGCCCGCGCGGCGGCGCTGTTAACCCTGCCTGAGCGCCCTGAGAAGCGGCTGCGACGCCCGCCCATCAACTGTCAGCCCGCGTGCCTCCTGGTAGCCCCGGATCGCGGCCTCGGTCCCCCGCCCGATCACCCCGTCAGGCGTTCCCGCATCGAACCCGCGCCTGTTCAAAAGCGCCTGCAATTCCCGCCGTTCTGCTTGGGTCAGCCCCGTCTCATCCGGCCCGAACGCCCGCGTGAGGGGTCCGCCACCGGCCAGACGGTCGGCCATGTAGCCCACTCCGATCCCGTAGTTCGTGGACGGGTTGTAGCGCAGGATCACGTTGAAATTCCGATACAAAATCCAAGCTGGGCCGTTCGGGCCGCCCGGTGCATGGATCGCCGCCTCGCCATGATCGGGCAGGCTCCCCCCCCGCGCGGGCCGGATGCCGGCCGCCCTCCAGGCGCTCACCGGGCGGCGATTGTCTCGCCCTGTCACGCTGGTGTCGAAGCCGTCGGGCAGATGCACCTCCATCCCCCAGGGCTGCCCCCGCTGCCAGCGGTAGCGCCGCAGGTATTCCGCCGTCGAGGCCAGCGCGTCCGTCGGGTCGCTCCCCCAGATCTCGCGCCGCCCATCCCCTTGGAAATCCACGGCATATTCCTGGTAGACCGTCGGCATCAGCTGCGTGTGTCCCATCGCCCCCGCCCAGGATCCGACCATCCGGTCCGTCGTCGTGTCGCCCGACTGGATGATCCTGAGCGCCGCGAGCAGCTGTGCCTCGAAGAACCGCCCCCGCCGCCCTTCCCAGGCCAGCGTCGAGGTCGCCGAGATCACCGGGATCTCGCCCAACCGCGTCCCGAAGCGCGTCTCCAGCCCCCAGATGGCGGCCAGCACATTCGCGTCCACGCCACTCTCCGCCTCGATCGCCGCCAGCGTACTGCGCTGCGCCGCGACCCGCGGCCGACCGGTGGCCAAGTCATCGTCGGACGCGACAAGCGCCAGGTAATCCTCTGTTGTTCTTCGGAATTCCGTCTGGTTCCGGTCGCGCTCCACGACGCCGGGCAGGAAGCCCTGGCCGCGAAATCCGCGGTCGAGCGTCGCCTCGGTGATCCCCTCGGCCCGCGCCCGTGACCGGAAGGCCGCGACCCAGGCGTCGTAGTCGGAATTCGGTTGCGGCCGGAACTCGGGCCCAAGGCCGCCGCCCCCGCCACTGCTGACGCCGCTGCCCCCGAGGACCGGCGTGCACCCCGCGGCCAGCGCCGCCCCGCCCAACACCATCGCCGTCCTGCGCGTCACATGTTCCATCTGCCCGGCTCCTCGGTTGTTTTACGCTTTCGTAACGGTCCCATGCCATCCTGGGCAAGCGTCGGCGCATCGGCGGTTGCGATCCGGCAAGGGTTGGCGCATGTTTCGGGCGGATCACAGACAGAAAGGTGCATGATGTCCTGCCCGATCTGCTCCGGCGAGACCGCTCCGGCCTATCGCCCCTTCTGCTCGCGTCGCTGTGCCGACGTGGATTTGGCACGCTGGCTGAACGGGTCCTACGCCATTCCGTCAAAGGACCCCGAGGACGAGGAAGCCGCCGCCGAGGCCTTGCGAAAACCGCACTGACCGCCCGTGCCCTCCGGCGCGCAAAAAACGCGTTCTGCCCTATGGACAGCCCCGCCGAGACGCCCTAGAACGCCGCTCACCCACGGGGACGCCGCGCGCCCCCAAACCCGTGCCCGGGTAGCTCAGGGGTAGAGCAGTGGATTGAAAATCCTCGTGTCGG
>CAZVQL010000246.1:0-3724 GCA_964629305.1 uncultured Roseicyclus sp.
GGAACGGTCCGGGTGCAGCAACTGGCCGAGAACGGGCGCGAGGTCGTGCTTTACCGCGTGACGGCGGGGGAAAGCTGCGTGCTGACCACGGCTTGCATGCTGGCCTACGAGGATTACTCGGCCGAGGGCGTGGCCGAGACCGACATCACCGCCGCCGCGATCCCGCGTGCGGTGTTCGACGACCTGGTTTCGACCTCGAAAGAGTTCCGCAATTTCGTCTTCCGCGCCTATTCGCGGCGGATCACGGACCTGTTCCACGTGATCGAGGATATCGCCTTTCGCCGGATGGACATTCGGCTTGCGCAGAAGATCATCGAGCGCGCCGATACGGGTGTGCTGAAAGCGACCCACGCTCAGCTTGCCGCCGAACTGGGCACCGCGCGCGAGGTCATCTCGCGCCAACTGGCCGAGTTTCAGCGCCGCGGCTGGGTCGCCCAAGGGCGCGGCACGGTCGAGATTCTCGATTGCGACGGGCTAAGGAAGCTCGCCGAGAGTTGAGCGCGGCTCGCCACCAGGCGCGCACGTTTTTTTGCGAAAAATTTATTGATTTATGTCAATGCTTTGCGGTGTGCTTCGCCTATCGTGCGCTGTTGTGTGACTAGATCACTGATTGGCGCACCCCGACTCGGTATTCATCATTCAGCGAACAGGAAGGAGACAGTCCCAATGACTGCAACCGTTGAACTATGCGCGATGATCCGCGCCGGAGGACAGGCATGATCGAAACAGCCTTCACCCCTTGGCAATCGCTTGGCGGCGGTGTGTTGATCGGCCTTGCCGCCGTGCTGCTGATGCTTGTCATCGGCCGCGTGATGGGCGCAACCGGCATCCTTGCCGGCATCTTCGCCCCTGCCTCGATGGCTGACGCCAGCTGGCGCGTTGCGGTTCTGCTCGGCATGATCACCGGCCCGACCGTCTACTGGCTGGCCACCGGCGGCATGCCCGAGATCACCGTGCCCGTCTCGACCCCCATGCTGCTCGTTGGCGGGTTCATCGTCGGCATTGGCGTGACCTATGGCTCGGGCTGCACGTCCGGCCACGGCGTCTGCGGCATGGCGCGGCTTTCCCCGCGCTCGATCGCGGCGACGCTGACCTTCATGGCAACCACCGCGGCGACCGTCTACGTCGTCCGCCACGTGATCGGAGGCTGAGACAGATGCACCTGATCCTCGTTTATCTCGTCGGCGTGATCTTCGGCACCGGGATCGTCATCTCGGGCATGGCGAACCCCGCCAAGGTCATCAATTTCTTCGACGTCGCGGGCAGCTGGGACCCCAGCCTGGCCTTCGTGATGGGCGGCGCGCTCATCACCGCGGCGATCGGCTACCGCTTGGTCTTCGGCCGCGCGCGGCCGCTTTTCGAGGGCAAGTTCATGCTGCCCACCGCCCGGAACCTCGACGCCCGCCTGATCGGCGGCTCGGCGGTCTTCGGTGTCGGCTGGGGCATCGCGGGCTTCTGCCCCGGTGGCGCGCTTCCCGCGCTGGGCACCGGCCGGTGGGAGGTCATCGCCTTCACCGCGGCCATGCTCGCCGGCATCTTTGCCGCCCGTTACCTGCAATCCCTCTCGCGGCCCAAGCCCGCGACCACCTGAACCACCCGGAGGAGACACGACCATGACCGACAATTCCGTCAACATGAACGTCCACCCCGAGGTCGAACCGTTCTTCGACCCCGCGACCAACACGATTTCCTATGTCGTGAAGGACCCCAACTCGAACAGCTGTGCCATCGTCGACAGCGTGATGGACATCGACTATGCCGCCGGCCGCATCAGCTATGAAAGCGCCGACGCCATCATCGCCTACGTCAAGGACAAGGGCCTGAAGGTCGAGTGGCTGATCGAGACGCACGTCCACGCCGACCACCTGTCCGGCGCGCCCTACATCCAGGAGAAGCTGGGCGGCAAGATCGGCATCGGCAAGAACATCACCGTGGTGCAGGACACCTTCGGCAAGGTCTTCAACGAAGGCACCGAGTTCCAGCGCGACGGCTCGCAATTCGACGCCCTGTTCGAGGATGGCGACACCTACGAGATCGGCGGCCTGCGCGCCTTTGCGATCTACACGCCGGGCCACACGCCCGCCTGCATGACGCATGTCATGGGCGACGCGGCCTTCGTGGGTGACACGCTCTTCATGCCCGATGGTGGCTCGGCACGCGCCGACTTCCCCGGCGGGGATGCGGGCACGCTGTACGACAGCATCCAGAAGGTGCTGGCGCTGCCCGACGACATGCGCCTCTTCATGTGCCACGACTACGGCCCCAACGGCCGCGACATCCAGTGGGAGACCACCGTCGCGGACGAGAAGGCGCACAACATCCATGTTGGCGGCAACAAGACGAAGGAAGAATTCGTCAAGTTCCGCACCGAGCGTGATGCCCAGCTGGACATGCCCAAGCTGATCATCCCCTCGCTGCAGGTGAACATGCGCGCGGGTGAGGTGCCGAAGGACAAGGACGGCCGTCCGATGCTCAAGGTGCCGGTCAACGCACTCTGACCCACGATCACGCGACGGGGGGTGCTTGCCCCCCGCCGCACCCGGCCCACGGGAGCGATTTTTTCAGGAGGAGGCTCCGCCATGGACGCCCGAACGATCACGTCTGGCCTGTCGGTCAGCCCCCAGATCACCGCAGAGGATGTAAAGACCGCCAAGGACCACGGGTTCCGCGCGATCATCTGCAACCGCCCCGACGGCGAAGGGATGGACCAGCCCAACTTCGAAGAGATCGAGGGTGCAGCCAAGGCCCTGGGGCTCGAGGCGCGCTACCTGCCCATCGTGGCGGGCAAGGTCATGGATGACGACGCCGAAGCCTTCGGCAAGTTGCTCGAAGACCTTCCCGGCCCGGTCCTCGCCTATTGCCGGACCGGCACGCGGTCCGCGACGCTCTGGTCGCTGGCGGTCGCCAAGACCAAGCCGGTGGCCGACATCCTCGCCGCGACGCAAGCCGCGGGTTATGATATGGGCGGCGTCGTGCGCCGCATCGCCAATGGCGGCAAGACACCCACCGACCGCGCCGACGCGCAGTTCGACGTGGTGATCGTCGGCGGCGGGGCCGCGGGCATCGCGGTGGCCGCCTCGCTGAAAGCGCGCAAGCCCAACCTCGACATGGCGATCATCGACCCCGCCGACATCCACTACTACCAGCCCGGCTGGACGATGGTGGGCGGCGGCATCTTCGGTGCGCCCAAGACCGCCAAGACGATGGGCAGCCTGATCCCCGCGGGCGTCCACTGGATCAAGTCCGCCGTCGCGGCCTTCGAGCCCAAAGACAATGCCGTCATCCTCGACGGGTGCCGCGTGGTGAAATACCGCCGCCTGATCGTTGCCCCGGGCCTCAAGCTCGACTGGCACAAGGTCGAGGGGCTGGTCGATACGCTGGGCCAGAACGGTGTAACCTCGAACTACCGCTACGACCTTGCCCCCTACACGTGGGAGCTGGTGAAAGGCATGAAGAGCGGCCGCGCCGTCTTCACCCAGCCGCCGATGCCGATCAAATGCGCAGGCGCGCCGCAAAAGGCGCTGTATCTCTCGGGCGACCATTGGCACCGCGAGGGCGTGCTCGACAACATCGACATCCAGTTCATGAACGCAGGCGGTGTGCTTTTCGGGGTCAAGGATTACGTCCCCGCGCTGCAAAGCTACATGAACCGCTACAAGGCCGAGCTGAACTTCTTCCACAACCTGACCGCCATCGACGGACCTGCGAAAAAGGCGTGGTTCGA
>CAZVQL010000247.1:0-3723 GCA_964629305.1 uncultured Roseicyclus sp.
ACTACAACTTCGAGGGTATCGAGAAGGAGATCTACGGCGAGTACGAGAACACCTTCATGATGTATCTCCCCCGCCTCTGCGAACACTGCCTGAACCCGACCTGCGCCTCGTCCTGCCCGTCGGGCGCGATCTACAAGCGCGAGGAGGACGGCATCGTCCTGATCGACCAGGAGAAATGCCGCGGCTGGCGGATGTGCATCTCGGGCTGTCCCTACAAGAAGGTCTATTACAACTGGGATACCGGCAAATCCGAGAAGTGCACCTTCTGCTATCCGCGGATTGAGTCCGGCCAGCCGACGGTCTGCTCGGAAACCTGCGTCGGCCGTATCCGCTATCTGGGCGTGATCCTTTATGACGCCGACAAGATCGAGGCGGCGGCCAGCGCCGAACGCGAGACCGATCTCTACGGCGCGCAACTGGATGTGTTTCTCGATCCGAACGACCCCGAGGTGATCGCCGCCGCCCGCCGCGACGGTGTGCCCGAGGACTGGATCGAGGCGGCCAAGGTCAGCCCGGTCTGGAAGATGGCGATGGACTGGAAGGTCGCCTTCCCGCTGCATCCCGAATACCGGACGCTGCCGATGGTATGGTACATCCCGCCGCTGTCGCCGATCCAGAACGCCGCTCAGGCCGGACAGATCGCGATGAGTGACCAGATGCCCGACGTGCGCTCCCTGCGCATCCCCGTCAAATACCTCGCCAACATGCTGACGGCGGGGGACGAGGAACCCATCGTTCACGCGCTGGAACGCATGTCCGCGATGCGGCTCTACATGCGGGCGCTCAGCGTGGATGGCGTGCGGGACGAGGCGATCGCCGCCCGTGTCGGCATGTCGGGCCGGGTGATCGAGGACATGTACAAGATCATGGCCATCGCCGATTACGAGGACCGCTTCGCGATCCCCACGGCGCACCGCGAACAGAACGAGCATGGCGCCGACATCCGCGGCGGCTGCGGCTTTACCGATGGCAACGGCTGTTCCACCGGCGAGGCCGGCAAGACCACCTTGTTCGGCGGCAAGAAAAAGAAATTCGCCCTTCCGCAGGAGACCTTCTGATGATGGACCGCACACTCAAGGCCCTGTCGCTGATCCTGAGCTATCCCTCGCGGGAGCTTCAGGAGGCCATGCCCGAAATCGGGGGCGTCATCGCAGCCGATCCCCGCATCGCCGCCGACACGCGGGCTGCGCTGCGCGCGTTGACCGAGGGCTTCGCAAAGGCCGACCTCTACGACCTGCAGGAAAGCTATGTGATGCTCTTCGACCGGTCGCGGACGCTGTCGCTCAATCTCTTCGAGCATGTTCATGGCGAAAGCCGTGACCGGGGCGGCGCGATGGTCAGCCTGATCGAGACCTACCGGGAGGGCGGGTTCGAGCCCGCCACCTCGGAACTGCCGGATCACCTGCCGGTGTTGCTGGAATTCCTGTCGACGCGTCCCTTCGCAGAAGTGCAGGAAACTCTGGCGGACGCGGCGCATATCCTTGATGCTCTCGCGGCCCGGCTCGTCCGGCGCGACAGCGGGTATGCCGCCGCGTTCGCCGCTCTTTCCCAGCTCGCCGACACGCAGGCCGACGCCGAAGCGGTGGCCGACATGCTGGCCCAGCCCGATGATGACCCGACGGACCTCGCGGCGCTTGATGCCGTCTGGGAGGAAACCGAGGTCACCTTCGGCCCCGATCCGAACGCAGGTTGCCCGCAGGTCCGCGACATGATCGCGGCGATGGACAAACCAGCACCGAAACCCCTGAACAGGAGCGCATGATATGTTTGGCGACTTCGACATCAACTTCGTCATCTTCGGGGTCATGCCCTATGTCGCGCTGACGATCTTCCTCGTGGGGTCGATCGTGCGCTATGAACGGGACCCCTTCACCTGGAAAAGTTCCTCGAGCCAGCTTTTGCGCCGCAAGCAGCTGATCTGGGGCTCGATCCTGTTCCATGTCGGCATCCTGACGGTGTTCTTCGGCCACCTTGTCGGGCTGTTTACGCCGGTCTGGGTTCTGGATGCGATCGGCATTCCCTATGCGCTCAAGCAGTGGATGGCGGTCATCATCGGCGGCCCGGCGGGCATCGCGGCCCTGATCGGGTCAACCATGCTGATCCATCGCCGCCTGAGCGATCCGCGCATTCGCGTCACCTCCACTACGCCGGACATCCTGATCATGGTCCTGATCTGGCTGCAGCTGGCCATCGGCCTGCTGACGATCACCCAGACGCTGCAGCACATGGACGGCTCGGAAATGGTCCGCTTCATGACCTGGTCGCAAAGCGTCGTGACCTGGAACATCAACGCCTGGGTCACCGTCGTCGATGTGCACTGGCTCTACAAGCTGCACATCTTCCTCGGGCTGATCATCACGATCCTGTTCCCGTTCACGCGGCTTGTTCACATCTGGTCGGGGTTCGCCGCCCCCTTCCGTTACCTGCTAACGCGACCGGGCTACCAGATCGTGCGCTCGCGCCGGCACCGCCCGCTTGAGGAACGCCGCCGCGCCTTTGACGCACGGCAGGGCAAGACCGGCCCCAAAGCCGCAACCCCGGCGGAGTGAGCATCATGAACATGGCCCTGTTTCCCGATGTCGTCGTGAACGGCGAAACCATCCCCTCGGCGGCAATCGCCGCCGAGGCCCAGAACCACACCGGCCCGAAGGACAAGCCGGGCATCGCATGGCGCAAGGCGGCGCAGGCGCTGGCCATCCGCGCACTGCTGTTGCAAGAGGCGAAGCGCCGGGGGTTGACGCCCGACCCGCTGGAACTGGCGCCAAGCCGCTTCGAGACCGAAGACGAAGCCCTGATCCGTGCCCTTCTGGATGAAGCGCTGGAAATCGAGCCGATTGCCGAGGACGCGGTCCGTGCGGAATGGCAAAAGGACCCCGACCGTTACCGATCCGCGCCGCTCTGGGATGTCTCGCATATCCTGTGTGCCTGCGATCCGCGCGACGACGCCGAACGCGCCATGGCCGAGGCACGGGCCGTTGCTCTGCTGGCGCGGCTTGATGGCGACGCCAAAGGGTTCGCCGCCGCTGCCCGTGAAAGCGACTGCGGCTCCAAGGCTTCGGCTGGGCATCTGGGCCAGCTTGGCCCGGGCGACACCGTGCCCGAGTTCGAAGCGGCGTTGCGCACCCTGGCCGAGGGCGGCATCAGCCCCACACCCGTTCTCTCTCGGCACGGCTGGCACATCATCCGCCTGAACGCCACAGCACCAGGTCAGGTTCTGCCCTATGAGACCGTCCGCCCCAGAATCGCGCAGGCGCTGGAAAAGGCGGCCTGGGCGCGGGCATCACGGGACTTCGTCGAAACCCTGGCCACCGGCGCACAGATCACCGGCGCAAGTCTTGCGCCGATCTGAACCACGCGAAAGGACGTGTCATGCAACCGTCAGAGCCAATGCTGCGTGGGAGCGGTGATAAACCGACAAGCCCGAGCCTGCTTGCAAATCCTCTGGATTTCATCAGTGAAGACCACCTGCGCGAACGTCAGATTTGCGCAGTGATCGACGGGCTGGCATCGGCGGACGCTCTCGATCGCCAGGCAGCGACAACGGTGCTGCGCTTTCTGAACGAGGAATTGAACGTCCACCTGCGCGACGAGATGGAAGATCTGTTCCCGCTTCTTGCCCGGCGCTGCACGGAGGAGGATGCGATCGAGGGTGCGATCGACCGGATCAGGGCCGATCAGGATGAGGCAATGCGCCTGCTGCCCGAAGTGCGTTCGATGCTGGCC
>CAZVQL010000248.1:0-3715 GCA_964629305.1 uncultured Roseicyclus sp.
GTAGCTGGCCTTGTCCGAGCAGAGGAACGCCACGACATTGCCGATCTCGTCCGCCGTGCCCACGCGCCCCATGGGCGTGCGCGACATGACGCGGGCATAGGCCTCGGGCGAGGCGTTCACGCCCGCCATCATCTCGGTGTCGATCGAGCCGGGGCCGACCGCGTTCACGCGGATGCCCTTGTCGGCCAAGGCGAGCGAGGCCGCCTTGGTGATCTGCTGGACGCCGCCCTTCGACGCGCAATAGGCCGGGATCGCGGGGATCGCCACGACCGCGTTGATCGACGACATGTTGACGATCGCGCCCTCGATCCCTGCCTTGACCATGCCCTTGGCCGCGCGCTGGGTCGCAGCGAAGACGGCGCGCAGGTTCAGGCCGATGACCGCGTCGAAATCCTCCATCGAGTACTCGAGGAAATCGCCGGGCTTGGCTATCCCTGCGTTGTTCACCAGGGCGGCCACCGGCCCTTCCTCGGCCTCGATCCGGTCGAAGAGTGCCATCAGCGCGTCCGTGTCGGCCACGTCGCAGACGAAGCCGCGCCCGCCGATACTCTCGGCGGCCTCCTCCACGCTGTCGCGGATATCGGCCAGCATCACGCGGTAGCCGTCCGCGGCCAAGGCCCGCCCGCAGGCCAGCCCGATCCCCTGTGCGCCACCCGTCACCAATGCGATCTTCGCGGCCATGTCCCTCTCCCTCGATTGTGGTTCGGGGGCACCCTGCGACCGCCGCCGGGCGGTGTCAATTCACCCCAGGCACGGCGCTATGAGACCCTCTGGCGTCGGGGTTGGACAAGCCGGGGGGGCCTGGCCCGTCGCAGGCTGACCCCGACACGCGAGCCCTAAAGGACCATCCCATGCGTACCCATGCCTCAGCCGTCGTGATCGGAGGCGGCGTGATCGGCTGCTCGATCCTCTACCACCTCGCCAAGGCGGGCTGGACCGACGCCGTGCTGCTTGAACGCGACGAGCTGACCAGCGGCTCGACCTGGCACGCGGCGGCCAACATCCACGGGCTGCACGACAGCACGAACATCAGCCGCCTGCAGCACTACACGATGCAGCTCTACAAGGACCTCGAGGCCGAGACCGGCCAGTCCTGCGGCGTGTTCCAGCCCGGCTCGCTCTACCTCGCCCAGACCGAGGACCGCGAGGCGCAGCTGCGCCTGCAAGAGGCCAAGGCGCGGCGCTATGGCATGAACTTCCACGAGGTGTCGCGCGATGAGGCCGAGCGCCTGCACCCGCTCGTCGATTACACCGGCGTGCGCTGCATCATGTTCGAGCCCGACGGCGGCAACGTCGACCCCTCGGGCGTGACGAATGCTTATGCCGTCGGCGCGCGGCAGCGCGGGGCCGAGATCTACCGGTTCACGCCCGTCACCGCGACCGAGCAGCAGCCCGACGGCACATGGATCGTGCGCACCGAGAAGGGCGACATCCACACGCCGTGGGTTGTGAACGCCGCGGGCCTTTGGGCGCGCGAAGTGGGGGCGATGGCGGGGCTTTCGCTGCCGCTGATGCCGACCGAGCACCAGTATTTCGTGACCGAGACGATTGCCGAGATCGCCGCGATGGACCGCCGCCTGCCATCTGTCGCCGACCGGGACGGCGAGTACTACCTGCGGCAAGAGGGCAAGGGCCTGCTGGTCGGCGCCTATGAGCGCGACATGCGCTTTTGGGCCGAGGAGGGTACGCCGCTTGGGTTCGGGCACGAGCTGTTCGCCGACGACCTCGAGCGGATCGAGGAAAACATGATGCGTGCCATCGACCGGGTGCCGGTGGTGGGCACGGCGGGGATCAAGCGGGTGATCAACGGCCCGATGATCTGGTCGCCGGATGCCGCCGTCCTCTTCGGGCCGGTGCCCGAGTTGACGGGGTATTTCTGCGCCTGCGGGATGATCCCGGGTTTCTCGCAATCGGGGGGCGTAGGCAAGCTGGCCGCTGAATGGATGGTCGAGGGTGAGCCGACGCTCGACCTTTTCGCGTGGGACGTGGCGCGCTACGGGGCTTGGGCCGGCAAGGCCTTTACCAAGGCCCGCGTGGCCGACCAGTACGCGCACCGTTTCAAGATCCATTTCCCCGGCGAAGAGCGTGAGGCCGGGCGGCCCGTTCGGGTCCGTCCGATCTACCAGATGCAAAAGGCGATGGGCGCGAAGTTCGGCTTGAACTACGGCTGGGAACACCCTCTTTTCTTTGATGAAACCATTGAGGACAGCGCGGGTTTCGCGCGCCAGCCCTGGTGGGATGTGGTCGGCCGCGAGGCGCGCATGTTGCGCGAGCGTGCGGGCATCATCGACATCTCCAACTTCGCAAAATACCGCGTGGCCGGGCCAGGCGCAGAGGCGTGGCTGAACGCGCTTTTCGCAAACCGCATGCCGCGCGAGGTGGGCCGCTCGTGCCTGACGCCGCTGATCGGCAAGCGGGGCGGCGTGGCGGGCGATTTCACCGTCACGAAGATCGGGCCAGAGGAATTCTGGGTGCTGGGCGGCGGGGCCGCCGAACGGTTCCACCAGCGCTTCTTCCGCGCGGTGCCCTTGCCGGAGGGCACGGTATTCGAAAGCCTGACCGAGGCAACCTGCGGCTTCAACGTTGCAGGCCCCGAGGCGCGTAACCTACTGACAAGGGTGACGAATGCCGATCTGTCAAACGCGTCTTTCCCGTTCTTCCGGTCGAGCCGCATCACGGTGGCCGGTGTCGAGGTCGTGGCGATCCGCGTCAGCTTTACCGGCGACCTCGGGTGGGAGTTGCATTGCGCCGAGGCCGATCAGGCCACGCTTTACACCGCGCTGCTGGAGGCTGGCAAAGCCGTGGGCGCGGGCCCCGTGGGCAGCCGGGCTCTGATGTCGCTCAGGCTGGAAAAGGGCTATGGCAGCTGGGGCCGGGATTACAGCCCCGAGTACTGGCCGCAGGAAAGCGGGCTCGATGGGCTGATCCGGCGGGACAAGGATTTCCTCAACAAGGACGCATGGTTGCGGATAGAAGCGAATGCACCGCGTGAAGAGATGGTGCTGCTCGAGATCGACGCCACGACCGCCGATGCGAGCGGATCCGAGCCGATCTTCCTGCCCGACGGCACGCCCATCGGTCAGGTCAGTTCCGGCAGCTACGGCCACACGGTCGGCAAATCGCTGGCGCTGGCCTACCTGCGCGCGGGCCAGGTTGCGCCGGGCGATACCGTGCATGTCGCGATCCTCGGGCGGCCTCACACCGCCCGCAGGCTCGCCGAGCCGCCCTTCGACCCGGCGGGGTTGCGGCTGAGAGACCGCCAGACGGTCTCGGAACCGGCCGAGTAGGCGGCAGGCCCCGGACATGGCCGGGGCCGATTTCCGCAACGGCAGGGGGCGCCAAAACTGTTGCGTTACCGCGCCCCTTCGGCTCAGACTTGGCCCGAGGCTGTGCGCCCCGGCAAGACCGCGTCAATGCGGCAGGGGGCACGGCTTGTCTGACATGTTCAGAACGACCGGGGGCCTGGCCCCCACCCAAGGGAGGAAAATCATGAACCATTTGAAACTGCTCGGAACAACTGCGCTTGCCCTCGGCCTCGCGGCCCCCGCGATGGCGCAGGAAATCCGCTTCATGTGCTACTCGGACGGCAATGAATGCGAGGTCTATGACGATGTCCTGACCCGCTTCGAGGCCGACAATCCCGGCGTCGACGTGATCGTGGACGTGGTGCCCTACCAGGCGATCCTCGAGAACCTGCCGGTGCAGCTTGCCGCCG
>CAZVQL010000249.1:0-3707 GCA_964629305.1 uncultured Roseicyclus sp.
CCCCGTCAACGCCGTGCTCGCCCGCGAACTGGGCGACCCGACCGCCGCCGCGGCCCTTTCCTCCGCCATCGGCTTCGTGGCGCTTGCCGCCCTGGCCCTCCTGCGCGGCGCGGGCCTTCCCAGCCTCGCGACCCTCGGGTCGATCCCCTGGTGGGCGCTGATGGGCGGCGTGCTCGGCGCGATCTGGGTCTGGGCCGCGATCTGGTCGGTCCCGCGCCTCGGCGTCGTCACCATGTTCGGCGCCATGATCGTGGGCCAGCTGATCGCCGCCCTCCTGCTCGACGCCCGCGGCGCCTTCGGGATGGAAGCGCGCGGGATCGAGCCCACGCACCTTCTGGCCATCGCCATGGTGGCGGGTGGTGTGGTCCTCTCGAAAGCCTGAGCTTTCCACCGCCGCGCCACGGGCCTATATCCACGGACATGGTTCTAGATCTCCTCCGCCGCCTCACGGCCCCCGACCCCGAGCCCCTGCCCTATGACGACGCCCGCGTCGCGCTGGCCGCCCTTCTCGTGCGGCTCGCCCGCTCCGACGGCGATTATGCCGCCATCGAGAAGGACCAGATCGACCGCGTGCTCGCCCATCGCTACGAGCTGACCGAGGCCGAGGCGCAAGCCCTCCGCGCCGAGGCCGAGGCGCTCGAGGCAGAGGCCCCCGATACCGTCCGCTTCACCCGCGCGATCAAGGAGGCGGTCCCCTACGAGGCCCGCGTCCACGTGATCGAGGCGCTCTGGTTCATCGTGCTCGCCGACGGCGAACGCGACCATGAAGAGGACGCCATGCTGCGCATGATCGCGCCCATGCTCGGCATCAACGACCGCGACTCGAACCTCGCCCGCAAGCGGGTCGAAGACACGCATTACGGCGACTGAGCCGGCGATGATCGCCGCCCTGCCGATGTACGACCGCCCCGAGCTGCGCTCGGACACAGACGCGCTGTGGGCGGCGCTGCGCGACGCGCTCCGCGCCCGCGGGATCGACGCGCCGGATGCGCTCACCCGCGACCGCGACCCGTGGGAGGTCTGGCAAAGCCCCGACCTCATCTTCGCCCAGACCTGCGGCCTGCCCTTCCGCGCGCGCCTCCACGCCACGGTCACGCTCGTCGCCACGCCGGACTTCGCTCTGCCGGGTTGCCCGCCCGGGCACTACAATTCCGTCATCATCGCCCGCGATGCGGCGGTGCCAGCCCATCCCCGCCTCGCCGTCAACGATACCCTCAGCCAGTCGGGCTGGGCCGCGCTCCATGGCTGGCTGACGGCACAGGCGATCCTGCCCGGCCCCGTCACGCTCACCGGCGCGCATGCCGCCTCGGCCCGCGCCGTGACGGACGGTTCAGCCGATCTCGCCGCGATCGACGCCCAGACGTGGCGCCAACTGACCCGCGCGGGCGCGGCCGATCCAGCACTCGAAATCGCACGAACCGACCCCACCCCGGCGCTGCCCTACATCACCGCCGCCGCGAACGACCCCGCCCCGATCCGCGCCGCCCTCTCCGACGCGCTCGCGGCCCTGCCGGAGAGCACCCGCGCCGCCCTTGACCTCCACGGCATCGTGCAGATCGACGCCGACACCTACCGCGCCGTCCCGATCCCGCCCAATCCCTGACCATTCGCCCCCGAAACGGGCGCGCCGCACAGGCTTCCCCTTGGTCACCCTGCACAAGACCGTTGCATTTGCGCCATCCATAGGCACAAATCCCCCGACTACGACAGGGAAAGACCCGTGACAGCTGCCACCCCGCCGGTCATCTCGATCACCGGCCTGCACAAGAGCTTTGGCGCCCTCGAGGTGTTGCGCGGCGTTGACCTCAGCGCGCGGCAGGGCGACGTGGTCTCGCTCATCGGCTCGTCCGGCTCGGGCAAATCCACCATCCTGCGCTGCCTCAACCTTCTGGAAGACAGCCAGCAGGGCGACATCACTTTCGAGGGCGAACCCGTCGCCTGGAAAGGCACAGGAAACGCTCGCCGCCCCGCCGATGCCGAACAGGTCCGCCGCATCCGCACGAACCTTTCCATGGTGTTCCAGCAATTCAACCTCTGGTCCCACCTCACGATCCTGCAAAACGTGATGGAGGCACCCGTCACCGTCCTCGGCCAGGACAAGGCCGAGGTCGAGGACCGCGCCCGCGCTTATCTCGACAAGGTCGGCATCGGCGACAAGGCCGACGCCTGGCCCGCGCAGCTTTCGGGCGGCCAGCAGCAGCGCGCCGCCATCGCCCGCGCGCTTTGCATGGAACCCCGCGCGCTTCTCTTCGACGAACCGACCAGCGCGCTCGACCCCGAGCTCGAGCAAGAGGTCGTGCGCGTCATCCGCGCGCTGGCCGAGGAAGGGCGCACCATGATCCTCGTGACCCACGACATGCGCATGGCGCGTGACCTCTCCTCCCACGTCGTTTTCCTCCACCAGGGGAAGATCGAGGAAGAGGGGCCGCCCGATGCCCTCTTCGGCGCGCCCAAATCCGCGCGCCTGCAACAGTTCCTCAGCCATGGCCAGGCGGCCTGAGGCGAGAGGCAAAACCACCCCCAACAAACCAGGGAGATACTCATGAAACACCTGATCCTGACCGCTGGCCTTCTGGCCATCGCCGCGGGAAGCGCAGCTGCCCAGGACGTCGTCCGCATGGGCACCGAGGGCGCCTACCCCCCCTACAACTTCATCGACGACAACGGCGAGATCACCGGCTTCGAGCGCAACGTCGGCGACGAGATGTGCGCCCGCGCGGGCTTCACCTGCGAATGGGTCACGAACGACTGGGACTCGATCATCCCCAACCTGACGAGCGGAAACTACGACACCATCATCGCCGGCATGTCGATCACCGCCGAGCGCGAGGAAATCGTCGATTTCACCCAAGCCTACTTCCCGCCCGCGGAATCGCTCTTCGTCGGCATGTCCGAGGACTTCACGCTCGAGGGTGCCGTCGTCGCGGCCCAGACCAACACGATCCAGGCCGGCTACATCGCCGAGAGCGGTGCAACGCTGATCGAATTCGCGACGCCCGATGAAACCGTCGCCGCCGTCCGCAACGGCGAGGCCGACGCCGTCTTCGCCGATGGCGACTACCTGATCCCGATCGCCGCCGAAGACGCCGACCTGATGATCGTGGGCGAGCCCGTCCAGCTCGGCGGCGGCGTCGGCATGGCGATGCGCGAAGGCGACGAGCGCCTCGCGGCCTTCGACGCGGCCATCACCTCGATGAAGGAAGACGGCACGCTGAACGCGCTGATCCTCGAGTGGTTCGGCGAAGAAGCCGCCACCTGGTAAACCGATCCGAAGGGGGCAGGCCCACACCGCCTGCCCCCTTCACCTTTCATCAAGGTTAACGCGCCGCCGTCCCTTCTATCCCGCCGCCGGTCCCCCTTCATCTTGGCAAGAAAACTCCGGGGGGAGGCCGAAGGCCGGGGGGCAGAGCCCCCAAATATCCCGCCGCCCGCCAAAGGCCCCCATGTTCGAGTTCTGCACAGACCCCGACACGCTCGACACGCTCCGCTGGTTCAGTTGCTACCTGACCAACGGCGCGCATTTCCTGTTCTACCAGTCCTTCCTGACGGTCTTCGCGCTATTGGCCGTCACAGCCCCCGTCAGCCTCGCCTTCGGCTTCGCCGCAGCCGCCGCCTCGCGCAGTCAGATCCTGCCGGTCAGCTGGCTCGGCAAGATCTACACCGCGATGGTGCGCGGCGTGCCCGACATCGTCTTCTTCCTCTTCTTC
>CAZVQL010000250.1:0-3684 GCA_964629305.1 uncultured Roseicyclus sp.
CACCCGATCGGCGCCTCGGGCTGCCGCGTACTGAACACGCTGCTCTTCGAGATGAAGCGCCGCGGGGCGAAAAAAGGCCTCGCCACGCTCTGTATCGGCGGCGGCATGGGCGTCGCGCTCTGCGTCGAGCGGCCCTGAACCCCCGGACAAGGGCGCCCTCGGGCGCCCTTTTTCATCGTGTCACGCCATGTTTAGCGAGTAACTTTATTGCGTAGCATGTGCGTTGCGCGTAACACCATTACCAGCAAGTTACGCCAGACTGGAGGAGACCCATGGCAAAAGTAGCGCTCGTCACCGGCGGCAGCCGCGGCATCGGTGAGGCCATTTCAAAGGCCCTGAAAGCGGAAGGCTACGAGGTCGCCGCCACCTATGCCGGCAACGATGAAAAGGCCGCGGCCTTCACGGCCGCAACCGGGATCAAGACCTACAAGTGGAACGTGGCCGATTACGAAGCCTCCAAGGCCGGCATCGCGCAGGTCGAGGCCGATCTCGGGCCCATCGACGTGGTCGTCGCAAACGCGGGCATCACCCGCGACGCGCCCTTCCACAAGATGACGCCCGAGCAGTGGAAAGAGGTGATCGACACCAACCTGACCGGCGTCTTCAACACCATCCACCCCGTCTGGCCCGGCATGCGCGAGCGCAAGTTCGGCCGGGTGATCGTGATTTCCTCGATCAACGGGCAGAAGGGCCAGTTCGGCCAGGTGAACTATGCCGCGACCAAGGCGGGCGACCTGGGCATCGTGAAGTCGCTCGCGCAGGAAGGCGCGCGCGCCGGCATCACCGCCAACGCCATCTGCCCCGGCTACATCGCGACCGAGATGGTCATGGCCATCCCGGAGGAGGTCCGCGCCAAGATCGTCGCCGGCATCCCGGCGGGCCGCCTGGGCGAGCCGGAAGAGATTGCACGCTGCGTGGTCTTCCTCGCCTCCGAGGACTCGGGCTTCATCAACGGCTCGACCATTTCGGCCAACGGGGCGCAGTTCTTCGTCTGACGCCAGACGCCTAAAACGACGAAGGCCGGGGCAGAACCCCGGCCTTTTTCATGTCTTGTCCACGGCTCAGCGGCGCGTGAAGATCGAGGCGACACCGCGCCAGAAGTAGCTGGCGCATTCCTGCCGCGCGGCCACGATGCGGGCGCGCATTTCGGGGGTGTGTGCGAAGGTTTCCATGTATCTCGTCCTTTTCGGTCAATTCCTTGACCTCCCTTGAGACGAGATATGGGTCAGCATGTGTGACCTTACCACTGCTGGAATGGCAATCCGGGGTTTCGCGATTTGCAAGGCTGTGGAAGGGTCATACGACAGCTGCACCGCACGCGAGCGGTTCATCGGGCCGTCGAAGCAGGGCCGCGGCCCCGTTACCAGGGCGCGGCCCGTCGTTGGCTCAGCTGTCGAGCCGGGTGATCTCTTCCTTGAGTCGGAGTTTTTCCTTCTTCAGCTCCCGGATCGCGAGATCATCTGTCCCCGGGCTTCGCTGCGCTTCTTCCACCTTTGCCGAGAGATTGGCGTGCTTCTTCTTGAGTTCCTGCAGGTGAGCGCCAAGCGACATGGGAGTCCTCCTCACGTTGATGTCGGTCGTGTGACGAGTGCATCACGGAAGATGAGTCGTGTCACGCAAAACAACCGATAGGATATATCTAATGCGACAGACCGCCGGTCAGTCGAAGGGCAAGGGCGCCCCGTGGCGCAGCACGTTTTCGGCCAGTTCGGTGTAATCCGGCGCGTCCGCGCCATGCGTTGCCCCGGCATGGATCGTCACCGGTGGGAGAAGACGAAAGGGCGCCTTCGCCCCTTTCCGCGCCCGGATCACCACGCGCCCCGCGGGCCGCCCCTCGCGCGGTTGCAACGGCAAAACGCTGACCGCGCCGAACCCCTCCAACGCCGACAGGCAATCGGGCAACCGCTCGGCCAGGTGGATCAGCGTGAGCCACCCTTTCGGCCTCAGCCGTGCCCGCGCCGTGGCGATCCAGTCGCGCAGCGGCGTCTCTTCCCGGTTCGCGGCCTCGCGCCCCACATCGCGTGCCGCGGTCCCGTCGCCTGCCGCGAAAAAGGGCGGGTTGGCGAGCACATGGTCGAAACTCTGCGCGCGCAAGTCGTTGGGCAATCGGCACAGATCGGCCTCGACCACCGTCATCTCGACCCCTGCGGCGACAGCATTGGACCGGGCCAGGGCCGCGTAGTCCGCCTGCCGCTCCACGCCGGTCAACACGACCCCCGGCACCCGCGTGGCAAGGCACAGCGCGGCTGTCCCCACGCCGCAGCCCAGTTCAAGCACGCGCTCGCCCGGCTTCGCGGGACAGGCCGCAGCAAGGAACACCGGGTCGGTCGCGGCGCGGTAGCCGTCGCGGGGCTGCTCGATCACCAGCCGACCGCCGAGAAAGGCGTCGCGCGTCGTTGCACTCACTCGCTCACCGGCAGGGCGTTGTCGCGCAGCACGATGCGGGCGCGATGCGCATCGGCGCGCCGCACCAGCAGGCGCCGCGGCAAAATGCCGATGGACCCTTCCAGCACGCTCATGTGGACGTCCATCTCGAACACCTCTATATCCTCGCCGGACAAAAGCGCCGAGGCGAAGGCGATCTCGGTTGGGTCGGTGCTGCGCATGATCTCGAGCATGACAGCCATGTAAGCAGCCCCCCTGCCGATGTCGAGCCGGGGACCGTTGAAGGGGGGAGGCGCATGAGCCTCGACGATGCAGCCACCAAGCCGCATGAACGGATGCAGGCCGCGCTCGACGCGGATCTCACGGCCGTCAACGCCCTGATCCGCGCGCGGATGGCGTCGAAACACGCCCCCCGCATCCCCGAGGTGACCGCCCACCTGGTCGAGGCCGGCGGCAAGCGCGTGCGCCCCATGCTGACGCTCGCCGCCGCCCGTCTCTGCGGCTACGAGGGCGACGCGCATCAGAAGCTGGCCGCGACGGTGGAGTTCATTCACACGGCGACGCTGCTGCACGACGACGTGGTCGACGAAAGCCAGAAGCGCCGCGGGCGGCCCACCGCCAACCTGCTCTGGGACAACAAGTCGAGCGTTCTGGTCGGTGACTACCTGTTCGCGCGCGCCTTCCAGCTGATGGTGGAAACCGAAAACCTGCGCGTTCTGAACATCCTGTCGAACGCCGCGGCCGTGATCGCCGAGGGCGAGGTTCTGCAGCTGACCGCCGCGATGAACCTCAAGACGACCGAGGATATCTACCTGCAAGTGATCCGCGGCAAGACCGCGGCCCTGTTCGAAGCGGCCTGCGAGGTCGGCGGCGTCATCGCGGGCCAGCCCGACGATGTGGTGCAGGCGCTGGCGACCTATGGTGACGGGCTCGGCATCGCCTTCCAGATGGCCGATGACCTGCTCGACTGGGGCGGCAGCACCGGCGAGATCGGCAAGAACACCGGTGACGATTTCCGCGAGCGGAAGCTGACGCTGCCGGTGATCCGCGCGGTCGCGCGCGCCACCGAGGCCGAGCGCGCCTTCTGGGTCCGCACGATCGAAAAGGGCGACCAGCAGGATGGCGACCTCGAACAGGCGATGGCGCTTCTGCAACGCCACGGCACGCTTCAGGAAACCCGCGACGAGGCCTTCGCCTGGACCGCGCGGGCGCAACAGGCGCTGACGGCCCTGCCCGAGCATCCGCTGCGCGACATGATGCACGACCTCGCCGACTACGTGGTCGCGCGGCTCAACTGAC
>CAZVQL010000251.1:0-3668 GCA_964629305.1 uncultured Roseicyclus sp.
TGAAGGAACTGCGCAAGATCGGCTTGATCCACGAGGATTGCATGACCGCGACCGGTCGCGTGATGGGTGAAGAGATCGACCTGATCGAGCGCGAGGCCGACGGCCGTGTCATCTACCCTGCCGCGACGCCGATCACCAAGACCGGCGGTGTTGTCGGCCTCAAGGGCAACCTCGCCCCAGAGGGTGCGATCGTGAAGGTCGCGGGCATTGCGCCCGAGAACCAGGTCTTCACCGGCCCCGCGCGCGTCTTCGAATGCGAGGAAGACGCCTTCGAGGCGGTCAAGAGCCGCGCCTACAAGGAAGGCGAGGTCATCGTCATCCGCAACGAAGGCCCCAAGGGTGGCCCCGGCATGCGCGAAATGCTGGCCACCACCAGCGCGCTCTCGGGTCAGGGCATGGGCAAGAAGGTGGCGCTGATCACCGACGGTCGCTTCTCCGGCGCGACGCGCGGCTTCTGCGTGGGCCATGTCGGCCCCGAGGCGGCTGTCGGCGGGCCCATCGGCCTGCTCAAGGATGGCGACATGATCACCATCGACGCGATCACGGGCGAGCTGTCCGTCGCGCTGTCGGATGACGAGCTTGCCGCCCGCGCCAAGGCGTGGGCCGGCCCGCGCGAGACGATCTACGCCACCGGCGCACTCTGGAAATACGCGCAGCTGGTCGGCCCGGCGGTGAAGGGCGCCACGACCCACCCCGGCGGCGCCAAGGAGAAGCATGTCTACGCCGATATCTGATCCGACACGACGGGCCGCCCTTGCGGCGGCCTGCGTTCTTCTCGCGGGATGCGGCGGCGGCCTTGGCCTGAGCCGCCCCGCCGAGGCCCCGGCCCAGGTCGCGGTCACGGCGGACCAGATCGTCGTGACCGGCCCCGAGGGGTTCTGCGTCGACCCGACCGCAACGCGTGACACCGGCGATACCGGTTTCGTGTTGCTTGGCAATTGCGCGGCGATCGCCAATTCGCGCCGTGCGGTGCAGCCACAAAGTCCCGCCGTGCTAACCGCCGCAATCTCCGAGACGTCGTCGGGCGGGCGGTTGGCCGACAGCCTGCCTGATCTCGATACCTTCTTTCGCGGCCCCGAGGGCCTTGCGCTGCTCAGCCGCGAGGGTAACCCCGACAGCGTTCAGATCCTCGAGACTGCAACGGTGGGCGATGCGTTCTTCCTCCATGCCACCGACACGAGCGCCGGCGCGATCGAAGGCGTGCAGTCAGACTACTGGCGCGCCTACATGGACGTCGGGCCCCGCATCGCCACCCTCTCGGTGCTGGCGCTGGAGGATCGCGCGCTCGATCGTGAGCAAAGCCTCGAAATCCTGCGGTCCTTCGTGACGGCGGTACAGGCCGCGAACCTGGCGACGCCCGGTCCTGCGGCCCCTGTCGCTGCGCCTGCTGCCGTTGCACCGACGCAAGTCTCGCCGCAGAATCTTCCCCTCGACAGCGGCCCGCTGTGGAATGTGGGCCTGTTTCGACGAATATTCGGCTAAGGGTGAGGCCGGGGGTCGCGACGTGTCGGACCCCCTCTAGTGCCGGGAGAGTTGTGTATGAGCCATGATCGGATCGGGTTGCTCGGGCGTTTTGCGCCCACACAAAACGTCAGACGCTGGACCAAGGCGATGCAAACGCCCGCCGCGCTGACGACGCGTGACCTGTCCTCGATGCATGGCCAGATGCTGTCTCTGCGCGATCAGCTCGATCGCATGGCCGGCTCCGCCGAGACCGAGCTTCTGGCCCGCGTCGGCGCCGCTGATGGCACCACGCTGCCAGATCAGTGCGACTGGGTCGAACGCGCCGCGCCCTGGCGCCAGCGACTGCACCCGCGCGGCCATGTCGCCTTTGGCTCACCCCTGCCGATCGGGGGCGGCGTGACCGTCTTTCACGACGCCACGCATGCCGACATCAGCCTGCGCCAGGACCCCGCGCCGGTCGGTATACCCGGCCCGGTCTTCGGGCTCGTCCTCGAGGTCTACCGCTTCGACGGGTCTTTCCTGTCGCTGGTGCAGGACCTGCCCGAGGCGGCGATCCGCGGGCTGACCCTGCAACACTTCTTCCGCGTACAGCTGCGCATCAGCCGCGAGCAGCCGCTGGAGGTCTATGCCCGCCTCAACGTGCAGCACGGTCCGAACCTCGAACAGATCGTGCGGCAGTTCAGCATCGAGAACGATCACGCCGTGGCCGAGTTCGACCTTGCCTATTCGGGGATCAACGAGAAAAGGCTGGAAAAGGCCTGGCTCGATCTCATCCTCGAAGGGCCCGAGATGAACCGTATCGCACTTTGGGACATGGTCCTGATGCGCGCGCCGCGGGCCGATATCTGACGGAGGAGCGGGGGCATGGAACCTGAAAGCCTGACACGGGTGCGCCTTGCCGGCGGACGTTACGAGGGCCTGTTGACCTCAATCGAAGGTGCGGGCGTCGAGGCGGTCTTCGAAGGGCGCGTCATCGCCGCCGCGTCGGTCAGCCCGGACGCGGACCGCGCCAACAGCTGGCGCCTCGCCGTCGACCTGCCGGCCGAGGTCATCGGTGAGGGCGTTCAGGTGATCGTGCTACGCTCGACCGTCAGCGGCGAGGTGCTGGACCGGATCACCCTGATGTCCGGTGCACCGCTTGACGAGGACATTCGCGCGGAACTGGCCCTGATGCGCAACGAGCTCGAGATGCTGAAGACGGCCTTTCGCCGTCATTGCGCCGAAACCGAGGGTCGTTGAGCCACGCCTTGCCCGTGCTGACGCCGCGTTTCGCGTGACAGGGCGGCCTTGTGTCGCTTAGCTCGTCGCGCCGGGGAGGAATGGCATGACCGAAACACGATATCCGCACCTTCTGACACCGCTCGACCTGGGCTTCACCACGCTGAAGAACCGGGTGCTGATGGGCTCCATGCACACCGGGCTGGAAGAGACCAAGGACTGGCCCCGCGTGGCCGAGTTCTACGCCGAACGTGCCCGCGGCGAGGTGGCGTTGATCGTGACGGGCGGCATGGCCCCCAACAAGGAGGGTGGCGTCTTTCCGGGTGCCGCTGGCCTTTACACGCCACAGGACATCGCGAACCACCGGATCGTGACGGACGCCGTCCATGATGCAGGCGGCAAGATCGCCATGCAGATCCTGCACGCAGGGCGCTACGCCTATTCCCCCGATTGCGTGGGGCCGTCGCCGATCAAGTCACCCATCTCTCCCTTCCCGCCGAAGGAGCTGGACGAAGAGGGCATCGAGAAGCAGATCGCCGATATCGTGACCGCCGCGGTGCGGGCGCGCGAGGCGGGCTATGACGGCGTCGAGATCATGGGAAGCGAGGGGTATTTCCTGAACCAGTTCCTTGTGACCCATACCAACAAGCGCACCGACCGCTGGGGCGGGTCCTACGAAAACCGGATGCGGCTGCCCGTCGAGGTCGTGCGCCGTGCGCGCGAGGCGGTGGGCCCCGATTTCATCATCATCTACCGCCTGTCGATGATCGACCTTGTGCCGAACGGCTCGACCCACGAAGAGGTCGTGCAACTGGCCCAGGCGATCGAGGCGGCGGGGGCGACGATCCTCAACACCGGCATCGGCTGGCACGAGGCGCGCATCCCGACCATCGCCACCAGCGTCCCGCGCAAGGGCTTTGCCTGGGTCACGCAGAAGCTGATGGGCAAGGTCGGCATCCCGGTCATCACCTCGAACCGGATCAACA
>CAZVQL010000252.1:0-3655 GCA_964629305.1 uncultured Roseicyclus sp.
GGTGCCTATGTGCGATCCGTGTGCAATGCGATCCGCCAAGAGACTTACGATTTATCAGCTACTTAGCCCTGATCGGAATCCAGAGGCTTCGATGGGTCTGGTTTCTTGCGGTTCGCCCTCGATCCCGTTTTCCGCGCTGCTGCGAACCCGCGGTCCGTGGCCATGAAGCGGGCAAGCATTGGGGCGACGAGGCGGGCGGGCTCAAGGTCCTGTCCGGTCTGTTGGCCGAGGACAGCCGCGTAGTCGCAGAGGTCGCGGTGCACATCGGCGGGAAGTTCCACGGTCAGCTTGACCGGCTTGTCGTCATGGATCGGACCAAGCTTCAGCTTCGTCATCGGACTTCTCCCAAGGGCTCGAGGATCAGGTCGCGGGTGACCATGACGCGGACGGGGAAGCCCGGGCGGATGGTCAGTGTCGGCGGGACGGCGAGCTGCTGCCGGACGATCTCGTCCCCGGTCCGTCCGATCGTGTCTTGCGCGGCCTCGCGGATGGCGCGGGCGACGTCATCCTCGCTGTCGGCCCCGCTTTCCAGGCCGAGGTTCAGGATCGTGGCGAGGCCAGCGGCAAGGAAGACGCGACCCCAATGATAGTTGACCCGGTCCTGCAGGCCGGACGCGCCTGTTCCGTCAGTGCCGGGCGCGCGTTCCAGGACAATCGACCGACCATCCGGCAGGATCAGACGGGTCCAGACCAAGAGCAGGCGGCTTTGGCCAGCGGCGATCCGGCTGTCATATTCTCCCAGAAGCCGAGCGCCTTGCGGGATCAGCAGGTACCGCCCTGAGGGGCTGTCATAGACGTCTCCAGTCACCTGGGCCGAGATCTGGCCGGGGAGGTCGGAGCGCAGGCCGGTGATCAGGGCGGCCGGGATCACCGTTCCGGCCTGCAGGATGTAGGGGCTGGGCGGCGGCACCATGCGCTGCGCACTGACGGTGTCCGTGTCTCCGGGACGGGTGAGGAACGCCTCCCGGTTTGAGACCGGATCGTTTGCCGTCGGGCTGCCCAATGTGGAGGGGAAGAGCGCGCCGGTCGCGGGGGGCGTCGGTGTGGCCTGTGCTCCGCCGCGCGGCACGGTTTGCGCCTCGGCGAAAAGGGCGCTCAGCCGGGCGGCGTCGAGTTCCTGAAGGCGGCGTTGTTCCTCCGGATCGACTGTGGGGGCCAATGGACCGGAAAGGGGCGGTGCCGGGACCGGCTGGCCGCGATCTTGCGCCCCAAGGATGGCGCGGCCCAGCTCACCGGGCAAGGGCGGGCCGAGACGCGGGACATCGGCGTAATCCCGAGGCAATGTGGACAGCCCTTCAGCCGCCTGAATGCGTTCGGTGGAAAAGAGCTCGGTCTGGGTGCCCTCCTGCCGGTTGTTCTGCAGGGCCACGATCAGGATCGCGCCCAGACCCAGACCGCCAATCGCGGTGGCAAGGGCAATGGCCCGGCGGGACAGGCGCATGACACGGGGCGGATCGGGCCTGAGGCGAAGCTCTTGGGCGATGTCTTCCTCGGTCCGTGGCGGCTCTTGCATGTCAGGATTTCGTGTCATCGCTCCGCCTCTGGCTGGGGCGCGCGAGGCGGGCGCTGATCGCCATCCGTCCGCAGGATCCGCACAACCTGCTGTTGTCTTTCGCCGAGACGCAGTTCTGCTGCTCCGAAGAGCCGGTCGACGATCAGCACGTTGCCGAGCACGCGGGTGTTGACGATCTGGCCGCGCCCATCCGCGCCGATCACGAAGAGCGGGGGCATTTCGCCCTGGGCGATGCCGGGCGGGAACACGACATAGACACGGCGCCCGTCGTCGAAGACCGAGACCGGCCGCCAGGATGGGGCGTCGCCCTGCAAGCCGTAACGGTAGTGCCGTTCCGCCTCGGGCGGGATCACGGGACGCCGGACGGTCGGCGTGCGGGGCGTGGATCGCACCTCTGGATAGGCCCATGCAACGCTGGGCATCCAGGTCTCCTCGTCGGCGTGCAACTCGATGTGATAGGTGCGCCGGTCGGTGTTGACGACGAGATTGGTGGAGATGTCGGGGCGGGTGGGTTTCACGAGGATATGGACGCGCTCGGTGCGGCCTGCGCCGCTCGTGGTGTCGCCGATGATCCAGCGCGCGGTATCGCCCGCCGCGATCGGGCCGGGGCCGGTCAGGCGTTCGCCGGGTTCGAGCGCGATATTCGTGATCTGCCCGGGGGCGGCGTAGATCTGGTAGAGCGCGCCTTCGCTCCACGGAAAAACCTGCATGGCGTTGTAATAGCCCTGCTGGCGGGGTTCGACCCGGGCGGCGGCATTGGCGGCGATGATGCGGGCTTCCGGTGTGTCCGCTTCCGGATCGCCGCCACGGGAGGGCGTCCACGCTGGCGGCGTGTGAACCGGGCGGGGCGGCCCCTCGGCCGGGTGAGGTGCCGGCGGCGGAGCGAGGGCCGGAACCTGGTCGTCATAGGCGATTTCGGGTGGGCGCTGCCCCGTGCAGGCGGTCAGCGCCGTGGCCGCGAGAAGAAGAACGGGGATGGGGCGAAGTCGTCTCATTGGGCATTCTCCCTCGACCAGTTGATGGCATGGACATAGACGCCGAGCGGGTTTGCCCGCAGGCGCTCCGCATCGCGCGGCGGCTGGATCACGACGGTCAGGATGGCGGTCCAGCGTTCGGTTGCGGCGAGTTGGCCGTTCTCGTAGCGCCGCTCGACCCAAGCAAAACGGAAGCTGGTTTCAGATGCGCGGATGACGCTCGAAACTTCGACGGAGACCTGAGTGTCTGAACCGCCCCGGGTTTACCGGAGAGTAGAACACTCGAAGGATGAGCCCCATGACGACGAGACGATTCACCCCCGCCTATCCAGCCGAGCTGCGCGAGCGCGGCGTTCGGCTGTTTCGTGAGAACCGCGCCGATTACAGTAGCGATAGCGCTGCGTACCGGGCGATCGCACCGAAGCTTGGCTGCTCGCCCGACAGCCTGCGCGTCTGGTGCCGGCAAGCCGAGCGCGACACCGGGCAACGCACCGGGCTGACCAGCGCGGAGAAGGATCGTATCAAGGATCTGGAGCGCGAGGTCCGTGAACTGCGCCAGGCGAACGAGATCCTGAAGAAGGCCAGCGCATATTTCGCAGCGGCGGAGCTCGACCGCCCGTTCCGCAAATGATCGCGTTCATCGACGATCACCGCGGCGTCTTTGGTGTCGGGCCGATCTGCCAGGTCGTGGGGATCGCACCGTCGACGTATTATGCGTTCAAGGCCGTGGAGCGCGATCCGGACCTGGCATCGGGCCGGGTCAGGCAGGATCGGCTGGATATGGCTGCGATCAAGCAGGCCTTCGAGGGCAGCCGGGGCCGATATGGCGCGCGCAAGGTCTGGCACCAACTGCGCCGCGAAGGGCACGACATCGCCCGCTGCACGGTGGAACGGCTGATGAAGGTGATGGGATTACAGGGTGTTGTCCGCGGCAAACCGGTCATCACGACCAACCCCGATGCGGCGCAGCCTTGCCCGGACGACAAGGTGAACCGGGCCTTCGTGGCGGACATGCCGAACCAGCTGTGGGTCAGCGACTTCACCTATGTCTCAAGCTGGCAAGGGATGGTCTACGTGGCTTTCATCATCGACGTCTTCGCCCGCAAGATCGTCGGCTGGCGCGTCTCGACCTCGATGACCACCGGTTTCGTCCTCGATGCCCTGAACC
>CAZVQL010000253.1:0-3641 GCA_964629305.1 uncultured Roseicyclus sp.
CGGCCTTCGTCGTGGCGGGTGCGGGCGTGCCGGTGGCCAAGCACGGCAACCGCAACCTGAGTTCCAAGTCGGGCGCCGCGGATGCACTGGGCGAGATGGGCATCGACGTGATGGTCGGCCCCGATGTGGTCGAGCGCGGGCTGCGCGAGGCCGGGATCGGCTTCATGATGGCGCCGATGCACCATCCGGCGATGAAGCATGTGATGCCCGTCCGGCAGGAGCTTGGATCGAAGACGATCTTCAACATCCTCGGCCCGCTCACGAACCCCGCTGGCGTGAAGCGGCAGCTGACCGGGGCCTTTGCGATCGACCTGATCTTTCCCATGGCCGAGACCTTGCAGGAGTTGGGGTCCGAGGCCGCGTGGCTGGTGCACGGGTCGGACGGGACGGATGAGATCTCGATCTCGGGCCCGACGTCGGTCGCGGTGCTGAAGGACGGCAAGATCCGCGCGCGCGAGGTTCACCCGGAAGAGGCGGGCCTGCCCGTCCATCCCTTCCGCGACATCCTCGGCGGCACGCCGGCCGAGAACGCGACGGCGCTGCGCGCGCTGCTGGACGGGGCGGACGGGGCCTATCGCGACGCGGTCCTGCTGAACGCGGCGGCCGCCCTGGTCGTGGCCGACAGGGCCGATGACCTCAAGGCGGGCGTGGAGATCGCGCGCGAAAGCCTTGCTTCGGGGGCGGCGAAACGCGCGGTGGAGCGGCTGGCCGCGATCACCCAGGGCGCGGCGTAAGGGGGCGGGCCGATGGCGACCATTCTCGACAAGATCAAGGCCTACAAGCTGGAAGAGGTCGCCGCCGCCAAGGCCGCGCGCCCCCGCTCGGCCGTGGAAGAGGCCGCACGGGCGGCCCCGCGCGTGCGCGGTTTCGGCGCGGCGCTGCGAGCGGCGGAGGCGCAGGGCTACGGCCTGATCGCCGAGATCAAGAAGGCAAGCCCCTCCAAGGGTTTGATCCGCGCCGATTTCGACCCGCCCGTTCTGGCGAAGGCCTACGAGGCGGGCGGTGCGACCTGCCTGTCCATCCTGACCGACACGCCCAGTTTCCAGGGCAAGCCCGAGTACCTGACCCGCGCGCGGGCCGCGACCTCGCTGCCGTGCCTGCGCAAGGATTTTCTCTACGACACCTACCAGGTCGCCGAGGCGCGCGCCTGGGGGGCCGACTGCATCCTGATCATCATGGCCTCGGTCGAAGACAGCCAGGCGGCCGAGTTGGAGGATGCAGCACGGCATTGGGGGATGGACGCGCTGATCGAGGTGCATGACGCGGAAGAACTGGATCGCGCGATGGCGCTGAAGTCGCCGCTGCTGGGGATCAACAACCGCGATCTGAATACCTTCGTCACCGATCTGGCCACGACCGAGACGTTGGCGGCGCGCGTCTCGGGCGACCGGATGGTGATCTCGGAATCGGGGCTTTTCACGCCTGCGGACCTTGCGCGCATGGCCGCGGCCGGTGCGCGGTCCTTCCTGATCGGCGAAAGCCTGATGCGGCAGGAGGACGTGACGGCAGCCACCGCCGCGATCCTGGCCGACCCTGTCCCGGCGGGGGCGTGAAGGGAATGCCGAAGCTCAGCCATTTCGATGCGGCCGGACAGGCGCATATGGTCGATGTCTCGGAGAAATCCGTGACCGACCGCATCGCGGTGGCCGAGGGCTGGGTGAAGATGCGGCCCGAAACGCTGGCCCTGGTCGAGGCGGGCACCGCCAAGAAGGGCGACGTTCTGGGCATCGCGCGGTTGGCGGGGATCATGGGGGCGAAGAAGACCGCCGAGCTGATCCCGCTCTGTCATCCGCTGCCGATCACCAAGGTGACGGTGGAGCTGGTGCCGGATCGCGCGTTGCCCGGCGTGCGGATCACCGCGACGGTGAAGACCACGGGTCAGACGGGCGTGGAAATGGAGGCGTTGACCGCAGTGTCGGTTGCGGCGCTGACGGGGCATGACATGCTGAAGGCCGCGGAGAAGTCGATCGAGATCGGGGGCATCCGTGTCGTTCTGAAGGATGGCGGCAAATCGGGGCGCTACGAGGCCGATGATGCGGGCTGAGATGGCCACGGGGATTGCGCCGCCTTCGGCGTCGCCCGGGGAGATTTTCGCGAGGCGAAAATCGCGGGCGCGTGGCGGGTGCTGCGCGCTGTCCGTGGCGGTCGGGCCCTTGGCAGGCGGCGGATTTGCGTATTTTTGGAAAGATGAAGGGCGGATGCAGGAGGCCGGTCGATGATCCCCGTCGAAGAGGCGCTGGCAGCTTGTCTTGCGTTGGCGCGCCCCGTTGGGACCGAGCGCGTTGCCCTGGCGCAGGCGGGTGGCCGGGTCTTGGCCGAAAGCGTCATCGCACGGCGCGACCAGCCGCCGTTTTCGGCATCGGCCATGGATGGCTACGCGGTCCGCATGGCCGACCGCGCACCCGAAACCGTGCTGCGCGTGGTGGGCGAGGCGCCCGCCGGCCGGGCCTGGGACGGGGTGATCGGACCGGGTGAGGCGCTGCGCATCTTTACCGGCGCGCCAGTGCCCGAAGGGGCGGACTGCGTGGTGATCCAGGAGGACGTGACGCGCGAAGGCGACGTGATCACACTGGGCGACCGTCTGGACGAGGGCACGAACATCCGACCCGCGGGTGCAGATTTCCGCGTGGGTGCACGGATCGAGGCGCCGCGGCGGCTGTCACCTGCGGACGTGGCGCTTTGCGCCTCGATGAACGTGCCGGAGGTGGTCGTGTCGCGCCGCCCCGAGGTGGCGCTGATCGCCACGGGTGACGAGCTGGTCAGCCCCGGAGAGGAGCCGCGCGCCGACCAGATCGTCGCCTCGAACAGCTACGGGCTGAAGGCGATGGTCGAGGCCGAGGGCTGCCGCGCCCGCCTGCTGCCCATCGCGCGGGACAATCGCGAAAGCCTGGAGCAGGTGTTGCGGCTGGCCGAGGGCGCCGACCTGATCGTGACGATCGGCGGGGCCTCGGTCGGCGATCATGACCTGGTGGGCGAGGTGGCCGCGGCGATGGGGCTGGACCGTGCCTTCTACAAGGTGGCGATGCGGCCCGGAAAGCCGCTGATGGCGGGACGGCTTGGCGCGGCGGCGCTCTTGGGTCTGCCGGGCAACCCGGTCTCGTCCATGGTCTGCGGCCACATCTTCCTGGTCCCGATGCTGCGCGCGATGATGGGCCTGCCCGCGGGCGAGCGGCGGCGTTTTCCGGCGCGCTTGGGCCGTGACCTGCCCGAGAACGGGCCGCGCGAACATTACATGCGCTCGGACCTGATGCCGGGCAACGATTTCCCCGAGATCACGCCCTATTCCTCGCAGGACAGCTCGCTTCTGACGGTGCTGTCGGAGGCCAACGCCCTTCTCGTGCGCGCGCCGAACGATCCGCCGCGCCGGGCGGGCGACATCGTGGACTACATGCCGCTCACCCCGCTTTTCGCCTGATTCGTTGACACGGACCGGGAACAGGGGTAGAACATTACCCGAACGCGACGAACAGCGCCCTTCGGAGGATCGAGTGATGTTGACCCGCAAACAGCGTGACCTTCTGGAATTCATCCACAAGCGCGTGCAGCGCGACGGGGTGCCGCCCTCCTTCGACGAAATGAAGGAGGCGCTGGACCTGCGCTCGAAGTCGGGCATCCACCGGCTGATCACGGCGCTGGAGGAG
>CAZVQL010000254.1:0-3629 GCA_964629305.1 uncultured Roseicyclus sp.
TTCCACGCCGTCGATGCCTGGGACCGGGATATAGGTACCGATGCGGTAGATGATGAGTAGGCCGAGGGTGAACCAGATGCGCTGGCGCAGTTCGGTCGCCTTGCCGAACGCGCTCCAGCTCATGTTCGCGGCCATTTGCTCCGCTGCTGATGCCATGCCGCCTCTCTCATGCGCGATGCGCCGCGGGACCGATCGAGCGATCCTGCGGCGCGCAAATCCTGACGTGGTATGTAGGCGGTGCTAGGACCGCCCACAAGCGACGGGGGGCCGCAGCCCCCCGAGACCCGGATCACTCCGCCGCGGCAGCCTGTGCCGTTTTCAGCGAACCGCCGGCCTTTTCGACCGCTTCGATCGCGGATTTCGACGCGCCGGTCACGGTGATGTTCAGCTTGGCCGAAACATCGCCCTTGGCCAGAACGCGCACACCGTCGAGCTTGCGGCGCACGAGACCGGATGCGACGAGCGCGTCCTCGGTGATCTCGGCCTTGCCGTCGAGCTTGCCGGCTTCGACGAATTTCTGGATCAGGCCCAGGTTCACCACCGCGAATTCCTTGCGGTTCGGCTTGTTGAAGCCGCGCTTGGGAAGACGCTGGTAGAGCGGCATCTGGCCGCCTTCGTAGGCGTTGATCGCCACACCCGAACGCGATTTCTGGCCCTTGATACCACGGCCACCCATCTTGCCCTTGCCCGAGCCGGGGCCGCGGCCCACGCGCTTGGATTTCTTGGTTGCGCCGGGATTGTCGCGCAGTTCATGCAGTTTCATGTCGCTTCTCCTTTGCCGGAACTGCCCCCGAAGCGAGATGGACAGACGCGGCGTTTGTTGGTGTTCGATGTCGGCGGGGGCCAAAGGCGGCCCCTGCCCTTTCGGTCGGTCGGACGAAGACGGCTCAGCCGCGCTCTTCGACGATTTCCACGAGATGCGGGATCTTGGCGATCATGCCGCGGACCGAGGGGGTATCCTCGAGCTCGCGGGTCTTGTGCATCTTGTTCAGGCCCAGGCCGATCAGCGTCTTGCGCTGGATCTCGGGGCGGCGGATGGGCGAGCCCACCTGCTTGACGACGATGGTCTTTGCCATGGATCAGGCCTCCTCGGCGATCTGCGACGATTCCTGCGGCGCTTCATCGCGCTTGGGCAGGATGTCGGCCACCTTCTTGCCGCGGCGGGCAGCGACCTGGCGGGGCGAGGTGCTGCTGACGAGGCCGTCGAGCGTGGCGCGGATCATGTTGTAGGGGTTCTGCGAACCGGTCGACTTTGCCACCACGTCCTTGATGCCCAGCATCTCGAACACGGCGCGCATCGGACCACCGGCAATGATCCCGGTGCCTTCCGGCGCGGTGCGCATCACGACCTTGCCGGCACCGTGGTGGCCGCGGACGTCGTGGTGCAGCGTGCGACCCTCCTTGAGGGGGACGCGGATGAGCTGGCGCTTGGCCTGCTCGGTCGCCTTGCGGATCGCCTCGGGGACCTCTTTGGCCTTGCCCTTGCCGAAGCCGACGCGACCGCGCTGGTCGCCGACGACCACGAGAGCCGCGAAGCCGAAGCGCTTGCCGCCCTTCACGGTCTTCGAGACCCGGTTGATCGCGACCAGGCGGTCGGCGAATTCGGGGGTTTCCTCGCGATCTTCGCGGCGGCGTCCCCGGCCTCTGTTTTCACGTTCTGCCATCTGGCATTTCCTTCGATCTGGTGACGCCGCGAAGCGCCGGTTCCTGTCAACCGCGGTGAACCGTCGGTTCCCCGGTCATCGAGGCGGCCCAAGGGCCGCCTGCGCTGGTCATGCGGTGGGCAGAATTGCCCGCCCTTTGGTCCGCGTGGTGAGTTTCACCCACCCTGCGGAGTTGGCGTCGGGTGGGTGAAACCCACCGTTCGCTCAGAACTTCAGGCCGCCCTCGCGGGCTGCATCGGCCAGCGCCTTGACGCGGCCGTGGAACAGGAAGCCGCCACGGTCGAAGTAGACGTCTTCGACGCCTGCCTTCTTCGCGCGCTCGGCGATCGCGGCGCCCACCTTTGCGGCGGCCTCCACGTTGTTCTGCCCCACGACGCCCAGATCCTTCTCGAGCGTCGAGGCAGAGGCCAGCGTGACCCCGTTCGCGTCGTCGATCAGCTGGACGCTGATGTTCTTGTTCGAGCGGTGGACGGACAGGCGGGGACGCCCGTTCGCCATCGCACGCATCTTGTTCCGATTGCGCAGGCGGCGCTTCTGGAACAGCTCTCTCTTGCTCAGTGCCATTGTGCCAGCCCTTACTTCTTCTTGCCTTCCTTACGGAAGATATACTCACCCTTGTAGCGGATACCCTTGCCCTTGTAGGGCTCGGGTGCACGCCACTCGCGGATGTTCGCGGCCACCTGGCCGACCAGCTGCTGGTCGTTGCCTTCGACCACCACTTCGGTGTTCTTCGGCGTGGTGACGGTAACGCCCGCCGGGATCGCGAAATCGACGTCGTGGCTGTAGCCCAGCGACAGCTTCAGCACGTTACCCTGCGCGTTGGCACGGTAGCCGACGCCCTGGATCTCGAGCTCTTTCTTGAAGCCGTCGGTCACGCCGGTCACCAGGTTCTGAACCATGGTGCGGGACATGCCCCACTGCTGGCGCGCGCGCTTGGACTTGCCGCGCGGGGTGACCGACACGGCGTTGTCCTCGACGGCCAGCGTGACGTCGTCGGTTGCGGTGAAGCTACGGGTGCCCTTGGGCCCCTTGATCTCGACCGTCTGCCCGGAGACGGAGGCCGAAACCCCCGACGGCAGCTCGACCGGTCTTTTTCCAATACGAGACATTGCCAAACTCCTCAGAAGACGGTGCAGAGCACTTCGCCGCCGACATTGTGCGCCCGGGCGGTCGCATCGGTCATCACGCCCTTGGACGTGGAGACGATGGAGACACCCAGGCCCTGGCGGACCTGCGGAATGTTGTCGACGCCGAGATAGACACGGCGGCCGGGTTTGGAGACGCGCTTGAGCTCACGGATCACCGGAACGCCTTCGTAGTACTTCAGGCTGATCTCGAAGGCCGGGTGGCCGTTCTTGCCGGTGGTGGCTTCGTAGCCGCGGATGTAGCCCTCGTCGGCCAGCACATCCAGAACGCGGGCGCGCTGCTTGGAAGCGGGGGTCTCGACCGTGGACTTGCCACGCATCTGCGCATTACGGATGCGGGTCAACATATCGCCGATAGGATCATTCATCGGATGCTCTCCTTACCAGCTCGACTTGACCATGCCGGGGATCTGGCCCTTCGAGGCCAGGTCACGCAGCATGATCCGCGACATCTTCAGCTTGCGGTAATACGCCTTGGGGCGCCCCGTGAGCTGGCAGCGGTTGTGAAGCCGGGTGGGGGAAGAATTGCGCGGCAGCTTCGCCAGTTTCAGGCGGGCCTTGAAGCGCTCTTCCATCGGCTTCGACTCATCGGTTGCGATCTCTTTCAGCGCGGCACGCTTGGCGGCGTATTGGGCCACCAGCTTCTGACGCTTGAGTTCGCGTTGAACCATGGAAACTTTAGCCATGTGTCTCTCTCCTCTCGCGTCAGGCGTTGAAGGGCATGTTGAAGTGCTTGAGCAGCGACTTCGCTTCGGCGTCGGTGGCCGCGGTGGTCACCATGATGACGTCGATGCCCCAGACCTCGTCGACCTTGTCGAAG
>CAZVQL010000255.1:0-3615 GCA_964629305.1 uncultured Roseicyclus sp.
GGATGCGGATGTCACCTGGCGGCTCTGGCAGACGTTCCGCCCTCAGCTGCACCGCGCAGAGGTGACGACCGTCTACGAGACGCTGGAGCGGCCGCTGGTGCCGGTGCTGGCGCGGATGGAGATGGCGGGGATCCGCGTGGACCGCGATGTTCTCAGCCGCATGTCCAACGCCTTTGCGCAGAAGATGGCGGGGCTGGAGGCGGAGATCCACGAACTAGCGGGGGAAAGCTTCAACGTGGGCTCGCCGGCGCAGCTTGGCGAGATTCTGTTTGAAAAGATGGGGTTGGAGGGCGGCAAGAAGGGCAAGACCGGCAAGTATTCCACGCCCGCCGACGTGCTGGAGGATCTGGCGACCGAGCATGATTTGCCCGCCCGCGTGCTGGACTGGCGGCAGCTGTCCAAGCTGAAATCGACCTACACTGACGCGTTGCAGGACCATATCAACCCCGAGACGGGGCGGGTTCACACCTCCTACGTGATTGCGGGCGCGAATACCGGGCGGCTGGCGTCGACCGATCCGAACCTTCAGAACATTCCCGTGCGCAGCGAGGAAGGCCGCCGCATCCGGGAGGCCTTTGTCGCGGAAAAAGGTAAAATTCTGGTTTCGCTCGACTACAGCCAGATCGAGCTGCGCATCCTTGCGCATATCGCCGGGATCGACGCGCTGAAACAGGCCTTCCGCGAGGGGCAGGACATCCACGCCGCGACCGCGTCCGAGATGTTCGGCGTGCCGCTCGACGAGATGACGCCGGATGTGCGGCGTCAGGCGAAAGCGATCAATTTCGGGGTGATCTACGGGATTTCCGGCTTTGGCCTTGCGCGCAACCTGCGCATTCCGCGCGCCGAGGCACAGGGCTTCATCGACCGCTATTTCGAGCGCTTCCCAGGCATCAAGGATTACATGGGCGAGACGAAAGAGTTTGCGAAATCAAAGGGCTATGTGCAGACGCTCTTTGGTCGCAAGATCCATACGCCCGAGATCAACGCCAAGGGTCCGGGTGCCGGTTTCGCCTACCGCGCAGCGATCAACGCGCCCATCCAGGGCACGGCGGCGGACGTGATCCGGCGGGCCATGATCCGCATGGAGGACGCCATCGAGGGGCTGCCTGCGCGGATGCTTCTCCAGGTCCACGACGAACTGCTGTTCGAGGTCGAGGAGGGGTCGGTGGACGCGCTGATCGAGCGTGCCCGCGAGGTGATGGAGGGTGCTGCGCACCCTGCCGTGCACCTCGATGTGCCGCTGGTGGTGGACGCGGGGCAGGGGGCGAACTGGGCCGAGGCGCATTGAGCACGCCCATGTCACACCCCGTACACACCCTGTACACACCGCGTGCATACGCGGGGCACGCGCCGAGATGAGCCGCCCGCGCCCGCGCAAACGGTTGCCGAAGAGCGAGACCCGGCTGATCGGCTTCAACAAGCCGATGGATGTGCTGAGCCAGTTCACCGATGATGGGCATTGGCCGGGGCTGAAGCGGTGGCTGGACATGCCGGGGCTGTATCCCGCCGGGCGGCTGGACCGCGACAGCGAGGGGCTGCTGCTGCTGACGAATGACGGCATCCTTCAGGCGCGGCTGACCGATCCGAAATCGGCGACGCCGAAGACCTACTATGCGCTGGTCGAGGGCACACCCACGGCAGAGGCGCTGGAGGCGCTGCGAACGGGTGTCACGCTGAAGGACGGACCGACGCGGCCCGCGCAGGTCGAGGAGGTGGCCGCGCCCGGCTGGCTCTGGCCGCGCGACCCGCCCGTGCGGTTCCGCAAGTCGGTGCCGGAGGCCTGGTTGCGCCTGACCATCACCGAGGGACGCAACCGGCAGGTGCGGCGCATGTGTGCCCATGTCGGTTTGCCCGTCCTGCGGCTGGTGCGCTGGTCCGTCGGCCCCCACACGGTCGAGGGGATCGGGCCGGGGCAATGGAAGGCGTTGCAGCCCTAGAGCGCCTGGCGCGTCGGCCTTGGGCGGCGGATGACGAGCGCGCCCACCGACATGACGATGTAGAAGCCCTGGATCAGCGCCGCGGACATGTTGAAATCGGCGAACAGGCTGATCATCACGCAGGTCGACGCGAAGAGCACGAGTGCGAAATAGAGCGGGCGCGTGCTGTCGAGCCGTCCGGTCGACAGGCAGAAGAACCCGGTCACGTAGGTCGCGAAGCCGATGAGGCCGATCGCGCGGCAGGTGGTTTGAAAATCAAGCCCGGTGAAATCGTAAAACGTCATTTTGGATGCCCCGTGCCGCCGGAGGTGGCGACACGGAGAGGTCTAGCAAAACGCGCGGGGGCTGTGACGTAAGGGAACCCGTACTGCCGTCAGCTGAGCTGATCGTAGGCTTCCATCACCTTGACGCCGTACATGTAGCCGGGGCCGCCGTTCATCAGGACGCAGACGTTGACGGTTTCGGCCAGCTCGTCGCGTGTGGCGCCCGCCTTGATCGCGGCCTTCACGTGGAAGCCGATGCAATCGACGCATTGCTTGGAGACCGCGATGGCGAGCGCGATCAATTCCTTCTGCTTTGTCGATAGCGCGCCGTCCTCGAGGGCGGCGTCGTGGAGGTGGTGAAACCCCTTGGCGGTTTCCGATTGCGCGCGGCGCAGCGGCTTGAGGAGAGAGGAGGTGTGCTCGAGGTGGTCGTCCCAGTCCATTTCGGGTCCTTTTCGGTGAGGTCCCACATCGCCTAGGGCCTTGGAAGGGGCCCGACCTTGCGCAGGATCAAACCGGGTGCCCGAAACGCGACGAGGTCGCGCATCTTGGCGCGACCTCGTCTTGTCGCGGCGCCGCTCCTCCCCCGGACGCCGCTATTCCTTGCTTATGCAAGCATGAGCATGGGTGCTTCCAGATTGTCAACAATCGCCTGCAGAAGCTGCGCGCCGAGGGCGCCGTCGATGACCCGGTGATCGACCGAGAGCGTGACCGACATGACGGTCGCGACCGCCAGTTCACCGTCCTTGCCGACGACGGGTTTCTTGACGCCCGCGCCGACGGCGAGGATCGCGCCGTGGGGCGGGTTGATGACGGCGTCGAAGTTCTCGATCCCGAACATTCCGAGGTTCGAGATGGCGAAGCTGCCGCCGACATATTCATGGGGCTTCAGCTTGCCGTCGCGGGCGCGGCCGGCGAGGTCCTTCATCTCGGCCGAGAGGGACGAGAGCGATTTCTGATGCGCGTCCTGAAGGACGGGCGTGAAGAGGCCCCCATCGACGGCCACGGCGACGGCCACGTCAGACGGTTTCAGCTTGATGATCCGGTCACCGGCCCAGACGGCGTTGGCATCCGGCACGGCCTGAAGCGCGTTGGCGCAGGCCTTGATGATGAAATCATTGACGGAAAGCTTCACACCGCGGGCCTCGAGCTGCTTGTTCAGCTGAGAGCGGAAGGCCATGAGCGCGTCGAGCCTGATCTCGCGGCGGAGGTAGAAATGCGGGATGGTCTGCTTGGCCTCGGTGAGGCGGGCGGCGACCGTTTTGCGCATGCCGTTGAGCGAGACCTCTTCGATCTCGCGGCCCTCGTACATCTTGAGGACCTGTGCCGCGCTGGGTCCGGTGGGCATCGCGCCGGCGGCAGGGGCCGGTGCTGCGCTGGGCGCGGCTGCTGCGGCGGTGGCGGGGGCCGCGGTG
>CAZVQL010000256.1:0-3591 GCA_964629305.1 uncultured Roseicyclus sp.
TCAACGGCCCCTTGCCCGAGGCGCGTCGCTGGACCCAAAGCCGTCTCTTGCGCGCCGTGAAGGCCTATGTCCGCGACGGCTTCCTGCCCGAGACAGTTTTGGCCCGCGCCGGCCGCCGCGAAACCGACGACCGCCTGCCCGCCATCGTCGCCGCCATCAAGGGCGCGGATCCCGGCATTACGCTCCAGGCGATCTGTGAACGGCTGGAATCTATGCGCGAACGCACACCACGTGGCCGAACGAGATGGCAGCCTTCTTCGGTTAAGATGCTTCTGGAGCGAGCTGAGAGGCTGGGGCTGCTTGAGTAGCACAGAAACCCCGCAAATCATGCACGACATGGAAGGATTACAAGGCTAAGGCCAGCACCAGACTCAGAAGCCGTCCGCTCATGCAAAGGGGTTGACGATGCGAAGCTGGCCTTCCACCAGCAGGCCATCTTGCATGTCCTCGCTCCACAGCGTGGTACACCCCGCAACCAAAGCGCTGGCCACGATCATCGCGTCGTAGATCGAGAAGCCGTAGCGTTCCGCCAAAGCGCGGCCGACGTCATGGGTCTGCACGGTGAGATCTTCGACGGGACACAAGGCGCGCACGCCTTCGAGAAAGGCCGCTGCTTCCTCCCAACCGAGGCCAGCTTTGCGGCGGCAGTTCACCAGTGACTCGTTTAGAACCTGAACGCTGATCCGGGGCCCCTGCCCCAGGATGACCTCGGCGCGATCGGCCTTCGGGCCGTCGTCGAGCAGGTAAAGAACGACATTCGTGTCCGCGAACTCAGCGCTCATGCGCGTCGTCGCGGCTCAGACGTTCTGCTGCGGACAACTTGCCCCGGAAGCGGCGCAGGCCGGTCAGCACCTCATCCGCACGAGCAAGGCGACGGACTCTGACCCGACCGTCGTCCTTGACCAGGTCGATCTGATCACCCTCCTTGAGACCAAGCTCTCGGACGAGCTCCGCGGGCAAACGGACGGCCAGCGAGTTACCCCATTTTGCGACCTGCATCGTGACCTCCCATGTGGATATACGTCTTATAATGTATATCCGAAGGGTTCCGAAGACAAGCCTGCCGCAAACCCTAGCTACTCTTGTGCATGACGCAGCGACTGACACCAAATCTAGAAAGAGCTTGCACGAATCTGATAGCTCGGGCAATAGTCTCGATAAATAACGCGCGATCACATAAAAAACGCGCCCACGAATCGAGGCAGAGATGAGCGAAGCTGAGCAGGACCTGGACATTGCCATCGGGCACTACGCAGAGCTTCTTGCGTCCAATCTTCATGCGCAACGTGCTGCCCACTTCCCTCCCGACGCCAAAAAAGTCATGCGCAGCCTGACCAGCGGCGAGGCGGCCGAGTTGCTTGGCGTCGATCATACCTACCTTCGCAAGCTTCATCGAGAAGGAAAGATCGCTGACGTCGAAACCACTGCGGGCAGCCACCGGCGATATACCCTCGATGATATCTGGGAGATTCGCCACGCCCTTGAGGCAAACGCGAAGAAGCCTGGAACCTACGTTCCGGGGCGTCGTGCCGGTGACGAGCTTCAGATTGTTTCTGTTGTGAACTTCAAAGGCGGGTCCGGGAAAACGACAACATCCGCTCACCTTGCACAGCGCTTGGCTCTCAAGGGATATCGTGTCCTTGCGATCGATCTGGACCCCCAGGCATCCCTTTCCGCGCTGCATGGCATCCAGCCTGAGCTGGACCTGATGGAGGGTGGCACGCTGTATGATGCGGTTCGCTACGATGAACCGGTCCCGATCTCGGACGTGATCCGCAAGACCTACATCCGTGGTCTTGACCTGATTCCCGGGAACCTCGAGCTCATGGAATTCGAACATGAGACGCCGGCAGCCATTCAGCGTGGCGGCGCCCGCGCATTCTTTGCCCGTGTGCGTGACGCGCTCGACAGTGTCGAAGCGGACTACGACGTCGTCGTCATCGACTGTCCGCCGCAGCTTGGCTTTTTAACCATGTCCGCCCTTTCAGCATCTTCAGGGGTGCTTGTTACCGTTCACCCGCAAATGCTCGATCTGATGTCCATGTCGCAGTTTCTGCGAATGACCGCTGATCTGCTTGGCGTCATCCGGGATGCTGGCGCAAACCTTCGCTTCGACTGGCTGCGCTTTCTGCCGACCCGCTACAAGGTGGGTGATGCCCCGCAGACCGAGGTCATTGCTTTCATCCGGGGTCTGTTCGGCAGGTCAGTCCTGACCAACCACATGGTTGAGTCGACTGCGATCTCTGATGCAGGGCTGACGAAGCAGACGCTCTACGAGGCCGACAAGAAGGACTTCACGCGTCAGACTTTCGATCGTGCAATCGAATCCATGAACGCCGTCAACGACGAGATCGCGGCGATCATCCAGAACACGTGGGGACGCAATGGCAAGAAAGCCTAAACTGGGACTGCCACTGCAGACCCTGCGCAACGCGCCCGACGCTCTTGAGGGGCGCAGGCTGCGCGGCGGCGTTTTCGAAATCGAGCCTGACCAAATCGAAACCACAGGTCGGCTCGATGACAGGCTGCAGATTGAGACTGCGGGCCTCAAGGCGTCAATTTCCAAGAACGGACAGCGAGTACCAATCCTCGTCCGGCCGCTTGAGGGTGATCGCTACAGCCTGATCTATGGCCGTCGTCGACTGGAAGCTTGCAGAGAACTTGGGATCAAGGTCCGCGCCATTGTCACAGAGATGGAGGGCGATCAGGCACTTCGTGATCAGCTGTTAGAGAACCAGGAGCGGCGGGATCTAAGCTTCATCGAACGAGCGCTTGTTGCCGCAGCCTTGCTCGACGGTGACCATCTGAGCGCATCCGAACGCACTAACAAGGGTGTCGCCGAGGTTCTCAATCTGACCGAGGCAGGAGTGTCGCAGCTGTTAAGCGTGGTCCGCACCGTTGGGGAGGACCTGGTCCTCGCCATCGGTGCCGCTCCGGGCATTGGTCGGCCCAGGTGGGAAGAGCTCAAGAAGTTGCTGGGGGCTACGGATGCCGATCGCGAACTGCTTGCAGCTTTGGCGGGTGAGGCCAAGACATCCTACCAAGGCGGTATTGACGAGAAATCCGATCATGCATTTTTGGCCGTCCTCTCTGCTGCAGGGAAGCCCGAACAGACCACATCCTCGTCTCGCCCTCGCGGGCGGCCCGGCACGGTGATTCCGGGGGTCGGTGCCGCCACTGTCACGACCGGACGTCGTGGAAAGCAACTCAAGCTCGAGTTGAAGGCCGAGGAGAGCGATTTTGTCAGCTGGCTTGAGGGCAACGCCCCGCAGCTGATCGCCGAGCTTCACGAGCGCTGGAAGCGTTCGGAAGACTGAGGAAGAGCAACAATCAAAAAGGAGGCACGAGACAGGCAGAAAAGAAAAAGGCCCCGAGAAGCAAGCTTCACGAGACCTTTCTTAGGTTTCGCACGGGACCAGCCCGCTACAAAACTTCAGTTTTCGCACCTCTGAATGTAGCGATCTGGCCCCTTTCCCGCAAGCGCAAAGCGATTCGCGGGCCAGGGAAATTTTGCCTTCGTGAATGACATCATGGATTACACACCGATTTCGCCGTTTATGCGGCCGATCTCGCACGCCCATCTGCGCGTGG
>CAZVQL010000257.1:0-3579 GCA_964629305.1 uncultured Roseicyclus sp.
GTTCGATGTAGTCGGTCGCCACGGCGTCGTCGTCGTCGATGCGGAAGCCGGTGATGTAGGGCGCTTGGCCGTTCCACGCGCGGCGAAACGCGCGGCGGGTGGAATTGAGCGGCCCCGCAGCTTCCAGCGTGCAGACCTCAAGGAAGGGGTATTGCTCCATCAGCCCTTTCAGCCGCTTGCGCCAGCGAAAGGGCATGGTGTCCCCGATCAGCGCCACGAGCTTGAAATCACCGTCGGTCTGCGCGGCGAGGGACGGCAGGCAGATGTTCTCGAAAAAGGCGAAGCGGCGGAGCATGCGGGGGACGGAGTAGAGGATCTCGGCGGCGGTGTCGAAATCGTTCTTCTGCGTCTGGAACCCCCCTTCCCCGAGGTAGGAGAAGCGGCAGACGCCGATGATCTGGTTGTCCTCGCGCTTGGCCATGTGCCTGTGTCTACTGCCGGATTTGCTCAGAGGCTAGGCAAACCGGCGCGGTGGGGAAATTCCTTTGTCGATCCTGTGCGGCGACCGGTCAGGGCAGATGCAGGCGCACCACGCATCGCCGCGTGAACCGGGCGCACAGCCCTGCCGTGGCACATTTCTGCCAAGGTCGCCGTCTAGACCGGCCGCCGGATCGAACCGGAACACAGCAGAGGACACCCATGTTCGAGGGGTTTGACAAAACCCATCTTGCAGCCGCGCTTGTCGTGGGCGTCGTCGTGTCCATGGGGTTGCAGGGACGGCCGCCGGAGACGCGCGCGCCGATCCCCGTGAATGTCGCCGCCCTGCCCGCGTTGCCCGAGGGGGCGCTGCCGGGCGGTGCGCCCGCACAGGTCCCCGTGGCCGAGCGGACCGTCGACCTTGGTCACGGGTTCGCGGCGACACTGATGTATGGCTATGCCCTGGAGGGCGAGGTCGTCACCCGGCGCGAGTTCTGGACGGATACGGTCAGCACGGTGTCCCCCCTCGACCTCGGGATCGTCTGGGGATCGCTGGCGGAAGGCAGCGCAACAGATGCCCTGTCGTTCCGGGCGGGCAACCGCGCGGTCTGGTACCGGCCAGAGCCCGGCGCGGACCTGCCGGACGGCTGGGAAGAGCAGGTGACGAACAACCACCTGATCCCCGCCTCGGACGCGGTGCGAGAGGTTCTTCTGTCCGTCGCCCCCGGCGACCGGGTGCGCCTGCGCGGCTACCTTGTCACCGTCACCGGCGAAGGCATCTCACCCTGGCAATCCTCGACCCGGCGGGATGACAACACGATCATCGGCGGTTGCGAGATCATCCTCGTGCGCGAGGTCGAGATCCTCGAGGGACCGACCGGCACCTGACCGATCTGCCGGTCATCCCGTGATCTCGAACACGGTGGCCTCGGTCACGGCGCCGGGCAGCGCTGTCAGGCGGTCGACGCGGGCCGCGGGCGGGCCCGAGCGCATCGCCTCGATCATCTCCTCGACCGCGTCGGGCGCCCCCTCGACCAGGGCCGAGACGGTGCCGTCGGGTTCATTCCTGACCCAGCCGGCAAGGCCCCGCGCCTCGGCCCAGCGCTTGGCCCAGGCGCGATAGGACACTCCCTGCACACGGCCCGTGATGGTGACGATCATCGAGGTCGGTTCCGGTGTCATGTCCCCCTCCCCGCTTCGTGGTTCCGATTTCAGGCCAAACCCTAGGGCGCATGGCGCCCGGGGCAAAACGCGAAACGCCCCGCCGGGTCGGGCGGGGCGTTCGCATGTCACGAGGACCTGCCGATTATTCGGCGGGATCCTCCTGCGTCTCGGGCTGCGCCTCGGGCGCCTCTTCCATCACCGGGGCGGCCAGTGCCGCGGCCGCTTCGGCCTCGGCGCGGGCGGCCTCGATCACGACCGAGTCGCGCTCCTTGGCGATCCGCTCGACCTTGTGGGTCGCGCCACCGGTGCCCGCCGGGATCAGGCGGCCCACGATGACGTTCTCCTTCAGGCCGACGAGCTTGTCGCGCTTGCCCTGGACAGACGCCTCGGTCAGCACGCGCGTCGTCTCCTGGAAGGAGGCGGCCGAGATGAAGGACCGCGTTTGCAGCGACGCCTTGGTGATGCCCAGCAGGATCGGCTGTGCATCCGCCGGACGGCGGCCATCGGCCACGGCCTTTTCGTTGGCCATGTCGAGTTCCATCTTGTCGACATGCTCGCCCTTGAGCAGCGTCGTCTCGCCGCTGTCGAGGATCTCCCACTTCTGGAGCATCTGGCGGACGATGACCTCGATGTGCTTGTCGTTGATCTTCACGCCCTGCAGACGATAGACCTCCTGCACCTCGTTGATCATGTACTCGGCCAGCGCCTCGACACCCATGATCGCAAGGATGTCATGCGGCGCCGGGTTGCCGTCCATGATGTAGTCGCCCTTCTGGACATAATCGCCCTCGGCCACCGGGATGTGCTTGCCCTTGGGCACCATGTACTCGACGGGCTCGAGGCTTTCGTCCGCGGGAACAATGCCGATGCGGCGCTTGTTCTTGAAGTCGCGGCCGAATTTCACGTAGCCGTCGATCTCGGCAATGATGGCGTGATCCTTGGGACGACGCGCTTCGAAGAGTTCCGCCACCCGCGGCAGACCGCCGGTGATGTCCTTCGTCTTGGCGCCTTCGCGCGGGATACGTGCCACGACCTCGCCGGCCTGGATGGTCTGGCCTTCCTCGACCGACAGGATCGCGTCCACCGACATCAGGTAGGTGACCGGGTTGCCCTGTTCGTTGCGGACGGGTTCGCCATCGGCGTCGACGATCAGGATCTCGGGCTTCAGCTCGTTGCCCTTGGGGGCTGCGCGCCAGTCCGAGACGATCTTCTGCGTCATGCCGGTGGCATCGTCGGTTTCCTCGCGCATCGAGATGCCCGCGGTCAGGTCGACGAATTTAACCGTACCCGCCTTCTCGGCGATGATCGGCAGCGTGTAGGGGTCCCATTCGAACAGGCGATCGCCACGGCCAACGGTCTGGCCTTCCTCGACGTGGACCTTGGTGCCGTAGCCGAGCTTGAACGAGGCGCGCTCGACGCCCTGCTCGTCGGTCAGGACGATCTGCATGTTGCGGCCCATCACGACCTGCTCGCCCGAGGGGTTCTTCAGCAGGTTCGGGTTGGCGAAGGCCACGGTGCCCGCGACGTTCGCCTCCTGGAAGGACTGCTGACCACCCTGCGCCACGCCGCCGATGTGGAAGGTCCGCATCGTCAGCTGGGTGCCGGGTTCACCGATCGACTGCGCCGCGATGATGCCGACGGCCTCGCCGGTGTTCACCTTGGTGCCGCGGGCAAGGTCACGCCCGTAGCAGGTGGCGCAGACGCCCTCTTCGGCCTCACAGGTCAGCGGGCTGCGGATCTGGCAGGACTGCACGCCGGCGGACTCGACCGCGTCGGCGCGACGCTCGTCGATCAGCTCACCACGGGCCACGATCACCTCGTCGGTGCCGGGCACGAGGATATCCTCGCCCGCGGTCCGGCCAAGGATGCGCTCGGCCAGCGACGCCACGACCTCACCGTCGTTGACGGCGGCTTCGGCCTTGATCGTGTTCTCGGTGCCGCAGTCATCCATGCGGATGATGCAATCCTGCGCCACGTCGACGAGGCGACGGGTCAGGT
>CAZVQL010000258.1:0-3559 GCA_964629305.1 uncultured Roseicyclus sp.
CTGCGCGACATGATGCACGACCTCGCCGACTACGTGGTCGCGCGGCTCAACTGACGGTTTCGGAGCTGCGTCAGGTCAGAACGGCCACCGCCTCGACCCACCAATCGGGCTGCGCGGCAGCGATGTCCTGCGCGGCATTCCCTGCCGCAGCTTCATCGGCGAACAGGCCAAAGCACGTTCCCCCCGAACCCGACATCCGGGCCAGCAGGCAGCCGGGCCGCGCGTTCAGACGGTCGATCACCGCGTCGATCACGGGCACCGTGGCGCGCGCGGGGGGCTCCAGGTCATTGCGCGTGGCGCAGAGCCAGTCGGAGAACGCCGCCGCATCGGCCCAGCCTTCGGCCGGCATCTCCGGCAGGGGCGGGTTGTCCCGCCGCTCGAGCCCCGCGAAAACCGCGCCGGTCGGCACCTCGACGCCGGCGTTGACCAGCACCAGCCAAAGCGGCGGCAGGGGCGGCAGCGGGTCCAGCACCTCGCCGATGCCAGACATGCGCACAGGTCCCCCCGCCAGGCAGACCGGCACGTCAGCGCCCAGCGACAAGACCGCCGACGCATCCGGCATCGCCACCTGCCACAGGTCGGACAGCCCACGCAAAGCCGCGGCTGCATCCGCCGATCCGCCACCGATCCCGCCCGCGTGGGGCAGGTGCTTTTCCAGCGTGATCGCAGCCCCCCGGCCCGGCGCAAAAAGCTCCGCCGCGCGCCAGACCAGGTTGCGCCGGTCCACCGGCACGCCGCTTGCGCGCGGCCCCTTTACGGTCAGCGACAGCGCGCGGTCCGCCTCCAGCGTCAGCCAGTCGCCCACACCAGCGAACACCACGACCGAGTCGAGCAGGTGATACCCGTCGTCCCGCCGCCCGGTGACATGCAGCGCAAGATTGACCTTGGCCGGCGCGAACAGCCTCACTGGCTTTCGCCTACTCCGCCCTCTTCCTCGAGCACGCGGTCGAGGCCGACTTCGAGCTTGCGGCGGATGCGGGTGGCCTCCTCCTCGGTCGGCTCGAAGCTTAGCGCGCGTTCCCACTGGAACCGCGCTTCACGCTGGCGGCCCACCATCCAGTAGACGTCGCCGAGGTGGTCGTTGACGATGGAATCGTTCGGCAAAAGCTCGATCGCGCGTTCCATCGGTTCGACCGCTTCCTCGAAGCGGCCAAGGCGGTAGAACACCCAGCCGAGGCTGTCGACGATGTAACCGGAGTCGGGCCGCAGCGCGACCGCGCGCTCGATCATCCCCAGCGCTTCGTCGAGGTTGCGGCGCTGCTCGACCAGCGAATAGCCGAGGTTGTTCAGAACCTGCGGCTGATCGGGGTTCAAGACCAGCGCCTGCCGGAAATCCGCCTCGGAAGCGATGTAGTCGCCAAGCTGCTCATGGCAGATGCCGCGGGTGAAGTAGATGTACCAGTATCGATCCTGCGTGATGTCCACGAGGTCCAGTGCCGCTGTATAGGCCTCGACCGCTGGGCCGCATTGGTCGGTACGGCGCAGCGCATCGCCCAGCGCAGCCTGAACCGTGGCGAAAGAGCCGTATTCCGTCGCCAGCTCGCGCAGGGTCGTCACGGCGGCGGTGTCGTGCCCATCCTCGAGGTAGGCATCCGCGCGGCCCAACTGGGCCTCGATGAACTGAACGTCGCCCGGTGGCACCTCGGCAAAGGCGTCGGCCGCAAGGGTGTACTGGCCCGCCTCCATCAAGAGCCGCCCGGCCAGAAGCAGCGCCTCGGTATGGGTCGGATCGATCCCATGCGCCGCGCGCGCGTAAAGCAGTGGCAGAGTGGTCGAGCCCGCCTCCGCGCCCAGAGCGCGGGCGATGGTGTAGAACACCTCGGCCAAACCTTGCTGGGGCGTCGTGAGGAACCCGTAGGGTGGGGTCCCCTCCTGCGCCGCGATTTCGGCCTCGAGGCTCAGCAACGCAGGATCGGGCACGGAAGAGATGAACAGGTTCAGAAGTTCCAGCGCATCGTCGCGCCGGTCGAGCTGCACGAGGATTTCCGCATGCGCCCGAACCGAGCGTTCACTGCTGGACAGCGGACCAAAGGCTTGCCCCGACAGGATCGCGTCCGCCCCTTCGAAATCACCGACCGCGGCGCGGGCGAAGGCAAGGTGGACATAGGCGATATCGGTCAGCGTGCCCTCGGCTGCGACTGCCTCGAAGGCTTCGGTCGCGCGGCGCATGTCACCTTCGCCCAGGTAGAGCCACCCCAACGCCAGCTCATCGACGAAGGGGCCCGCCCCCTGTCCGGCCTCGATCGCCGCACGTGCGCCGACCAGGTCACCGGCGGCGAGCCCCCGCACCATCCGCACGAGGTTCACCAACTCCTGCCCCTCGGACTCTTCGGGCATCATATCGGCGATGTCCGAGGCACGGCCCCATTGCCCCAGCGCGGCATTGGCGAAGATGGCGTTGCCGATGAGCATGGGGTTGCCGGGGTCTGCGGCCAGCGCGTTCTCGAAATAGATCGCCGCGGCGCGGTGGTTGCCGTCACCCACCGCCGTACGCGCCGCAAGGTAAGGCCCGGCAAGGCCTGGCCCTGCCACCTCCTGCGCCGGGGCTGGCGCACTCAGCACAAGGCCGAGCGCAAGCGGCAGAACGGGCAGGAAACGGTGCGGCATGGATGATCTCCCAGTGTTCAAAGGGGAGAGTAGGGCCGGGGCGGTGCAAGGGCAATGCGTGCCCGCCCGAGCCCCGGAAAAACCGATCACATGTTCGGGTAGTTGGGTCCGTCCCCGCCCTGCGGCACGGTCCAGTGGATGTTCTGCGACGGATCCTTGATATCGCAGGTCTTGCAGTGGACGCAGTTCTGGAAGTTGATCACGAACCGCGCGTCCTTGCCCTCTTCCTCGACCACCTCGTAAACGCCCGCCGGGCAATAGCGCTGCGCCGGTTCCGCGTATTCGGGCCAGTTGACCGAAATCGGCACGCTCGCATCCTTCAGCGTCAGGTGCGCGGGCTGGCTTTCCTCGTGGTTGGTCATCGAGTAGCTGACATTGGTCAGCCGGTCGAAGCTGAGGACGCCATCGGGCTTGGGGTAGTCGATCGGCTTGAACTTCGCGGCCTTGCCCGTCGCCTCGGCATCCGACTTGCCGTGGTTGATCGTGCCGAAGAAAGAGAACCCGAACAGGCTGTTCGTCCACATGTCGAGGCCACCAAGGCCCAGACCGCCCAGAAGCCCGTATTTCGACCAGAGCGGCTTCACGTTCCTGACCGGCTTCAGGTCCTTCGCAATCGGCCCGTCCTTGTGCAGGTAGTCGTCATAGGCGGTCAGCTCGTCGCCCGCACGCCCTGCGGCCATCGCTGCCGCCGCGGCCTCGGCCGCCTCGATGCCCGAGAGCATCGCGTTATGGTTGCCCTTGATCCGCGGCACGTTCACGAGGCCCACGCCACAGCCCAGGATCGCCACACCCGGCGCCACGGCCTTGGGCATCGACTGCCAGCCGCCCTCGGAAATCGCGCGCGCGCCGTAGGCGATGCGCTTTCCGCCCTTCAGAAGCTCGGCCACCATCGGGTGGTGCTTGAAGCGCTGAAACTCCGCGTAGGGGTAGAGATACGGGTTCTCGTAATTCA
>CAZVQL010000259.1:0-3534 GCA_964629305.1 uncultured Roseicyclus sp.
CGATGGTCGCCTCCGGGCAGAGGCGGAGCGCCTGGAACATCGGCATGGCCGAGCGCACGCCCTTGATCCGGGCGATGTAGCAGGCGGTGGAGACGACCCCGCGGCGGCCGCCGCCGATGATGACGGGCTTGTCGCGAAGCTCGGGGTTGTCGCGCTTTTCGACGCTTGCGTAGAAGGCGTCGCAATCCATGTGGGCGATCGAGAGGTCGAAGAGCTCGGGGTGCGACGTGATCCGCGGGCTACCGCAGGACGTGCAGCGGCGGCCGGTGTCGAAGGCATGGAGGCAGTCGCGGCACAGGGCGGGCATGGGGCGAAGATAGGCCGATTGCGCCGGGCGCGGAAGGGAGCGTTTCGCGGGTGCAGCAATTCGGGTAGGGTCGGCACGTATCCCCGGAGAGATGGCGCAAATGACCGAGGAAGACCGCATCGCCTGTCGGACGCCCACGGAGGGACGGGACGGTGTGACCCCGATCCCCGCCTGGAAGTATCACATGGTTCGCAAGGCGATCCTGCACGCGGTGGACGCGGCGGGGCCGGAGGGGTTGCCGTTTTCGCAGCTGGCCGCTGAGGTGAAGGCGCGGTTGAGCCAGTCGGACCTGGCGCGGTTGGGTGCGCTGGGGTGGCATTGCACCACGGTCAAGCTGGAGATGGAGGTCGCGGGCGACCTGCTGCGCGCGCCCGGGCCCGGGCCGCAGCGCCTGATCCGGGCGTGACGGGGGAGACGCGGTCGGCAATTCCCCCAGTCGTGCAAGCCATTTTCGCCTAGCTTTGGCCCAACTGCCCCCGCATATGGTGGGGCATGAAGCCCGAAGACCAACAGACGAGTTTAGATATGGACCAATTGCTTGCCGAACTTCTGGGCGGGAACCTCGTGATCCTGCTCCTCGCCCTTTTCATCATTCTTTGCATTTTTCTTGCGATCCGCATCGTGCCGCAGTCTGAGCAGCACGTGGTGGAACGCTTCGGGCGGCTGAAGGCCGTGCTGGGGCCGGGGATCAACTTCATCGTGCCGTTCCTCGACCGGGTGGCGCACAAGGTTTCGATCCTCGAGCGGCAGTTGCCGACGGCGAGCCAGGACGCGATCACGGCCGACAACGTGCTGGTGCAGGTGGAGACGAGTGTCTTCTACCGCATCCTCGAGCCGGAAAAGACGGTCTACCGCATCCGGGACGTGGATGCCGCGATTGCCACGACCGTGGCGGGGATCGTGCGCGCCGAGATCGGCAAGATGGAACTGGACGAGGTGCAGTCGAACCGCGCCACGCTGATCGCGACGATCAAGACGAGCGTGGAGGATGCGGTCGACAACTGGGGGATCGAGGTGACGCGGGCGGAGATCCTCGATGTGAACCTGGACCAGGCCACGCGGGATGCGATGCTCCAGCAGCTGAACGCCGAGCGTGAGCGGCGCGCCGCGGTGACGCGGGCCGAGGGGCAGAAGCGCGCGGTGGAATTGCAGGCCGATGGAGAGCTTTACGCCGCCCGCCAGCAGGCCGAGGCGCGCCGGGTCGAGGCCGATGCCGAGGCGTATGCCACCGGCGTGGTGGCCGAGGCGATCGCCAAGGGCGGTCTGGAGGCGGTGCAGTACAACATCGCGCTGAAGCAGGTCGAGGCGATCGGGTCGGTCGCCAACGGGCAAGGCAACCAGACGATCATCGTGCCCGCGGATGCGGTCGATGCCTTTGGCAAGGCGTTCCAGATGCTGAGGGGTCGCGGCTGATGTGGGCCGCGTGGTGGGTCTGGGGCGTTGCTGCCGTCGTGCTCGCCATCGGCGAGGTGCTGATCCCCGGTTTCGTTCTTTTGGGCTTTGCCTTGGGGGCCGCGGTGGTGGGTCTCATCTTGCTGGTGGGCGGACCGCTGGCCGTGTGGCTGGGCGGGTCGCTGCCGATCCTGCTTTTGGTCTTCGCGGTGGTCTCGCTGGTGTCGTGGCTGGCGCTGCGCCGCTGGGTGGGCGTCTACCGGGGGCAGGTGAAAACCTTCGATCACGATATCAACGACAACTGACCTGAGCGCAGGGGGCGGGGGTTCCCTAGCCTGCCGCGGCAAGCTCGGCGGTGATCGCCTGCGCCGCGGTGCGGGGGTCGTCGGCCTGCCAGACGGGGCGGCCGACGACGATGTGGTCGGCGCCTGCCGCGATGGCGGCGGCTGGCGTTGCGATGCGTTTCTGGTCGCCCACGTCGCTGCCCGTGGGGCGGACGCCGGGGGTGACGATCAGGCGGCCCTCGGCCTGCGGCAAAGCGCGGATCATCGCGGCCTCGTGGGGGGAGGCGATGACGCCATCGGCCCCGGCCTCGAAGGCGCGGGCGGCGCGGGCGGCCACGATCTCGGCCATGTCGCCCGGGACGATCAGGTTGGCGTCGAGGTCGGCGCGGTCGTTCGAGGTGAGGATCGTGACCGCGAGGATCTTGAGATCCTTGCCGGAGGTTCCCTCTTTCGCGGCGCGCACCACCTGCGGGTCGCCGTGGACGGTCAGGAAATCGAGGTCGTAGGCCGCGATGCCGCGCACGGCTTTTTCCACGGTCGCGCCGATGTCGAAGAACTTCATGTCGAGAAAGATGCGCTTGCCGTGTTCCTGCTTGAGTTCGTTGGCGAGCGCGAGGCCGCCTCCGGTCAGCATCCCCAGGCCGATCTTGTAGAACGACACCGCGTCGCCGATGCGTTCGGCCATCTGCAGCCCCTGCAGCGCGTTTTGCACGTCGAGGGCGACGATCAGGCGGTCATCGGCGGGAATGGTCATGGGCGCTGGCCTTTCGGAAAGGGTGGTGGCCCGTTCCTAGGCATGTGCGGCGGCGCTGTCCATCGGGTGGGGTCGGAGGGCGCCGGTACTGAGAGAGGCGCCCCCCTGACGGTCTCAAACACACGCGACCGCGCCACAGATGTTCCACAATGCGAAACTTCCGCCTAGGGGAATGTTGCGCTGGTTTCCCCGGGTGTGACTTGCAGGCCATGCCCATGCTTCCCACATATTCGGACGAGGCCCATTGGCCGCCATGCCGCAAGGTCGGGTGGTGGCAGACAGGGTGCTTTAAAAAGGAGACAGACCATGAACTTGGAGAAGTTCACCGATCGCGCACGCGGGTTCCTTCAGGCCGCTCAGACGATCGCACAGCGCGAGGACCATCAGAAGCTGGCCCCCGAGCATCTGCTGAAGGCTCTCATGGATGACGAACAGGGTTTGGCGTCGAACCTGATCGCGCGCGCGGGCGGTGCCCCGCAGCGGGTGCTTGAGTCGGTCGACCTTGCGCTGTCGCGGATGCCCAAGGTGACGGGCGATGCCGGGCAGACCTATCTCGACAAGCAGACCGCCAAGGTTCTCGACGAGGCCGAGAAGATCGCCCAGAAGGCGGGCGACAGTTTCGTCGCGGTGGAACGCCTGCTGACGGCGTTGGCCGTGGTGAAATCCGGCGCGAAGGACGCGTTGGACGCAGGCGCGGTTAACGCGCAGGCGCTGAATGCGGCGATCAACGATCTGCGGAAGGGGCGCACGGCGGACTCGGCTGGGGCCGAGGACAGCTATGAGGCCTTGAAGAAATA
>CAZVQL010000260.1:0-3509 GCA_964629305.1 uncultured Roseicyclus sp.
TGTATCCATCGACCTATTCGTTCGGTCGCTGCTGAGACTTGGGGCAACGCGCCAGGAGGTCGGACGCATTATCGCGCGAAGAATCGTCACTCCCGCCGCGTAAACGTATTGCAATCTATCCGGCTGTACCCGGCCGGATAGATTGGGCGTTGAACTGGGCCAGGAAGCGGACGGGCGGAGGTATGCGGATTCCAACCGGCGGAACCACTTGGCCGAGGGGTAGATTACCCGATCTCGGCGACCCGTGTCAAGCATGGATGCAGGCTCGACGGGTTCGGCTCGCAGGAAAATGAACCACTGCGACGCCACTGGCTGGCGTAAGTCGCCCGATGCGCCCGACCTGCACGTACCGACGGCGCAGCCGCTTGATGCGGTGTTGCGAAAAACTCCAGAAACCGTCCAGCCGTCTGCTGGCTCCTGGGCCGGTACGGTCCTTTCAGCAGGTTGGATGTGCCATGCCCGGTCTGGCCGCAGATCTCCCAACCTGGTCGCTTGACATTGCTATCCATATCCCTCGACCGGGTGTGCGTGGTGGGGGTGTAGATGGATGTGATGCATCGGCGAGTAGATCGAGGGATCGGCGTAGATGCCTCGCTCGAAGACCTTCTTCCAACTCGGTCGAGACTGCTGGCTGATGCACTCCATGACAACTTCACAACGGGGACACATCGGTCCCGAAGGCTTCGCGTCATCGAGACGATCATCGGTGCTCGGCGGGTCATCATCCGCGAGCCCCAGCAACTGGCGACAAGCGTCCAGGTACTCGGCTCGCTTCGTGCCGTGGTAGCCGCCGTAGCTCCGCGATCGTGTGAAGCCTTTGGGAAGGATGTGCATCGTCCAGCGGCGTACAAACTCGGTGCCTTTCAGGGAAAACGGCTCTGGCCGATTGCCGCCGGCCTTGTCTTTGCTGCGCGCCCAGAACGTGACCACGCCGTCGTCGTCCGAGATCAGCCGCCGATCCGAGATAGGGCCGCCCGTCATATACGCCGCCAGGTATTTCAGCACGTCCGTCGGCTGGCTCCTGCCGTGGGGCGGTCCTTCCACAAAAACGTTCCAATCGGTCGCACGGAGTTCGTCGAGCCACCCTTCCCGTTGCGTCGGATCTTGAAGCGGCAGCCACTGGCTCTCCAGCCGCAGCTTGCCACCGCCTACCAAACGCCGCAGGCCGTCCACGAAGTGCTTGCGAAAGCTCCGTCCCAACTCGGTATTGTCGACCAGGAACGGTTTCCGGCGACACGGTTGCGTCGGGTGACGGCTGTTGATCCATCGCTCGCTGTCCAGCGAAGGACCCCCGCCGGGAACCAAGGCGTGAATGTGCGGATGGTGCCCCACTCGCTGATTCCAGGTGTGCAGCACGAGTTGCGCCGCTGGTTGGAATTGCCCCGTGTTCCGCAGACTCTCGTCCAAGGCTTGCCAAGCGGCTCGAAACAGCAGATCGTACAGGGCTCGACGATTGCCGAGAATCAGGCCGGAGAGCTGATCCGGCAGAGTGAAAATCACTTGGAAATAGTTGACTTGAGGCAAGATCAACTGCTCGGTCTTCTCCAGCCAATTCGCACGCCGAGCACCACCGCACTGCGGGCAGTGGCGATCGACGCACGAATTGTAGACCTGGCATTGACCGTGGCACGTCGGACATTCGTACAATCGGCCTTTGAGCGTCGCGGTACGGCAAAGCAAGATGCGTGACAGCACGCTCTTGGCCTGACTCGCCAGACGCACGCGGGTCAGCAGACTGGGCGTATAACGCCGCAGGATGTCGATGACCCGCGGAGTTGGCGGCGAGCTTAACGGCGTCGTCTCGTCCGCGGCTTTCGCCCCGAGGTCCTGCGAACCGGCGATGGGGCTTCCTCCGTGGGCGTGTCCTCGATGGTCTCGGGCCTGTCCTCGCTCGTGCCAGGCGCCTGCGTCGTCGGTGACGGCTCGTGCGGCAAGATCGATGCTGAAAGACTCGCCTCCGCCCATTTCGGACACTGCCGCACCGGCAGCCAATCGATAGGACTGGGCGAGCGATCGAAGTGTTGCCGTCGTACATGCAGATAGATCATCGTCGTGACGAAACTGGAGTGCCCCAGCAGTTTGCTGATCGTCAGCACGTCGACTCCCGCCTCCAACATGCTCGTGGCGAAACTGTGGCGCATCGTGTGGGGTGTGGCCGCCTTGCGGATCTGCGCCCGGGCGATCCCCAGCTTGCAGGCTTTCTGAATGGTGGCTGACGACAGAGGCGTGTCCGGCGTCTTGCCGGGGAAGAGGTAATGGCGGGGCCGCTCGATCTTCCAGTACTCCCGCAGTTCGGCCAGCAACCGGGGCGACGCGGGGACCATCCGGTCTTTGCTGCCCTTGCTCTGGTGAATGTGGATTTGTTGTCGCTTCCCGTCGATGTCGGCCACTCGCAGATGAGTCGCTTCGCGAAGTCGTAGCCCGGCCGCATAGCAGGTCAGCAGGACCGCTCGATGTTTCGGATGGTGCATGCACTGGAACAACCTCGCCGCTTCCTCGTCGGACAGGACCACGGGCAGTTTCTTCGGACGTTTGCCGAAGGGGATGTGCCGTACCTCCCAGGGCCGCTGCAAAGTGACCTCATACAGGAAGCGTAGCCCACAGACGGCCTGGTTGAAGGAACTCCAGGAGACTTTCCGTTCATGGACCAGATAAAGCTGGAATTGGCGGATCTCTTCCGGCCCCAATTGATCGGCCGGCTTGTCGAAGTAGCGGCAGAACTTGTCGACGTGGAACGTGTAGGCATCGATGGTCGCGGGTGCCAGGTTCCGCAGTTGCATGTCTTCGGCCATGCGGTCGATGTACGGGTTAAGTCTTCTTTGGTACGGTGTCATGGCAAACCTCTCGTGCTTCAGCGGTGAAATAAAAGAAACAGGCAAACGCCTCTCGCGTCGGCCGTCGTTCGGCGTCAACCATGCGACGCGAGTTCGTTACTCAAACATGGTCCGCATCCGCCCATCGCGCCAGTTGTTTTCCGCGAAAAACGAGAAGAAGCGTCCGTCGCAGGGAGTATGGCGCGGGACGCATCGGAGACTTGCATCAAGCGGACAAAGCTAGCCCACATGGCGAGGGTCAGCTAGCGAGAACCAACGTGGTACAGAAGCAACCACAGACGAGAATTCGACGCCCTACCCCAAAGAACGTAGCACCAGAAAACAGCGAGCTTCCTGGCTTAGTTCAACGTTCCCGATCACCGGGGCCGCGCCAGTGATTGTTCCATTTTCGAGGACGTCGTCGCGGCCTCCGGTGCATCGGATGGTTCATCGTTCCGAGCTGGCTGCGGTCCACCGCCCGTCGGCGACCGTCGCCCAGCACGACTGCGGTCATCATACCGCGCGCCGCGAAACTTGGCAAGCATCGGTTCCGGGATGGAACGTGGGCAGGCAACCGGTACGTCCGGAAGACATTGTGTTCGAGAAGACGTTGGTGATTTCGACGCGATCCCAGGGGCTGGAAGCCCCGGGGTTTTCGAACCCGGGGTTTCCGATCCCCGGGTTCTGGGTCCCGGG
>CAZVQL010000261.1:0-3481 GCA_964629305.1 uncultured Roseicyclus sp.
CTGATCCGGCGTCTTCTCGCGAAGTTCGCTGGCGTTCATCGCCTTGGTCCTTTCAACATCACGGGGACGCCCCGGCAACGCAGGGTCACGCCGATTCCCGTGGAGGTCGGTGAATAGAGGGCGCGGATAGGCGCTTTTGGCCCGGATGGCAAGCACAAAAGGCTTGGGTCAAAGTCCCGCCGCCTTTCTGAGCGCTGCATTGATCCGCGTCTGCCAGCCCGGGCCGTCCGCCTTGAATACCTCGACCACGTCCGCGTCCAGCCGGATGGTCACCTGCACCTTGGGGTTCAGCGCCTTCGGCCGGCCGTATTGGACGGGCGTCTTGTCGATGACCTCCTGCCAGTACGGCATCGACATATCCGGCAGATCGTCGTCTGGCGCGCTCGCCGGATCGAAGACCCCCTGCCCTTCAGCGAAGCCGGGCACCGTATCGTTTTTCTTCGCGTCCATTGGCTTTCCTCAAACTGATGATCCGAATGGCATCACCGCGCGGCGTCCATGCGAAGACGAGAAGGCGTCCCGCGAGATCTCCGAACGTCACCCATCGCACTTCGCCATAGTCTTGCCGTCGGTCGAGAAACGTCAAATGCGGTCCTTCAAAAACCCCGGCTGCATCGGCCATGTCCAGACCACGCTCTGCCAGCGTCCGCACCCGCTTCTCGGGGTCGAACGTGACCTTCACTTTCTGTAACTACAATAAATGCGCATGCCGGTCCATCGCGACGAGCGGGATGGACAGGTCTTTCTCGCAACATGCTTAACAGGCCGTGAAGACCGGAGGCATCACTCCCACCGGTAGTTGAAGCTCACGCTCACCCGGTCGTCCTCGTCCATGTTCATGGGCACCTCGTGGCGCAGCCAGGACTCCCACAGCAGAACGTCGCCATCCTGCGGGCCGGGGTAGACGAAGGCGCGCAGTTCCTCGCGCGCGTCCTTCCGCCGATTGGGGGCGGCCATCATCATCGCATGCCGCGGGTCCTCCAGCTTGATCGACTTCGCCCCCGGAGGGACCTGCACATAGGTCGTGCCCGAGATCACCGAATGGGGGTGGATGTGGCTGGTGTGGATGCCGCCCTCTGGCAGGATGTTGATCCAGATATCTTCCAGCACCAGCTTGCGGCCTTCGAGGTCGAACTCGAGGTCTTCGGCAAAGGCCGCGACATGGGCGTCGAGGGCTTTCACCAGCGCATCGAAGATCGGGAAGCGCCACGGCAGGTCGGTCAACGAGGCGTAGGAGGTGTAGCCGGGGTATCCGTTTTCCTCGCACCAGTCCTGGCCTGCCTCGTCATCCTCGGCGATGGAAAAGCACGAGGCGTGCAGTTCCTCGGCATCCACGGGGGGGCCAAGCTCGGCGAGTTTGGCGTGGTAGAGGCGGGTGACGAAGAGGGAGCGGATATTGGCCATGGCGGTGTTCTAGGGCCGGGCGTGATCCGCCGCAACGGCAATGGTTTGGAAACCTTCGCGGGGTAAAGCTGGCCGGGTAAGACTACGAGGCCGCTATGGTGCGACGGATGATCTGGGCGGGGGTGCTGTGGCTGGCGCTGGCCGGTCTTGCACTGGGCGAGGCGCGGCCGCTGGTCAGCGGAGCGGTGCCGCTGCTGGCGCGGGCGGAGGGGGCGGCACGGGCGCCCTCGGCGTCGCTTTTCGCAGGGCGCGGCGACGGGTTCTTCGCGCCCGCATCCGGGCGCCTTGCGCCGCTGACGCCCCGCGGGGCGCAGGGGGACGTGGCGATGCTGCTCGCCCTGATTGCACGGGCCGAGGCGGGGGCGGCTGGCTATGACGCCGTGCAGCATGGCGCGCGGGTCGCGCCACCGCGCACGCCCACGGCGATGACGCTGGGCGAGATCTACGACTGGATCGCAGCGACGCCGGGGCAGCCCCACGCCATCGGGCGCTACCAGTTCATTCCGGCGACCCTGCGCCGGGTGGCTGAGCGGCGGGGCTATGGGCCGGGCGCGCGTTTTTCGCCCGAGGTGCAGGACGCGCTGGCGCTGGTCCTGCTGGAGGAGGCCGGGTTGACGGCATTTCGGGGCGGGGCGCTGGACCGGCGCGCCTTCATGGGGCGGCTCGCGCGGATCTGGGCGGGGCTGCCCCTACCCAACGGGCGCTCCTACTACGAGGGGCATGCAGGCAACCGCGCGACTATGAGCTGGGACGCGTTCGAGGACGGCATGGCGCGGATCTGGCCCGCGGGATAGCGCAAAAGAAAAACCCCCGGCGCTGGCCGGGGGTTTTCGATTTCGCAGGGTGGGCGAACCGCCCGCCTCTTACCAGTCTTCGCGCATCACGGTGCGGGTCTTGATCGGCAGCTTCATCGCGGCAAGGCGCAGGGCCTCACGTGCGATCTGTTCGCTGACGCCGTCGATCTCGAACATGATCCGGCCGGGCTTGACCTTGCAGGCCCAGTAATCGACCGAACCCTTACCCTTACCCATACGAACTTCGACGGGCTTGGAGGTCACCGGCGTGTCCGGGAAGATCCGGATCCAGACCCGGCCCTGACGCTTCATGTGACGCGTCATGGCCCGGCGGGCGGCTTCGATCTGACGCGCGGTGACGCGTTCGGGCTGGAGCGCCTTGAGGCCGAAGGTGCCGAAGTTCAGGTCGGAGCCACCCTTGGCTTCGCCGCTGATCCGGCCCTTCTGCATCTTGCGGAACTTGGTGCGCTTTGGTTGCAGCATCTCTCAGACTCCTCAGCGGTCGCGGCGCGGGCGCGGGGCCCCGCCTTCCTGGAGCTCCGCATGGCGACGGTCACGAGCCGACGGATCGTGCTCCATGATTTCGCCTTTGAAGATCCAGACCTTGATGCCGATGATGCCGTAGGGCGTGGTGGCCTCGGCATGGGCGTAGTCGATGTCGGCCCGCAGCGTGTGCAGCGGAACGCGACCCTCGCGGTACCATTCGGTCCGGGCGATCTCGGCACCGCCGAGGCGGCCCGCGACGTTGACCCGGATACCCAGGGCACCCATGCGCATGGCGTTCTGCACCGCGCGCTTCATCGCACGACGGAACGAAACGCGACGCTCGAGCTGCTGGGCGATCGATTCCGCCACCAGAGCGGCGTCCAGTTCCGGCTTGCGGACCTCGACGATGTTCAGGTGCAGCTCGCTGTCGGTCATCGCCGCCAGCTTCTTGCGCAGGGTTTCGATATCGGCGCCTTTCTTGCCGATGATCACGCCCGGACGCGCGGTGTGGATCGTCACGCGGCACTTGCGGTGCGGACGCTCGATGATGACCTTCGAGACGCCGGCCTGCTTGCACTCTTCCTCGATGAACTCGCGGATCTTGAGATCCTCGAGCAGGAGGTTGCCGTAGTCCTTGGTGTCGGCGTACCAGCGGCTGTCCCAGGTGCGGTTCACCTGAAGGCGCATGCCGATCGGGTTTACTTTATGTCCCATCAGGCAGTCTCCTCGACCTGGCGAACCTTGATGGTCAGCTCAGAAAACGGCTTCTGGATGCGGCCGAAGCGGCCACGGGCGCG
>CAZVQL010000262.1:0-3470 GCA_964629305.1 uncultured Roseicyclus sp.
GGTGGCGTCCAGGTCGAGCCAGATTTCCGCGGGCGCCTGCGCATGGGCCTCCAGGTGTGGATGGCTACGGAAAGCCGCGCCTAGTTGGCGGATACCGCCGGTAGTCGCCATCGAGGGCGGTGGACACCGGCCGGTTGGAGGGGAGAGGTGCAGGGTGGCGCGTTGCCGGGGGTGACAAGGGCCGCGCCATGCTCTAGAGGGTCAGTGCCGTTGAGACAGGTGCGGCACTGGTTGCAACCGCGACAGTCGTCTCCAGTGCCGCACCCCGGACCGTGCTGGGCACGTGCCGTGGGTAAGTATCGCCCGCTGGTGGGCGGCCATCCAGGGCTCATCGGCCGGGGTTGCCGATGGCGGAGACGGCCCGCCTGTTCCTCTGTGCCCGTTGTCGGGTCCAGGTGGCGATCTGCCGCCACTGCGACCGCGGCCAACGTTACTGCGGCCAGGCCTGCGCCCAAGCGGCGCGGGGCGAGTCCTTGCGCCGGGCCGGGGCGCGTTATCAGCGCGGTCGGCGGGGACGGCTGCGGCATGCCGAGCGCCAGGGTCGCTACCGGGCGCGGCGACGGAAAGTGACGCATCAGGGTTCACCCGCCCCACTCGCCGGTGCTTCACTGGCCCCCGAGTCGCGTGCGCCGACACCGCCCCCGGGGGAGGCCGTCCTGGCGGGGGTGCGTTGCCGGTTCTGCGGGCGGGCCTGTTCGGAGTTTCTCCGCCAGGACTTTCTGCGCCCGCCGCGCGACGGACCCTGGCTGCACTGGCCACCCCCGGCGCGGGCGCAGAGCCCCTGAGCACGGCGCTGGGTGGCCCACCGCGAGGAGACGACCATGACCATCCCGGCGGAGTTCGAAGCGAAGATCCTGCGTTTCTTCCACGTCGAGAAGTGGAAGGTGGGCACCATTGCCCGACAACTGGGCGTGCACCATGGCACGGTCGATCGGGTGCTCGCGCAGGCCGGCCTGGCGAAGGTTGCGCGACCCCACCGCGACTCCCTGATCGACCCCTACCTGCCCTTTGTGCGCCAGACCCTGGAGCAGTACCCCAGCCTCACGGCCAGCCGGCTCTATGCCATGGTGCGCGAGCGCGGCTACCGCGGCGGGGAGGATCACTTCCGCCACCTCATTGCCCACCACCGACCCCGCCCCCAGCCCGAGGCCTACCTGCGGCTGAAGACCCTGCCGGGCGAGCAAGCCCAGGTGGACTGGGGGCACTTCGGGACGCTCACCCTCGGCCAGGGCAAACGCACCCTGATGGCCTTCGTGGCGGTGTTGAGCTTCTCGCGCCAGCCCTTCGTGCGTTTCTTCCTGGATGCGCGCATGGCCAATTTCCTGCGCGGTCACGAGGCGGCCTTCAGCGCCTGGGGCGGACTACCCCGGGTGGTGCTGTACGACAACCTGAAAAGCGCGGTCCTTGAGCGTCAGGGCGATGCCATCCGGTTCCATCCCACCCTGCTGGCGTTCGCCGCGCACTATCGCTTCGAGCCGCGCCCCGTGGCGGTGGCGCGGGGCAATGAAAAAGGCCGTGTGGAGCGGTTGATTCGCTATCTCCGCGACAGCTTCTTCGCCGCCCGCCCCTGGCGCGACCTCGCCGATCTCAACGCCCAGGCCGAGGCCTGGTGTCAGGGCCAGGCGGCCGATCGGCCCTGTCCCGAGGACCGTTCGCGCTCGGTGCGTGCGGCCTTCGCCCAGGAGCAGCCGACCCTGCTGGCCCTACCGCAGAACCCCTTTCCCACCGACGAGCGCGAGGCGGTCAGCGCCGGCAAGACCCCCTACGTGCGCTTCGACAGCAACGACTACAGCATCCCCCCCAGCCATGTGCGGCGCACGCTCACGGTGGTGGCCAGCCCGAGCGAGGTGCGGGTCCTCGACGGGGCCGCGGTCATCGCCGCGCATGCGCGCAGCTACGCCAAGGGGGAGCAGGTGGAGGATCCGACGCACATCGCCGAGCTCACGGCACGCAAACGCCAGGCCCGCGCGCATCGCGCCACCGACCGCCTCGCCCAGGTCGCGCCCAGCAGCACCGCGCTGCTCACCCGGGCGGGCGAGCGCGGCGAGAATCTGGGCTCCATCACCGCCGCCCTGCTGCGCCTGCTCGAGCGCTACGGCGCCAGCGAGCTTGAGGCGGCCATCGCCGAGGCCCTGGCGCGCGAGGTGCCCCATCCCAACGCCGTGCGCCTGGCGCTGGAGCGTCGGCGCGAGCAGCGCCGCCAACCCCCACCATTACCCTTGACCCTACCGGACGATGCGCGCGTGCGCGAGGCCACGGTGCGCCCCCACGCCCTCGCCGACTATGACCAGATCGCCACCCAGCAGGAGCCCGGCGATGAGCGCGCCTGAGGCCCTCAGGGTCCGCGCCAAGTCCCTCAAGCTCTACGGCCTGCTGGCCCACTGGGAGGAGGTCGCCGAAGCCGACTGGCTCGCACCACTGCTCGCTTGGGAGGAGCAGGAGCGCGCCCGCCGCGGCCTGGAACGGCGCCTGGGTAACGCCCACCTGGGGCGCTTCAAACCCCTGGCCGACTTCGATTGGCACTGGCCGACCCAGTGCGACCGCGCCGCCATCGAAGAGCTGATGGGCCTGCGCTTCCTCGCCGATACCGCCAACGTCGTCTTGATCGGTCCCAATGGCGTGGGCAAAACCATGATCGCTCGCAATATCGCCCATCAGGCGGTCCTCGCGGGGCATACCGTGCTGTTCACCAGCGCCGGGCACATGCTCAACGAACTGGCCGGCGCCGACGGCGACAACGCCCTGCGTCACCGCCTGAGTGTCTATGCCCGCCCACGCCTGTTGGTGGTCGACGAGGTCGGCTACCTCTCCTACTCCAACCGCCACGCCGATCTGCTCTTTGAGATCGTCTCGCGCCGCTATCAGGAAAAGTCCACCCTGGTCACCACCAACCGCCCCTTCGCCGAGTGGGGCGAGGTCTTCCCCAACGCCGCCTGTGTCGTCTCCCTGGTCGACCGCCTCGTCCACCACGCCGAGATCATCGCCATCCAGGGCGAGTCCTACCGCCTCAAGGAGGCCAAGGAGCGCAGCGAGCAGCGCCTGAAGGCGCGCACACCGCCCCGCCCCAAGGGCGCCCAACCCGCCGCCCCCCAGCCCTAGTCACCCCAGCGGAGTACTGCCATGACGCCGCCCCCGCCGATCCCCAACCACTGGTCCCCCGAAGAGGCCCTGGCCGTCTACGCCTTCCTCGACGACCTCATGGAGCACATCTGGGCCCGCTACGGCCGGCGCATCCAGGAGGTCTGCGCCCGCGACCACATCACCCACCACGACCACGCCCAACCCGATCTCTTCGCCCCCAACGATCCGCTTCCGTTTTGACTCCCCCAAGACGGGTGTCCTCGGCGCATGACCCGCTCCGCCTGCGCACACGCCCCTGACGCCGGTGAGTCCGCCAGTTTTGCGCGGTTTTGGACCGCCGTTAACACCCCACGGTTTCGGGATCGGTGGTATTGCCCTTGAAGACCTCG
>CAZVQL010000263.1:0-3465 GCA_964629305.1 uncultured Roseicyclus sp.
CCGACGGGCCGCTGAACCTGCTGGTCGACAGCCCGACGAACGCGAATGGCAGGCCCACAAGCACGGGGTGCAGGGCCGCCGCGAATGGCGCAAGCTCCATCTGGCCATTGACCCGGCCACGTCCGATATCCGCGCGGTGGAATTCACCCCCACCGATGGCGGCCAGAACCGAGATGTTCGTGGCCTTCTTGTCGATGCGGGCCTTGATCACGGTGCCGTCGAGAATGACGCGAACGATGTCCTCGTCGGAGAGGCTGCGGGCGCACCAGGGCATCCCGGTCGACCTTGACCTTGCGCCAGGCGCGGCTGACGTTCGCCATGGATCCCGAACCGATGGCGACCCATGGCTCACCCTTGCTCACGGCGCCCTCGAAAAGCCCGAACAGCGCCCGCCTGACCCTGCGCGTGTTGGTGCCGGCGAGATAGACCGCCGCGATCAGGGCCTCGGCCTTCTTCGTCAGCCGCTGGCAACGGGGCAGCGCCGTCGACCGCCATTCCGTCACCTTGCCCGTCTCGTCCTCGACCCGGGCGCGCGGCACCCGCACGGTTTCCGTCCCGAAGGTCCCGGTAAGTTGCCGTTCGCGGTGCCCATGGCGATAGCCTTTCGTCGCTCCGTCGCCACGGCCGTAGCGAAGGCTGCCGAGAAAGCTGGCGAGCTCCTCCTCGAATACGGCCTCGATGGTCGCGCGGATATTCATCCGCAGACGCTCCTCGATCGGATCGAACCCGGCCTCATGGGCCAGTAGCGCAAAGCTCGCAGTGTCGGTATTCTGGGTCATGGCGTGATCTCCCTGGCGGTTGCCGCCGCCGGTTGGGTGGGTGTTGGTCCACCCGGAGATCACGCCGCCCTCAAATTTCCACCAACTCCGAGACACGACCTGCAATAATGCGCTACGACAGTCGGCGTGGGTGCTGAAATGTGTCGAACAGCTGTCCGCCGAACGCTCAGGCGCGCGGCTACGTCACAAGTTGATTAACGTTACAGCGCACGTTCCCTCGACGCAAACTTGGGATGGAGTTATACGTGGAACCGTTCTTTTTCAGCGCTTTTGATCGATCGAGGCGACCGCCGTGAGCATGATCCAGTCTTTCCGCCCGACCCGGGACGCATTCTCGGGCACCAACCTGCCGGGGCTCTTCTGGCTGGCGCTGGCCGTCATTGCCGCGGGCGTGGTGTTCGCTGACGGGATCGCGACCCTGCTCGTCGCCTGGCAGTTGCCCGAATACAGCCACGGCCCGCTGATCCCGCTGCTGTCGCTGATGCTGTTCCTGCGCCATCTGAAGACCGTGCCGATCCAGACCGGGCCCGTGACCGACCGCGGCCCGGGCCTGGTGCTGGCGGCGGTGGCGCTGGCGCTCGGGGTCGCGGGCAGTGCCATCGCCATCGGCGACATCGTGGCCTATGCGCTGATCCTGTGGGTGGGCGCGCTCCTGCTCATCAGCTTCGGCTGGCAACAGGGGCGGCAGTTCTGGGCGCCGGTGCTGCATCTCGTCTACATGCTGCCGCTGCCTGGCGCGCTTTACTATGGCGTGTCGACCTATCTGCAGGGCGTGTCGTCGGAACTGGGCGTGTATTTCCTGCATCTGCTGCGCGTGCCGGTGTTCCTGGAAGGGAACATCATCGATCTGGGCATGCTCAAGCTGCAGGTCGCCGAGGCCTGTTCCGGACTGCGCTACCTGTTCCCGATCCTGAGCTTTTCCTACGTCTTCGCCGTGCTCTACCGTGGCCCGATCTGGCCCAAGGCGATCCTGCTGCTGGCCGCCGCCCCGATCACCGTGGTGATGAATTCGGTGCGCATCGCGGTGGCCGGGCTGATCGCACGGCACTGGGGCGTGGAGCATCTGGACGGGTTCACCCATTTCTTCGAAGGCTGGGTGATCTTCCTGATCAGCGTCGCGCTGCTATGGATGCTCGCCTGGGTGCTGCTGCGGCTGCGCCGGACACGGGACGGTGTGTTCGACACGCTCGACCTCGACACCAACGGCATGGGAACCGAGGCCCTGCGCCTGCGCCTGATCGAACCGTCGCGCGCGCTGATCGCGGCCGCGCTTCTGGCGGTGGCCGCTGCCGCCGCCTGGCAGGCGGTGCCGGAGCGCGAGCAGGTGTTCATCGAACGCGATCCGTTCGCGATCTTCCCGAACCAGCTGGGCGCCTGGCAGGCCGGGCCGCAACGGTCGCTCGACCGCGATGTCGCGCGCATTCTTGCCGCGGACGACTACCACTCGGTGGCGCTGACCCGGCCTGGCAGCGATGCGCCGGTCGATCTGCTGATGGTGTGGTATGCCGACCAGATGAGCGGCGGCGTGCATTCCCCCGAGGTCTGCCTGCCCGGCGGCGGATGGGAGATCGCCGATCTGCAGCCGGTGGACCTGTCGGACCGCTTCGGCGATGGCGCGCGCTTCGGCGCCAACCGCGCCATCATCCAGCAGGGCGTGGACCGGATGCTCGCCTATTACTGGTTCGAGCAGCAGGGCAAGCGCACCGCATCGGAATTCCGGGCCAAGCTGCACCTGATGACCGGCAAGGCCACCAACGGGCGCGAGGACAGCGCGCTCGTGCGGCTGATCACCCCCATCCGGGCCGGGGAAGACGTGGCACAGGCCGAGGCACGCCTGCTGGACGTGCTGGGCGAGGTTCTGGAGCCGCTGCCGCGGTTCATTCCCGCACCCTGATGTCACCCCGCCCGGCAGCCGGCGGGCGGCATCGCATGATGTCGCGCCCGCAGCCGGACACCGCAGTGCAAGACGCGACGGGAACCCCCATATGGGTCAGATCGGAAGACGACCCTGCAACACGAGAGAGAGAACGCAGCGTGGCTGAACGATCGCCGCCGATGACCCGAAGCCGACGCCTCTGGCCACTGCGCGCCAGCGGACAGCCGTGCGATGCGTCGCGGCCCGTCGCGCAAGACGGCGGCACGCAGACCCTGCCCCCGCTTCTGCTGACCGACCCGGTAGGACCCGCCGGGGCGCCGGCAGGCGCGCCCGGCACATCCACAGACGCCACCGCGCCGGATACGGACGATGGCATCCCGTACCTGTCCCATTTCGGCCTGTCGCGGCGCCCCTTCTCGCTGCTGCCCGATCCCGATTTCCTGTTCTGGTCGCCCAGCCACAAGCGCGCCCATGCCGTGCTGGAATACGGGCTGATGAGCCGCGCCCCGCTGACCATGGTCACCGGTGCGATCGGCGCCGGCAAGACCACGCTCGTGCACCAGCTGCTGCGCGGCCTGGGCCGCGACGTCCGGGTCGGGCTGATCTCCAACGCCAGCGACCTGCGGGGCGAACTGCTCTACTGGGTGCTGTCGGCGCTTGGCCAAAGCCCGGAGCGCGGCGCCGATCCCGCCGCCGTCTTCGAAGCGTTCCAGAAGACCCTGATCGACACCTATGCCGAAGGGCGCCGCGTGGTCCTGATCTTCGACGAGGCGCAGACGCTCGGCCGCGACCGGCTGGAAGAGCTGCGGA
>CAZVQL010000264.1:0-3456 GCA_964629305.1 uncultured Roseicyclus sp.
CGGCACGCTCAACATGGCCGACCTGCACGGCGCCGTGCAGGAGGTCGAGAACGAAGGCCTGCTCGTCGTCATTGCGGTGCTCTTCATGATCGCCTTCGGGGTGAAGGCCGCGGTCTTCCCGCTCTTCTTCTGGCTGCCGGCCAGCTACCACACGCCCGCGATCTCGGTCTCGGCAATCTTCGCCGGCCTTCTGACCAAGGTCGGGGTCTACGCGCTGATCCGGACCTTTACGCTGATCTTCACCACTGACATCGCCTATACCCACCAGATCCTGCTCTGGGTGGCGGGTTTCACCATGGTGACGGGCGTTCTGGGGGCGGCCGCGATGAACGACATGCGTCGCATCCTGTCGTTCCACATCGTCAGCCAGATCGGCTACATGATCCTGGGCCTTGCCCTCTTCACGCCGCTCGCCATCGTCGGCGCGGTCTTCTACCTGGTGCACCACATCATCGTGAAGGCGAACCTGTTCCTGGTCGCGGGCGTGGCGCAGCGCATCGCGGGATCGACCGATCTGGATCAGATCGGCGGGCTCTACCGTTACGCGCCCTTCCTCGGGCTCTTGTTCCTGATCCCGGCGTTCTCGCTGGCGGGCTTCCCGCCGCTGTCGGGGTTCTGGGCGAAATACGTGCTGGTCAAGGCGTCGCTCGATGCCGGCGCCTACTGGATCGCCGCGGTTGCACTCGTGGTGGGGCTTCTGACGATCTACTCGATGACGAAGATCTGGGGCTATGCCTTCTGGAAGCCGCACCCGGCGGGCGTCGAGCCGCGACTGACCCGGCTGTCGGGCAAGGATCGCGCGGCGTTGCTCACGCCCATCGCGGCGCTGGCGGTGCTGACCTGCATCATCGGCTTCTTCCCCGAACCCTTCGTGCAATTCGCCGAGCGCTCGGCGGCGCAGTTGCTCGACCCCTCGGCCTATGTCACCGCGGTTCTCGGTGAACCGGCCGAGCCCGAAGCGCCCACGGGCCTGGCGCTGATGGAGGTGACGCAATGATCAACGTCTTCGCGCTCAACATCCTTCTGGCTATCGCCTGGGCGGCGCTGACCGGGAACATCACGCTTGCGGGGCTGGCCGTGGGCTTTGTCCTCGGCTCGGCCTGCCTGTGGCTCACGAGGTCGCTTTTTCCCGGCTCGGAAAGCTATTTCCGCCGCTCGGGCAAGTGGGCGAAGCTGATCGTGCTCTTCCTTTACGAACTGATCGTCTCGTCGGTGCAGGTCGTATGGGACGTGTTGACGCCCGCGCAGAAATCGCGGCCCGGGATCATTTCCGTGCCCCTGACGGTCGAGAGTGAAATGGACATCCTTCTGGTCACGAACCTGATCTCGCTGACGCCCGGCACGCTCAGCCTTGATGTCACGGACGACCGGAGCACGCTCTATATCCACGCCATGTTCGCCGATGACCCGGACGAGATCCGGCGGCAGATCAAGGACGGGATGGAGCGCTGGGTGATCGAGGCGACGGAGTAGGGACATGGATATTCTCGCAACCGCAATCGACATCTCCTTCGTGCTCGTCATGCTTGGCGTGGCCTTCGCGTTCATCCGGCTGATCCTGGGCCCCAGCCTGCCCGACCGTGTGGTGGCACTCGACATGATGACGGTCCTGATCGTCAGCTTCTGCGGCCTTTACGCGATCCTGTCCGAGGACACGGCCTTCATCGACGTGGCGATCGTGCTGGCGCTGGTGGGCTTCCTCGCCACCGTCGCGCTTGCCCGCTTCGTGGAACGGCGCAGCACTAAGGTCTCGCGCGAGACCAAGGACAAAACCCCGGCGGTGGAGGGCGAGAGCAATGGCTGAATGGATCATGGCGGCATTGGTGCTGCTCGGCGGGTTCTTCTGTTTCGTGGCCGGGCTGGGCGTGTTGCGCCTGCCCGACGTGCTGATCCGGATGCATGCCTCGACCAAGGCGGGGACGCTTGGCTCGGGCCTGATCCTCGGTGCGGGGGCGATCTATTTCGCGGATGCCGCCACGATCACGCGCGCGGTCGCGGCGATCCTGTTCCTGCTGGTGACGGCACCCGTGGCGGCGCACATGATCGGGCGCGCGGCCTTCAAGAACGGGGTGCCGTTGTGGAACACGCGGATCGAGGACGGTGCGGAAGAGAAGCTGAACCGTTGATCCCTGGCGCACGCGATCTCGAAATCGCGTCGGTAAGCCTTTCGAAAAGGCTTCTGCGCCTGGTCAGGTCTGCAGGAAGGCGTGGCTGCCGTCTGGCTTGATGGCGATCGCCGTCAGCTTGCCGGTCGACCAGGCAGCCGTGTCGAGGGAAATCCGCCCATCCTCGAACACCGGCGTTTCAATCTCGACATGGCCGTGTGCCACCCACGCGTCATCGCCGCGCATCGCGCTGTCGAACTCGGGGTGCCCCCAAAGCAGCACGCGCGCGGTCTGATCCTGCATGCCGCGCGCCGGGTCGGCGCCTGCGTGGACGGCCCAAAGGTTGCCCGAGTGCCAGCTGAGCGGCCGTTCGTTCAGCCAGCTGCGCCCCTCTTCCCCGAGGGCGTCGGAAAGCCGTGCCGCCGCGTCGATCCAGTCCGCGGCGTCCGAGGCTTGGGTCAGGTGGTCGGGCGCGATGCGGTAGTTTCGCAAGGTCGCGGCCCCGCCTTCGCGCAGCCACCGCGGTCCGCGGAGCGCCGGGTCGGTCAGGAAGTCGAGGATCATGCGCTCATGATTGCCCATCAGGCATGTGACATTGTCCGGAAAGTCGCGCGTCAGTTCCCGCATCCGCGCCAGAACGCCCATGCTGTCGGGGCCGTGATCGACGTAATCGCCGACGAAGACGAGCTTGGGGTCGGCGCTGCCGGTGCCGCCGATATGCGCGTCGATCAGTTCGAGCATCAGCTCGAGCAGGTCGGAGCGCCCATGGATATCGCCCACGATGTAGCTGGTGCTCTCCGGGCGCGGCAGATCCGCGTTCGGGGCCGCCTGTGCGGTCTGGTCGGTCGCGCGGCGGCCGAGAATGGAGCGAAACGGGCGCAACATGGGGGGGAGGTGCGCTTTCGCCGGCGGATTGGCAAGGGCAACCGCGCCATGCGCTCCGCTCAGTCGCGCGCGCGCAACACGCGGGCGGGCCGTGCCGACAGTGGGCGCCACGCAAAGGCGAGCCCGGCGAGCAGCGTGGCCAGCGCACCGCCCAGCACGATGGCGACTGCCGAGACCGGCTCGAACGCATAGGAGGTGTCCATCACGAAGGTCATCACCGCCCAGCCGCCGAGCGCCCCGGCCAGGATCGCGACCGCCCCCGCAGCCGCGCCCAGAAAGGCCGAGCGGAGCGCGAAGCTCAGCAGGATGCGCCCCCGTGCGGCGCCCAGCGTCTTCAGCACCGCGGCCTCGAAGACGCGGCCCCGTTCGCCGGCCGCTGCCGCCCCGATCAGCACGATGAACCCCGTCACCAGCGTGGCCCCCGCCCCGTAGGAGGTGGCGGCGGCAAGGCTGCGCAGCGCCTCGG
>CAZVQL010000265.1:0-3453 GCA_964629305.1 uncultured Roseicyclus sp.
TGATCATGATCGAGCGGATGTCGGTTCTCTTCGGCATGTCGTCCCCCGGATGTGCAGCAGGCCCGCGATGCTTGGCTGCGGGCAAATTGGCGCTCTTATAGACATGGCAGGCGGGCACGCAACCCGCATCGCGATGCCTGCGACGGTGGTGGCCGGTCGCGGCGGTTTCCGTTGGGTCAAATGGGCCAAGAGTGAACCGATAAGGACCCGCGAGAGTATCCCTTATGCGGCAGGACACAACTTGGGGGGCATTCTCATGTCCGAGATCACGACATATCGCGGCCTCGTCTTCGGGGCGATCGGCGTCTTGGCCGAGACATCCGAGATCCAGAGGCAGGCCTATAACCTCGCCTTTCGGCAGGCGGGGTTGGAGTGGGAATGGGACAAGGTGCGCTATCGCGAGATGTTGCACCGGCCGGGCGGGATGCTGCGGATCGCGGAGTATGCGGCGATGCGCGGCGACCTGGTCGATGCCGAGGCGGTCCATGCGCGCAAGGTCGCCAATTTCCGCGCCGCGGTGCTGCGCGACGGGCTGACGCCCCGGCCCGGCGTGATCGAGATGCTGCAGGCGGCGCAAGCCGCGCGCCTGCCGGTCGCCTGGGCGACGACGACGGGGCGGCAGACGGTCGAGTTGATGCTCGAGGGGCTGTCGGGGTCGCTGGTGGAGGCGGATTTCGCCTTCGTGGGCGACCGCAGCATGGTGGAGCACCCCAAGCCCGCGCCCGACATATACAGGCGGGCGCTGGACGTGCTGGGCCTGTCCGCGGACGAGGTGCTGGCGATCGAGGACACGCCCGAAAGTGCCGAGGCCGCCGTGGGTGCGGGGCTGAACACCATCGGGTTTCCCGGCTGGGCGGCGGAAGATCGCATCTTTCCGCCCGGCGTGCCGGTCGTCACGCGGCTGTCGCCGGAGTTCTTGACGCTGCGCGAGGCGGTCTAGCCTACTCGGCCGCCTGCATGTGGCGGTCGGCCGAGGCGGGGTAGAGGTAGTCGCGTGTGAGCGGCACGGCCTCTTGCCGTTTGGCGAGTTGCACCTGGAAGACGCATTGCCGGTTGTGGCGGAAGGTGTGTTCGCTGGCCTTTAGGTAATAGCGCCACATGCGGCAGAAGCGGTCGTCGTACAGCGCGCGGGCGCGGTCCTCGTTCGCGGTGAACCGCTCGTGCCAGTGGCGCAGCGTTTCGGCGTAGTGCAGGCGCCAGACCTCGATATCGGTGGTGTAGAGGTCGGCCTGTTCGACGGCCGAGGAGACCTCGGATAGCGAGGGGCAGTAGCCGCCGGGGAAGATGTATTTCGTGATCCATGGGCTGGTCGCGCCGGGTGGGGCGGTGCGGCCGATGGTGTGGATCAGCGCGATGCCGTCCTCGGCCAGGCGGTCGCGGACGGTGTCGAAATATTCGCCGTAATGCGGCGCGCCGACATGCTCGAACATGCCGATCGAGACGATGCGGTCGAACTGGCCGCGGACCGAGCGGTAATCGCGCAGCTCGAAGCGGACACGGTCCGAGAGGCCCGCGCGTTCGGCGCGCTCGGTGGCGATCTTGTGCTGCTCCTCGGAGAGCGTTACGCCGAGGACTTTGACGCCATAGTCCTGCGCGAGCGTCAGGGCCATGCCGCCCCAGCCGCAGCCGATCTCGAACACCTCCATCCCCGGCTCGAGGCAGAGCTTGCCGGCGATGTGGTGTTTCTTGGCCGATTGCGCCTGTTCCAGCGTCATGTCGGGGTGGGCGAAATAGGCGCAGGAATACTGCCGGTCGGCATCGAGGAAGAGGTCGTAAAGCTCGCCCGACAGGTCGTAGTGATGGGCCACGTTCTCGCGCGCGCGGTGGGCGGGGTTGTTCTGGTCGATCCAGCGCTTCCACTTGCGCAGGCGGGTGGACCACGTGCGCCACCAGGCCCGGTTGCGCGCGGCGTTGCGCACGATGAGCTTGAAGAAGGCGTCGAGGTCGTCGCCCTCGATCAGGGCTGTGCCGTCCATGTAGGCCTCGCCCAGCGCCAGTTCGGTCGACAAGACCAGCCGCCGCGGCAGGGACGGGTCGGTGAGCGTCAGGTGAACATCCGCCGTGTCCCCGGGGCCGTATCGTCGTGTCGTGCCGTCAGGGAAGGTCAGATCGAAGGCGCCGACGGTGAAGAACTGGCGCAGCATACCGTCAAGAACTCGGTCCCACATCGCGTTATCCCCTCGCGTTCGTGGCCTGCTTGAACCTGCGACATTTAGTCTGCACCAAAATGGTTAGCGATGAAAGGGGGGCGCCGGAGTCGTTGGCGGAAACTTGATCTGTGTCAAGTCAAGTTGACAGTTTGTGTGATCTGTTTTCCTGACACAATGCGGGGAGTCCGGCCATGCGAATCTGTCTTATCCATCCCAATTATCACTCCGGGGGGGCCGAGATCGCAGGGAACTGGCCGCCGGCCTGGGTCGCCTATATCGCGGGCGCGCTGAAGACGGCGGGCTTTACGGACGTCCATTTCATCGACGCGATGACCGAGCACTTGAGCCCCGATCAGCTGCGGGTGAAGCTGGCCGAGATTCAGCCCGACGTGGTGGGCACGACGGCGATCACGCCGTCGATCTACGTGGCCGAAGAGACGCTCGCGGTGGCGAAAGAGGTGCTGCCGAACGTCAAGACGATCCTGGGCGGCATCCACGCGACCTTCATGTACAAGCAGGTGCTGTCGGAATCGACGGGCATCGACGTGATCGTGCGCGGCGAGGGCGAGGAGATCATCGTCGAGCTGATCCGCGCGATGGACGAGGGGCGCTGGCCCGCGGACCGCGCGAAGATCAAGGGCTTGGCCTATCGCGACGGCGACGAGATCGTGGCGACGCCCGCGGCGGCGACGGTCAAGGACCTGGACGGAATCACGCCGGACTGGTCGCTTCTGAAATGGGACAGCTACATCTACGTGCCGCTTGGCGTGAAGGTGGCGATCCCGAACATGGCGCGGGGCTGTCCCTTTACCTGTTCGTTCTGCAGCCAGTGGAAATTCTGGCGCGACTACCGCGTGCGCGATCCGATCAAGGTCGTGGACGAGATCGAGAACCTGGTGAACGAACATGGCGTGGGGTTCTTCATCCTTGCCGACGAGGAACCGACGATCAACCGGCGCAAGTTCATCCAGTTCTGCGAGGAATTGATCAAGCGCGACCTGCCGCGGCGGGTGCAGTGGGGGATCAACACGCGGGTGACGGATATCTATCGCGACCGCGAATTGCTGTCCTTCTACCGCTCGGCGGGGCTGGTGCATATCTCGCTCGGGACGGAAGCCGCGGCGCAGCTGAAGCTCGACCAGTTCAACAAGGAAACCAAGGTCGAGGAGAACAAGGAGGCGATCCGCCTGCTGCGCGAGGCCGACATCTTCACCGAGGCGCAGTTCATCGTGGGGCTCGACAACGAGACGCCCGAGACGCTGGAAGAGACCTACAAGATGGCCTGGGACTGGCAGCCGGACCT
>CAZVQL010000266.1:0-3430 GCA_964629305.1 uncultured Roseicyclus sp.
CGCCACCGCTTCGTTAAGAGGCAACGGAGCGGAGATCTTGAGGTCTTTGATGACGATGTCGGTCGCGCAAGTCCGCTCCACCTGGCGGGTGACGACGAGCTTCACCGGGTGCCCGGCGCGGACTTTGAAAGAGGCGGGGACGAACCCGTCCGAGGTCACCGAGAGCTCGACGACCTGCTCGTGACCCGTCTCGGCGGCTTTATACTGGGAATGCATAGATGCCGGTGCCGCGTCCCGGTCCTTCGCACAGGCCGGGAGGGCCAGAAAGATTGCGGCTAACGAGGCGATGATGGCGATAGTTGCGGTCTTCAATGGTCGGTACCTCCTGTTTGAACTGTTATTTAATATTTTCAGCAGCATCCGTGCCAAGCGCCCACAACGCCAAAAAAGTTCTATCTTTCAGGCTGTTGACATTGCCAACAGCATTGGCCACCCTTCGGGAAGGGTTGAAATAACGGTTCGATGAGTTACGGTGTAACCGATAAAGTTACTTTGCGGGTGGGCGCCAAACGCCCCAGGACGGTGTCCCCGAGGAGGTGGCATTTGGCTCACGACATTCCCTTGAAGAGAAGAGAAACCGGGATCGGAGCCGCGGCCAGGAAGATCTTATGGTCGGGGACCGGACGTCGCCTCTTCGTGGCTTTCGCCGCGATCATCGTGATTTACGCGCTGGCCTCGGGTTTGGCGCTCCATGGCCTCGTGCAGATCCGCAACGAGGTAACGGGGGCCCGCGAGCGGGTCGAGGGGTTGCAACTGGCGCTTGAGCTTGCCAGCGCGGTGCGCGACCAGTATGCCCACCTCGCCCACACGATCATTATCGGCGACGACAGCCACCTGAAATTCTACGAGGGTGCGCGCGATCACGCGCAAGCGCTTGTTCGCCGGATGCACGGCTTTTCGACCAGACCCGACGAGCGGCAGTGGACCGCACGGATCGAGGGGGCTCTGAAGGAGTTGGATTCGGCTTATCGGCGCCGGATCCTGCCCCGTGTGCTGGCCGGCCAGCAAGACGAAGTCCGCCAGGAACACGGACAGGTGTTGAGCAGCGTGGCGGTCGCACAGGATAACGCGGCCTTCCTGGCCGGCCGTTTCTCCGAGTCGGTGACCGAGCTTCAGGTGTTGGTCACCAGGATTCAACGCCGCACCCTCATCTGGGCGTTGTTTTTTTTGCTCGTCGCCCCCGCGCTCGCGGCAGGAGCGGGCACAGTCATCGGTCGCTCGGTCGCGCGTCCGCTTGCAGAGCTGAAGGCCGGTGCGGAGAGAATTGGCACGGGCGATCTCGACACGAGGATCGAGATCCAATGCATGGACGAGTTCGGCGCCCTCGCCGAGCAGTTCAACGCCATGGCGGCTTCGGTGAAGGAGCACCAGCACCGGCTTTTCCTCCAGGAGAAGCTGGCCGGCATCGGTAGACTGGCGGCCGGCTTGGCCCATGAGATCAACAACCCGCTCGGGGTCATCCTCGGCTACGTGCGGGTGCTGGGCAAGAAGGCCGAGGGCGGCCTGCGCGAGGATCTGGCGGTCATCGAGACCGAAACGCTGCGGTGCAAAGAGATCGTCGACGGACTGTTGGATCTTTCCCGCCCGCCGAAGCCCGGAGTCTGCCCGGTGGATTTGCGCGAACTCGCCGACGACGTGGCGGCGAAGTTGTCGGAATCGGATCAGACGCAGGGGGTTGGGATCTCTGTTGATGGAGAAGCCTCCGCGCAGGGCGACGTGCTCAAGCTGCGCCAGGTTGTTTTCAACCTCGTGAAGAACGCCGTCGAGGCCGTCGGCCCGGGCGGCCGGGTCGAGGTGCGGATCGCCGATGGTGAAGGACAGACCGAACTGGCTGTCAGCGACAACGGGCCGGGTTTCCCCGCCGAGGTCCGCGAGCATCTGTTCGAGCCCTTCTTCACCACGAAGCCGCGCGGCACCGGTCTCGGTCTGGCCGTGTCACGCGCCATCGCGCTGGCGCATGGGGGCGATCTCCTCGTCGATGCCCCGGGGCGCGGAGCCAGGGTCGTGCTGCGCCTTCCGCGGGCCTCAGAGAGGGGGGCAACATGAGTCGTGCGCGCATTCTGGTCGTCGACGACAAGGAGAACATGCTCAAGCTGTTTGCCAAGATCCTCGGCGACGAATACGAGCTCACCACGGCAGCGGATGGCGGCCGCGCGCTTTTGCTCGTTGAGAAACAGGACTTCGACGTCGTGGTCACCGATGTCAAAATGCCCGGGGCCGGCGGTTTGGAGGTCCTCAAAGCCGTGAAGCGACGGCAGCCGGACACCGAGGTCGTGATGATGACGGCCTACGCCTCTGTCGGCGATGCCGTCGCGGCAATGAAGCTGGGTGCGTACGACTACCTCCAGAAGCCATTCGACCCGGATGCGGCTGTCCTGACCCTTGCCCGCGCCCTGGAGCGAAAGCGGCTGAAGGAGCAGGCGACCAGCCTGCGCAGGGAGCTTCAGGCCCACCACTGCTTTCAGAACATCGTCGGCAAGAGCCGCGCAATGCAGGATGTCTTTCGGCTCTTCGAACAGGCGGCCGGCCTCGACATCACCGTCCTCTTGACCGGGGAGACCGGCACCGGCAAGGAGCTCGCCGCTCGCGCCATTCATTACCAGAGCGCAAGGAAAGATCGCCGCTTCGTTCCGGTGAACTGCGGCGCCCTGCCAACGGGGCTGGTCGAGAGTGAGTTGTTCGGCCACGCTCGGGGCTCCTTCACGGGGGCGACCGGCGCCAAACCGGGTTTGTTCGAGGAAGCCGACGGCGGAACACTCTTCCTTGACGAGGTCGGCGAGCTGCCCCTCGCCGTTCAGGTGAAGCTGAACCGCACTTTGCAGGAGAAGGAAATCCGCCGCGTTGGAGACAACACGGCCACGACCATCGACGTGCGGGTCATCGCGGCGACTTGCCGCGATCTGAAGGCCGAGTTACAGGCGGGACGCTTCCGGGAGGACCTCTTCTACCGATTGAACGTGTTTCCGATCCGGATGCCGTCGCTCAGGGAACGCCGTGAGGACATCCCGCTGCTCGCGGCGCACTTCCTCGCCAAGTATGAACGGGCCTTCCAGCGGACCCTGGCCGGCTTGACGCCCGACGCGCTGAGGGCCCTGACCGGGTATGCCTGGCCGGGGAACGTCCGTGAGCTGGAGCACGCCGTGGAGCGAGCGGTGGTTGTGGCCACCGGGACCGAGATCGATGCCCGCGATCTACCGGAGGATCTCCAGGAGAATCGAAGAGAGAACCTGCCCATCGAAACTCTCGTCAAGCTGCCGTACCGGGAGGCCCTGGACACGGCCAAAAAACGTTTCACACGCGACTACCTTGCCGCGTTGTTGCGGGAGTTCGAGGGAAACGTCACGCGTGCGGCAGAGCGCGCCGCGATGGAACGGGAGAGTCTTCACCGCCTTCTCAAGCGTTACGGTGTCCGATCGGACGACTTCAAGTC
>CAZVQL010000267.1:0-3382 GCA_964629305.1 uncultured Roseicyclus sp.
CGCAGCGCGACGTTGTTGCCGCCTGCAAAGCCCAGGTTCCTGCCCGTCTCGATCAGCTGAACAGCGGGAAACGCATCCCGCACCATCGCGACCGACCCGTCGGACGAGGCATTGTCGACGACGATAACCTCGGCCTGAAGCGGGCCGAGACCGGCGAGCACACTCTGCAGGCAGTCGCGCAGCAGGTCTTCGGTGTTCCAGTTCACGATGACGATGGAGAGATCCATGGGAGGGGTCCTTGGGCGAAGAGGCGATGTCAGAAAAGGCGGGCCGGTTGCAGCGACCTTGCGGGGATGGAGCGGCGGTTCCCGGTGCGCCGGGCCGCCTGTGCCGCGCCGGGCTTGGCATCCAGCAGCCAGGCGCCCGCGCCGATCAGGAACAGGAACAGCACGAAGAGCGCGTTCCAAAGGTGCACGGTGGCGGCGGCGACCGTGATGCCGAAGAGCGTAAACGCCCAGGCATGGCGCGCGCGCTTCCACTCGGCCGGAAGGTCCTTGCGCTGGCCCGCGGCCCAGAGCAGCCCCAGCAGCAGGGCAAGCAGAAGGAAGAGGGCCGGAAGCCCGTAGCGCACCGCCGTCACCAGCCAGAAATTGTCCATGCTGTCGGACATCCACGATGGCCGCTCCCAGTCGCCCAACCCGATGCCGAAGATCGGGTGACGGCGGACCTCGGCGCTGCCGAATTCAAAGATCAGGATGCGGTTGTAGGCCGACTGCCGCGAGAAGGTGAAGTTGTTGACGAAGACATGGAAGGGCGTCTTGGTCGAGAACACGTCGATGGCGATATACATCATCGCGAACATGGTGAAGAGCGCGGCCCAGCGGCCCTTGATCTTGCCCAGCACGCGCTGCCAGGCCGCCACGAACCCCTGCATCATCAAGACAACGTAGGGCCCGCCCGAGGCCGACATGAAGGTCGCCAGCCCCACGCCCACCACCTTGATCATGCCGCGCCCGTTCATCAGCCGCGCCTCGGCGATCACGAAATAGGCGAGCGAGAAGGCGGCCGCCGAAAAGACGCCGTAGAGGATCGGGTGATCGAACGGCCCAAAAGTCCGCTCCAGCCCCATCCGTGGCTCGATGAAGGGGGCCATCGGCCCACCGAGCGCGCCCGAAATCGTGTCGTGCAGGATGTGGACGCCGCTCAGCGCCTCGGGGATCGTGAAGATCAGCGTGCCCAGCACGAGGCCCACGTAGAGCTTCGCCGTGGCCGCGAAATCCTCGTAGCCGCGGATGTAGACGCGGGCGAGCAGGTAGGCGCCTGCGAATTCCACGATGTAGATGCCACCGGACTCGATGCCTTGGGCCACGCCACCCCAGTTGATCAGCGCCAGAAGCGCCCAGCCGCAATGGGCAAAGACCAGCATGTCGAATATATGGATGCGCCCCGCCCGCCCCGACAGGAGCTTGATCAGCATCGGCAGGAACATCACGATCAGCACCACCCGGTAAGCCGACAGGCGCAGACCGCCCAGGTTCACCGACACGGCCGTCGGCAGCATCATCGCGACGAAGAACAGCGCGACGGCGAGCGGGACACCGAAGATGCGCTTGACCTTGGCGGGGGCGGTGGTGGCGCTCATGGCTTACACCGTGACCGCGCGGCGCGGCAGCGCGGGGCGCTCGACCAGGTGCCAGCTTGCGATGGCGAAGGGCAGGGTGGCGACAAGGCTGGTCGCGGCCAACGCCACCGGGCCGATGCCGGGGGCAAGGTGCACGATCATCTGCGCGACCGGCCAGCCGTAGATGTAGACCCCGTAGGAGATGTCGCCGGGCAATCGCAGGGCGGGCGCGCGAAGCGTGAGCGTCAGCGCCGCGTAGCCGAGCACCGCGATGGCGATGGGCCAAGGGGCGACAAGCGCAAGCGGCAGGGCGACCAGCGCGAGGACGGGTGACAAGTACAGCCGGTCACGGAAGACATGCGCGGCCATGCCGAGGGCGAAGGCCGCGAAGAGCGGCGCAAAGGTGCCGATCCGGCCGGGCAGCGCCTCGGCAAAGAGCGCGGAGAGCGCCGAGATCACCAGCAGAGCCAAGACCGCCAAGGGCCGCCGCGTGCCGCCAAGGGCCACGAAGACGAAGCAGACAGCGTAGGCCGCGACCTCGTGAAAGAGGCTCCAGAGCGGGCCGTTCAACACAAGCGGGTAGGAGTTCGCGGCGAAGGCACCGGTCAGCCGATGCTCGATCGAGACAAGCGTGAGCGCACGGAAGAACCACGCCGCGGCCTCGGCCAGCCCCGCCACCGCGCCGCTCGCATAGGCAAGGCCCAGCGTGACAAGCAGGGCTGCGCCCAGCCCCGGTACGATCCGCCGCGCCCGCGCGGTCCAGAACGCACGCGCGCCGCGGCGTTCGGCGCTCGCCGTCACCAGAAGGCCCGAAAGGAAGAAGAAGAGCCCGACGGCCCAGCCCCCCAGCGCATGGCCGGTGAGTGCCGCCAAAGGCTCGGCCGTGCCCGGCCCCAGGGCCAGCGGCCAGGCGTGGCTGACCACGACGGCGGCGGCCAGGAAAAGCCGCAGCGCGTCGAGGTTGGCACTCCGCCCCTCGGCAAATGCTTGGGACAGCGTCATCACTCGGCCCCTTCGATCACGACCGGGCGCCACAGGCGTTCACGGATGATCCGCTTCCACGTCCCGGCAAGCGACTGCAGCTTTTCGCGCCGCGCCAGCCCGCGCCACATCCCGAAAAGCGCCAGCCCCCGGTCGCGCGGTGCGCGCAGGCCCACGGCCCGCATCGCCACGCGACGGCCCCAGACCGCGCCGTTGGTGGCCTTGAGGTTCGGCTGCGCCGCCGCGATCACGTCGCGTCCGCGCGCCTCGGCCACCAGCACGCCCGCCGCGATGGCGGCCTCGACAAAGGCCCGCCCGCGCGGCGTGCGCGCCACGATCAGCGACCGGCCCGCGTCGGTGTTGCCCTCGGGCGGGTTGTGCCACGGGTCGCCCACCGAGATGTCGGCAAAGGCGCCGGTGTGGTCCGCACAGACCCGGCAGCGCCAGCGGCGCTCGGCTTGCAGGATGCGGCCCCACCCCTCGGCATAGGGGATGCCGTCCGAGGTGTGGCGGGTGCCGTCTGCGTCCAGCCATTCGGCCTGCATCAGCCCGGGCCAGCCTTGGCCACGGTAGCGCAGGTCCACCAGCTTGCCGTCCTTCGGCACACCCAGCCGGTCCAGCAGCGTGTCGGTGGCGTTCAGGTTCGGCGCACCGGCGCAGAAGATCGCGATGGTCAACGGGATCTTGTCGGCGAGCGCTGTATCCGCGCGCATCGCCTTATGGGCCGAAGCGACATCGCAGGGCTTGCCGATGAAGGCCACGGCCTCGTCGCCCTCGGCGATCCGGCCAAGGGTCTCGGCGGGGCTCGCCTGTGCATAGCGCGACCCGGCTCCGCGCATC
>CAZVQL010000268.1:0-3370 GCA_964629305.1 uncultured Roseicyclus sp.
GATCGCATCCCTTCTCCGATCACGATTACGATTACGATTACGACAACGACAACGATTGCGCAGTCTGTTCAGCTTGTTCTTGACTCGTTACCTGGGGCCGCCTGTGTGTTAGCGCTCGGATTGTTTCACCGCTGAAATTTCAAGCTTTTTCGCGGGCGCTGCGGCGGGGCTTCCCGGTTTGGGAGGGCCGGTGGGCGAGTGATGGACGACGGAGGAAAGCGGGAGGCGTGTTGGGAGTCGCAGGTTCGCTAGGGACGCCGGCGGGAGCGCTGGGGTAGATGCGGCCACCGAGGCGGGCACAGGCCCGCCGCGGTGGCGTGCGGTGGGGTCAGAACGGCAGGTCGTCGTCGGGGCCGAGCAGATCGAGCTGGGGGTCGGTATCGGCGTTGAGCTGCGGATCGACCAAGGGCAGCAGGTCGGTCTGGTAGCGCTGCCAGATTGCCTCAGTGAGCTCATTGAGCAAGGCGAAGACTGCCAGCGCCTGCTCGGGTGTCCAGTGCCCGGACACGGGGAGGTGGAAGCGTTCGGGCAAGTCGATCATGGGGCCACCTCCTTGCGGGCGGCCTGCACGTGCTCGGCGCTGACGGTGCGAGCCTTCTCCAGTGCGGCGCTGGTCAGCGCGTAGTGGGCCAGACGGTTGACCTTGCGCGGCATGCCCTGGGTGGCCTGGAACAGCGCCTCCACCGCGGGGGGCTCAAACAGCGGCAGCTCACAGCCGGCCAGGCGCAGGCGGTGGGTCAGGTACTCGGGCAGCTCCTCGCGGGCGAGCCCGGCGAGGTGGTAGCGCACCACGACGCGCTGGGTGAGGGACTCGTGCACCGCCATCGCCAGGCGCCGACGCAGCTCCGTGAGCCCCACCAGTAGCAGGCAGAGGCGGTTGTCGGAGTCCATCTGGTAGTTGGTCAGCAGGCGCAGATCCTCGAGCACCTCGTTGCGCAGGTGGTGGGCCTCATCGACGATCAACACCGCGCGCTGCCTGGCCTCCAGGGTCAGGCGGGTGATCTCGGCTCGGATCACCCGGAAGGCCGCGGCGCGGTTACGCTCGGTGGGCAGCCCCAGCTCCCAGCCGATGGATTTGTACATGTCCATGACGTTCCCGGTCGACAGCGGCACGTAGAAGACGCGATAGAGCCCCGGGTGCAGCGCGGCGGTCACCTTGCGGCAGACCGTGGTCTTCCCGGACCCCGCCTCCCCGGTCACCAGCCCGATGGCGCGCAGCTCCAGCAGATGGGCCAGCCGTGCCTCGGCCTCACGCAGCGCGGCGGAGGCAAACAGGGCGTCCGGCTGAGGCGTGACATCGAAGGGAAAGGCGCTCAAGGCGAAGTGCTTGCGGTACATCAACGTCCCTCCCCCTCATCGCTGTCGCGGGTGAGCTCGCGCAGGCGCAAAGCGGAGGCCGGCGGCTCGGGTGCGGGTCCCGCAACGGCCAAGGTGCGCGAGGGGCGCTCGCGTTTGACGAAGCAATTGGCGTAGGGCTCCACCACCCGAGCCAGCCCGCTGGGGCGACCCTGGTGGCACACCGCCAGGGGGCGCTGGGATGGCGCACTGGGATCGAAGCGCAGCGTCACCGTCTCCCCCACCAGGGCGGCGTCGACCTCATAGACCACCCCATTGAGGCTCACCGTGCGGTCCTTCTGGACCTTGCGTTTGGCCTCGAACAGAAACAGCTCCGTGAGGTCCAGCCCCGGCTCGGGGAAGCGCACCCCCTCAGCGCTCTGGGCCCATTGCTCCAGGGGGGTGAGCCCGCTTAAGCCCCGATGGGGCGTATGGTGGTACTCCCCCTCGATCCAGGCCGCCAGGCGGCGATTCAGTGCCGTGAGGCTGGCGGTATCCTCCGGGTTCAGGCGGGTCAGGAGCTGGGCGCGCACGGTCTTGAACCAGCGCTCGATCTTGCCCTTGCCCTGGGGTTGATAGGGACGGGCGTGAATCAGCGCGATGCCGAGCTTCGCGCACACCAGGGCCAGGTGCTGGGAGCGGTAGTTGGCCCCGTTATCCACGTAGAGGCGCTGCGGGAGAGCGCGTTTCTCAATCGCCTGGCGCAGCACCGGCAGGAAGGTGGCAGTGTTCTCCGAAGACGCGAAGGCGGCGTGGGGGATGACCCGGGTGGCGTCATCAATGAAGGCGATCAGGTAGCTCTTGCGCCGGATGCGCCCGTCCACCGCCACGCTCGGGCCGTGCATCACATCACTCATCCACAGCTCCCCGGCCTGGGCGAAGGCGAAGCGGCGCCGATCGCGCTCGCCCGGGTCCGCCGGCGTCTTGCTCATCAGGCCATGGCGGGCGAGCAGGCGATGCACGGTGGAGGGTGGCAATGGCAGGTCGGCGGGCACCTCGGGCGATTGACGGGCCGCGCGGATGACCAGCGCCACGGAGAGCTTGGGATTGCCCTCCTTGGCGCTGAGCAGCGCCTCGACCACCGCCGCGGGCAGGGCGCGCGAGCGGCCACGGTCGGCACGTGGCTTGGGCAGCAGGGCCTCAAAGCCGCCGCGCCGATAGGCCTGGAGCCAATCGCGGATGGTCTCGGCGGCCACCCGGGTGCGGGTGCTGCCGGGGATGCTGTACTCGCCGGCGGCCTTCTGCTCGATCAGCGCATACAACCCCTTGGTGGCGGGCGGTAGGCGCACCAGATCGGCGATCAGCCCGTAGCGGAACAGGGCGATCGCCTGCGCGCGGTCGGTTTCAGGGTCAGTCATGGGGCGGGCTCCGGTTAGCGCAGGCCACCTGCCTGCGAGCGCGACCCTACGCCGCCACCTGCGGCGGGTCCGGCCCCACACCCTGTTGGCGTCCGCGCCCGCGCCCGCCCCCCGGCGGGCGCCGGGGGCGAAATCCGAGCGGGCTGGGCAGGTTTTGAAGGAACGGCTCCCCGATGGGCCGCAGTGCCAGCAGCACCTCGCTGACCCCGAGGCAAGCGGCAAAGGCGAGCAGCGTGGGCGCACACGGGAAGCGCTCGGGCAACAGCCCTTTGAGCGTCTGCAAGGCCGCCTGCACCGCCTGAACCCGCCGCCGTGCCCAGCGCAGCACGCCGGGCAGCTCGATGTCGGGGCGCAGGTCCCGGCAGCCCGCCTCCTGGCTCGACGCCTGCTCGAGCGCGCGCACCACCGCCTCGACCTCGCTCAAGGTGCCCGAGCAGCGCGCCGCCAGACAGTCCGGTAGCAGGCTGAACGTGCAATGACCGGCCGGACAGTACCAGCGGGCAATCAAGGTCCCAGGCGGGGAGGCGCGTGAGTAGGTGCCGTGGCGGGCGAAGCCGCAGCCCCCCTTGGGGTGCAGCGGACAGCGCGGCAGGCTTGCCTGCTGCCAGGCCCGTTGGCTAATGTACTGTGCGCCGGTCAGCGCACACGCATAACGCAGTTGCACCGGCCATCGGCCC
>CAZVQL010000269.1:0-3363 GCA_964629305.1 uncultured Roseicyclus sp.
CTGTTGCACGGAAAATCCACTTATCCCGGCTGTTCAGATTTCCGGAACCACCTCTGTCGGAGACCTATAGCTTCATTATACGCGACCATATCGAGCACGTCGCGCTGTGCATAGAAATTCTCCTCAGCCTCTTCTGGCGGGATGTTCCCGATGGGGCCAAGCAGGCGTCTGTTGTTGAACCAATCGACCCAGCCGAGTGTGGCCATTTCGAGCTCCTGCATGTTGCGCCACGGTCCCTGGCGATGAACCAGCTCGGTTTTGTAGAGGCCGTTAATCGTTTCAGCGAGCGCATTATCATACGAGTCACCCACGCTGCCGACCGACGGCTCGATCCCGGCCTCGGCCAAACGCTCGGTGTATCGAATGGACAGATATTGGGCGGAATCAACCGGTCGTCGCAACACCCCCATTTTTGGAGGTGTAGATGACGACGGGACGACGAAAATCCGAACGCTCCACACGAGACAGATTATCCTCGCCAGGGCGACCACCAGTCTGGCAGCGTGAGAACCTGTGCCGGTTTTGGCGGGGTATTGCGATGGGGCTTTCCAGCGAGGAAGCTGCTGTCGAGGCAGGCGTGTCTGCCCCTGTTGGAAGCCGATGGTTTCGGAGTTCTGGCGGAATGCCTCCCACACATCTTGCGCCCTCAGCAGCTTTGCTCAAGAGCCGCAACCTGACCTTCGCAGACCGTGAGGAAATAGCTCTGGAATGTGCTCGTGGCAGCGGTGTGCGTACAATCGCGCGCAAGCTGGGGCGGTCGCCCAGCACGATCTCACGTGAACTCAGGCGCAACTCGGCGACCCGCGGCGGAGACTTTGATTATCGGGCTCTGACGGCGCAGTGGCATGCAGATCGTGCTGGGCGACGACCGAAGACCAGCAAGCTGGCGAACAACGTCGCCCTGCGTGACTATGTGCGGGATCGGCTGGCTGGTCTGATCGCCACTCCGGAGGGCATCGCCCTCGACGGTCCCATCGTGGTATGGAAGAAACGGCGGTCCGTTCACCGGCAAAGCCGACGGTGGTCCTTGGCATGGAGCCCGGAGCAGATCGCGCAACGTCTGAAGGTGGACTTTCCCGAGGATCCGACCATGCGCATCAGTCATGAAGCTATCTATCAGGCGCTGTACATCCAAGGGCGCGGAGCCCTGAAACGGGAGCTCTCGGCCTGTCTTCGCTCTGGGCGGGCACTGCGTCTGCCCCGTGAGCGGGCCCGCAACCGCAGCAAATCCTTCATCTCAGATGCGCTGATGATCAGCGACCGTCCGGCCGAAATTGATGACAGGGCGGTGCCCGGGCATTGGGAGGGCGACCTAATTCTCGGCCTGGGCAGTTCAGCGATCGGTACACTGGTCGAGCGCACTACGCGCTTCACCATGCTTTTGCACCTGCCGCGCATGGAAGGCCACGGCAAGGCCATCTCGATCAAGAATGGCCCGGCGTTGGCTGGTCACGGGGCCGAAGCCGTCCGCGATGCCATCTCCAAAACCATCATGGATCTTCCGGCACATCTGCGCCGCTCCCTGACCTGGGATCAGGGGGTCGAGATGGCACAGCACGTTCAGCTTCGGATCGACACTGGTCTCGATATCTACTTCTGCGACCCTCAGAGCCCTTGGCAGCGCGGCAGCAACGAAAACACCAACGGCCTGCTCCGCCAATACTTTCCGAAAGGCACAGATCTCAGCAAGCATGGCATCGAGGAGTTGAGCGCTGTTGCCCATGCCATGAATACAAGGCCACGCAAAACACTCGACTGGCGAACGCCCGCAGAGGCACTCGAACAGCTGATCAAACAGGATATACTCGAAGGTGTTGCGACGACCGGTTGATTCCGCCTTGCCCTCCGCGGTCCGAATGGTGAATCAATCCCCCTTCCTGAACAGGCCGCCGATCATGCAGGGCCTGCTCCAAGGCATCGAGCACAAAGTCTGTCTTGGCAGACCGCGAGACCCGCCATCCGACGATGCGATCAGCGAACGTGTCGATGAGCGAGACCTTGTTCGCCATTGGTTCAAGAACAATGGTCGAGCGGCCACATAGATGAAGCCCTGCCACGTGGACACATAGGTAAAGTCGCTGACCCACAGCAGATTCGGCGCAGACGCCCGGAACACGCGGTTCACCTTGTCGCGCGGACAGGGCGCTGACGTGTCGGGGATCGTCGTCTTGATCATCTTTCCGCGCACAGCGCCCCGTATTCCGATCTGTTTCATCAGACGCTCCACCGTGCATCGCGCCAGGTCAAAGCCCTCGCGCTTGAGCTGATGCCACGCCTTGCGGACCCCGTAGACCTGGTAATTCTCGTCCCAGACCCGTTTGATCTCCGGGCGGAGCTCCGTATCCCGCTGATGCCGCGCCGAGGCTTTGGAAGGGTCGGCTTGGCACGCCAGGCGATGATAATATGTCGACGGCGCAATCGGCAGAACCCTGCAGATCGACTCGACGCCGTAAACAACGCGCTGATCCTCAATGAAGGCAATCATCGCTTCAGTGGGCGGTCGAGTTCCGCCTGCGCAAAATACGCTGATGCCTTGCGCAATATCTCGTTCGCCTGGCGCAGCTCGCGAACCTCACGTTCCAGTGCCTTGATCCGATCCCGTTCCTCGGTCGTGACACCGTCGCGCATACCGCTGTCTTTCTCGGCCTGCTTGACCCATTCGCGCAGGGTCTGGGGAATACATCCAATCTTCGGTGCAATGGCCGCGATCGCGCCCGCCTGCGTTTCGTATGAGCCTTGATGCTCAAACACCATCCTGACCGCTCGTGCGCGGACCTCAGGCGAGTAGCGATTTGCCATTTTGCTTTTTGTCATACCCATCATCCTTACTTAAGTTGATGGTCTCCGGCAAACTCGGGGCGATTCATCTGGACAGGCTTTATAGCAAAAATTGGTGCGCTGAGCGCAAAGGTATCTACCTCGTGTTTTGGTTTGGACACGATGTGCCACAAAACAAGAAACTCAAATCGCACACTGGCGGAGCGCCCCCCGGCTTCTGCTGAAGAGCTTCGAAAGGCTCTTATCAAAAACAGCGACGCGGCCAAGACAGGCAGTGTCGACATTTTCGTTTTGGATTCAACTAGGCCCTAAGCGTTGTGATTGCTCGTGCCATTCAGAACACGTTCCCGCCCGATGTGATGGATGCTGCGCGCGCGAAGACCATGGATGTTACCGGCAAGAATGGGCCGGGATCTGCCGTCTGCACCTGCAGCAGTTTGGCCGATCCGACCAGCAAACAAGGGCTCAAAGCGGTCATCTGACTTTTTCAGTCGGGTAACGTATCAAGAGTCACGACACCGGCATCATCCGTCTCGGCCACTCCACCAGATGCGCTCCACGGGTCGCAACGCGTCTGTCGTGCCA
>CAZVQL010000270.1:0-3346 GCA_964629305.1 uncultured Roseicyclus sp.
GCGAAAGGAAACCCATGAACATGATCGCGCGCGCCGTGGCCTATGCGGACCACCTCCACCGGCACCAGACCCGCAAGGGAGACGTCGGCCTCGCCTACACCCATCACCTCGCCGAGGTCGCTGCCCTCGTAGGCGCCTTTGGTGGCGATGAGGACGCTGTCGCAGCCGCGTGGCTGCATGACGCAGTCGAGGACACTGCTGCGACGTTAGCGGACATCGAAGCTCATTTCGGGCAGACGATCGCCGGATACGTTAGCGAGATCACCGACGACCCGAACCTCGACAAGGCCGCAAGGCGGGCCGCCCAGATCGCCTCGGCGCCGCACAAGTCCCCCGCCGCGGCGCTGATCAAAGCCGCGGACCAGATCTCGAACCTGCGTTCCATCGTGGCATCGCCGCCCGGATGGGAGAACGAGCGGCGCCTCGCCTATGTGCGGAAGGCAACGGACGTGGTCGCCGGCCTCCCTATCCCCGACGGAATGCGGCAGGCGTTCGAGTTTGCAGCAGACGCGGCACGGCGCTGAGCGCCACTCAAATTGCGTGAAGAGCGCCCCGGCAGTCCGCTGGGGCCGCCAACCGGGGCCTCACCCGGTGGCTTTCACCGGCATCGGAGACACGCGCGGACCCCATGGGACGAAACCAGAGGATATTTGCATGAACCTGTACAAAGACACCGACCAAGAGAGCAGCCAAACAATCGATGCCTACCTTCAGGCAGATGGAAGCTTGCGCATCGATCTCGTCGATAGTGGCAAGCTCGCGGAGAGCTGGTTCGGCGATTGGGATCACGAAAGGATCCTGACAATCGCCGATCCGCACAAGCTCGTTCTTTTGCTGCTGCGGGAGGGCTTTGCAAAACGAGCCCTCACCTTCGAGCGCGTAGGGCAACTGGCTCACGAGGCCGGTTGCAACACCAGCTACTGGGCAGGTTGACCATGGACCCGAAACAATTCAGCGCAGCCCCGATCCTGCGCCGCTTGCGTCTGTGGAAACCTGGCGGCTTCGGCGGAACGACGGGGATGATCGCCGCCCATCGAGCAAGCTGGGCCTTTCGACAAAAACCCGTGCCAAGCCATGATGCGCCCCATAGCTGGGGGCTTGAAGTGGAGACGCTGATGTTGCCTGCGGAAGCGCTGCTGGCGTTCGAGGCCACCGGAGAGAAAGGCTGGCAGGTGACCGAACTCTGGTCGCGGCCAGCCGCCAAAGGGGACGGCGAAGGGCCCTTCCAGGATCCGCCAATCACGGCCTCAAAGCGCAAGATGGACGCGGCGGTCGAAGCTGCATCCAAGGACAAGAAGATCAATGAGTGAGGAGATGATTAAGATGACGGACTTCGAACAAGTCGCTCGCGCGCGCATGGCTGCCATTGCGGACGTATCGGGCATTTATGAGGCCAACCCGTGGGACAGTCTCTGCGATCTTGACCGCAACACCAGTCTTGCGATCGCCGGATCAATCCTGAACCCGTCGACCGAACATTTCCTGCCCTCAGACGCTCACGAACACTTTCGCCGCCTCGCTCCTGCTGACCATCCGGACCAAGCACCTTACGAACACTTGCCACCTGGCTCACATGTGATCGAAGAGGAAGGGTTGCGAGGCGCACTCGACGCTGCCTTCGACCTTCACCCAGGGGATGAGCGTCTCCGCCGGCTCAGAAACGGTCTCGCCATTCACATTGCCTTCAACCAGGTGATGGCTGCAATCGATCGCGAAGAGCGTTGGAGCTCCCTGTCGTCGAGTTCCATCTGGGGAAACATCGCGGAGCGGGTCGCAAGTTGCTACATGATCGAACTGTTGGCCCATGGCTGCAACGAAAGGCAGGCGGCCGAAGGCATGTATCGGCTGTTCCAGAACGCCGTTTCGCACGCGGTGGAGGCAATGGACGATAACGAACCGATCTCGGATTACATGCATTGAAACCAACCCGTAAGCGACGCGAGGCCCTGTCTGGCCTCGCAAGCGCTCAGCAATGCGAAACGTCCGCCGCACCTCGAACACTGGATCTGGTAAGTTCCGGCGTTGCACGTCGGATCATTTGACATGAAGATGCCGTAGCTACGTCAAACAACCAGCAATGCCAGCGCATTGAATCAAGCGGGATATCGTGAAAGGAAAAATCAATGGTTATTTCACTCGCCAATGAAGACCTATTGGAACAGATACTGGCCCCTGAAAGGGATGAGGATGAGACTGAAGAATTGGATCGGCTTGAAGCCCTGGATTATGAGTTAGATCGGCTTCCTGGGTCTGCGACCGAGGTGGCTTCCTTCGAGGACTATGTAGACAATGCACCACCGTCTCCTTCATGGCATATTGAAGCATATTACTTTCTTGTGCCGCTCCCCTCTATCGAAGATGGATTTGCGCTCTTGGAGCTTGACTGGGATGATAACTGGGGACGGTGGACTTGGACAGTCGAAGGAACGCTCGAGATGGCTGAAAGCAGGGATGAAGCCGCTCGAAGGCTTATGTATAATTTTGCAAAAAGCAGGCTCTCTGACGGCGACACCGCGTTCGATATATTCTTGAGCGATTTTATCAAAAACGGAGAATGAAACTTCCTTATTATTTGATCACTAGCAGGCCGCTGAAGAAGTCGGCCTGCTAAGGCGCGTCGCGCCTGTGTCGCGACATGCGGGCTGCAAGCGTCAACCCGCCGAGGCCGGCGATCAGCATCCAGCCTGCCGCCGGAAGCGGCACCACCGCCGGTGTCGGCGCCATCGCCGTCCGCGTCACATTGGCATGATCGAAGTGGTTCTCCCCCGTACTCAAGACCGCCGAGTCGAAGGTCACGTTGGAAATGGTCACGTTCAGGAAACCAAGTCCGGCGACCACGCCGGGCGTGTCCAGCAGAGCCTTGTCGTCGCCGCCTATCGTGAAGACGCGATCGCCGTCATCGAAGAGCTCGAGCACATTGTCGGCGTCGGGTGATCCCCAGACCATCGAAAACATGCCGAAATCGTCTTCGTACGCGTATGTGATGGAGCCCTGCCGGAACGATACGAAGCGAGAACCCGCGAGCATCGTGCCCTCGAACGGATCACGATATTCTCCAGCGATTGAGCCTGTCACATTGACATTCACGACCGCATCCGCGGACTGACTGGTTGGCTCGGGCTGCTGGCCGACCGCGCTCGGCAAGACAGTGTCGGTCGAGATCGTCACGGCTTGTGCCATGCCGCTTATCGCCAAAGCCGCCGCCGCGGCAGCGGTGCAAATCGTAACGCGAAACATGTGCGTATCCCCCCAATTGCGCAAAAGCCAATGTCGTTATGGGGCGAGCCTACAGCGCTGCGCATATGCGTCAACCGGGAGACGCCCGACCGGCGTCTGCGGTCGTGCA
>CAZVQL010000271.1:0-3330 GCA_964629305.1 uncultured Roseicyclus sp.
TTCTTGCGCGCCAGCTTGCGGGCGCGGCGGATGGCCTCGGCCTTCTCGCGCGCTTTCTTCTCCGAGGGTTTCTCGTAATGCTGCTTGAGCTTCATTTCACGGAAAACCCCTTCGCGCTGAAGTTTCTTCTTCAGGGCGCGGAGTGCCTGATCGACGTTGTTGTCGCGAACACTGACCTGCATTCTGGTGTCACCACCTTCCTAAGTTAGAGTTGCGTTGAAAGCAGGAAGTGGCCGTATAGCAAAGGCCCCCTAACTTGTCTACTGTGTGAATGACGTTGAAAAACAGGGGTCCGCGATGACCGACACGACCGAGACCATGGGCGATCCGAAGGCCCGCCTGATCGAGGCGGCGCTGATGCATGTGCCCTTTGACGGCTGGTCCGAAGCGAGCTTCAAGGCCGCTGCAAGCGACGCCGGGATGACGCTGAGCGAGGCGCGCGCGGTCTGTCCGCGCGGCGCGGTGGACCTTGCCTTGGCCTTTCACGCGCAGGGCGACGCGGCGATGGTTGCGAAGCTGGCCGAGACCGATCTGACGGCGCTGCGCTACAGCGACCGGGTGGCGTTTGCGATCCGGACGCGGCTGGAACTGGTGGAGCATGACAAGGAGGCGGTGCGCCGCGGTGTCACGCTTTTCGCGCTGCCGATGCATGCCGCCGATGGCGCACGTGCGCTTTGGCAGACGGCGGATGCGATATGGACGGCGCTGGGCGACACCTCGGACGATCTGAACTGGTACACCAAGCGCGCGACGCTCTCGGGGGTCTATTCCTCGACGGTGCTCTACTGGCTGGGCGACCAGTCGATGGACCACGCCGCGACCTGGGCGTTCCTAGACCGGCGCATCGACGACGTGATGCGCTTCGAGCGGGCCAAGCGTGCCGTGCGCGAGAACCGGCTGTTGAAGCCGCTGATGGCCGGGCCGGAATGGCTGGCGGCCCGGGTGAAGGCACCCGGCAAGGCGGCGCCCGCCGACCTGCCCGGGCGCTGGCGCGGCTGAGGCCCGCGGCAACGCCGCCCTTGCCCCGCCGCGCGGCAGCCGTCATCCCTTGTCCCCGGACGGAAAGGACGGAGGGCACCCCATGACCGAGATGATGCGCGCGATCGAGATCAGCCAACCCGGCGGGCCCGAGGTGCTGGTGCCCTGCACGCGGCCCATCCCCGTGCCGGGGGCCGAACAGATCCTGATCAAGGTCGACCATGCGGGCGTGAACCGACCCGACGCGCTGCAACGCGCGGGCGCCTACGACCCGCCGCCCGGTGCCTCCGACCTGCCGGGGCTGGAGGCTGCGGGAACCGTTGCCGCCGTCGGACCGGGTGTGAGCCGCTGGAAGGTGGGCGATGCGGTCTGCGCGCTTCTGCCGGGCGGGGGCTACGCCGAATACGCCGTCACGCACCAGGACCACGCCTTGCCGACCCCTGCGGGCCTGAGCATGGCAGAGGCCGCGGCGCTTTGTGAAACCGCCTTCACCGTCTGGTCCAACGTCTTCATGCGCGGCAGGCTCAAGGGCGGCGAGCGGTTCCTCGTCCACGGCGGCTCATCCGGCATCGGGACGACCGCGATCCAGCTCGCCCGTCATTTCGGCGCGCGGGTCTTCGCCACGGCCGGATCGGCCGAGAAATGCGCGGCGTGCGAGGGGTTGGGCGCGGAGCGCGCGATCAACTACCGCGACGAGGATTTCGTCGAGGTCCTGCGCGCCGAGGGTGGCGCGGACCTGATCCTCGACATGGTGGGCGGCCCGTATTTGCCGCGCAACGTCAAGGCGCTGGCCGAGGATGGGCGGCTCGTGCAGATCGCCTTTCTGCAGGGGCCGAAGGTCGAGTTGAACTTCGCGCTGATGATGGTGCGCCGCCTGACGATCACCGGCTCGACCCTGCGGCCCCAGTCGGACGCCGCCAAGGCCGAGATCGCGGCGCAACTTTCCGAGCACGTCTGGCCGCTTTACGCGGCGGGGCGCATCCGGCCCGTGATGGACCAGACCTTCCCGCTGGAAGACGCCGCCGCCGCGCACGCGCGGATGGAGGCCAGCGCACATATCGGGAAGATCGTGCTGAAGGTGTGACGCCCGCCGGGTTGACCCGCATCAAGGCGCGCGCGCGCCAATGGCCTTATCCGCAGGGCAAGACAGCCTGAACCGGAGAGTGCGCCATGTCAGCCACAGACACCGGGCGCGGCGATCTTCCCAGCCGCGCCGTTATTCCGTTCTTCCTGATCGCCTTCGGCATCGCCTGGGGCCTGATCTTCGCCTACCTCCTGGCAGGCGAGCGTGCGCCCGAGATCTTCGGCGAGATCAGCGCGACCCATCCGCTGTTCATCACGGCCGTCTACGCGCCGGCCATCGCGGCGATCCTGTTGGTGACGGTCCACACCGGCGCAGCGGGGCTTGGCCGTTTCCTGTCGCGGCTGTTCCTGTGGCGCCTGCCCTTGCCTTGGCTCGCGCTGCTGCTGATCGGGCTGCCCGCGATCTATTTCGCGGGGTCGCTGGCAAAGGGAAACGCGGGCGAGGCGCCGCTTTTCACCGAAACCCTGACCGCGATCCTGCCGGTCATGGTCTTCATGCTGGTCCTCGGCCCCGTCGAGGAGTTCGGCTGGCGCGGCCTCGCCCTGCCCATCCTGCAACGGCACATGGCGCCGCTCTGGGCGGGGCTGATCCTGGGCGTGATCTGGGGCGTCTGGCACATGCCGGCGTTCTTCCTGTCGGGCACGCCGCAAAGCGCGTGGGGGTTCACGCCCTTCCTTGTCGGCTCGGTCGCGGTCAGCGTGATCCTGACGCCGCTCTTCAACCGCTCGGGCGGCTCGATCCTGTGGGCGGCGCTGTTCCACTTCCAGCTGAACAACCCGCTCTGGCCCGATGCGCAGCCCTACGACACCTGGGTCTTCGTGGCTGCGGCCGCCCTGGTTGTCTGGGTGAACCGCGATGACATGCTGCGGCGGGGCGGGGATGCGGTGACCGGGGTGGCGGTCCCTACCGTTCCCCGAACGCCCGCCACCCCGCTGCGTAGCGCGTGATGCCGGTGATGGCGGCCGCTGCCGCGAAGATCAGCGCCAACGTGGGGAAGGCCGCGGGGAAGAGGCAGAAGAGGGCGAAGACCGCGATGGTCTCGGCCCCTTCGGTCAAACCGCCGAGGTAGTAGATGCCCTTCATCGGGTAGGCGTCCGCGCTCAGGCCCCGTTTCGCAGCGACCGAGGCGAAGGCGAGGAAGGACGTGCCAGACAGCACGAAGCTGCAGATCAGCACCGCGCCCGGCACGGCATTCGCGGCGGGATCGGCCAGCACGAAGCCCAGCGGAAAGGCCGCGTAGAAGACGAAGTCGAGCGCGATGTCGAGAA
>CAZVQL010000272.1:0-3302 GCA_964629305.1 uncultured Roseicyclus sp.
CGTTTTTCATTCTCTTCTTCCGCCTTTGGATCTTGTTTTGCGTCTTCTTCGGCGCCGCGCTGTGGCGGCGAGCAACGCCCGCGTCGGCGATGCCCCTCTGTGCCAATGTAGGTGAGACAGCACCCCCCGGTTAAATTACTGTAGGGCGGTGAGGAGATCACCGATGGCAGCACGATTGAAACAGGTTCAGGTAGACGCGCTGGGGGAGGCGACGCAGGGAGCCCGTAGGGCGACTGGAGTCGCCTCCCCCAGCGCGGGCGTCGCGGCGGCGCCGGTCCTCCCCGACCCCGAGGTGGCGGAGAAGTCCGGGCGCAGACGCTTCACAGCCAAGTACAAACTCGAGGTGCTGGAAGCGGCCGACCGCTGCCAGCCCGGGGAGATTGGCGCCCTGCTGCGCCGCGAGGGACTGTATTCCTCGCACCTGACCACCTGGCGGCGCCAGCGCGAGACCGGGGCCCTGGCGGCGCTGGCGCCGGTCAAGCGGGGGCGTAAGGCCCGGGCAGTCGATGCCCAGGGGCAGCGGGTCGTGGAGTTGCAACGGGAGAACGAGCGGCTGCGCCAGCGCCTGGTCCAGGCCGAGACCATCATCGAGGTCCAAAAAAAAGTCTCCCTGCTGCTGGGGATCGACCCGGGCCCAGTGCCGAGCAGCGACAAGCCCTGATGGATACCGCCGCGACCTTGGGGACGCACGTCGGGATGGTGCGCGCCTGCCAGAGCCTGGGGGTGGCGCGCGCCACCCTCTACCGCCAGCGTGCCAGCACCGCTGCCCCCGCCACCGAGGCGCCAACGCGCCCGGCACCGCCGCTGAAGCTCAACGCCGCCGAGCGCCAGGGCGCCCTGGACCTCCTGCACTCGGAGCGCTTCGTGGATGCCTCCCCCTACACCCTGCATGCGACCCTGCTGGAGGAAGGCCAGTACCCCTGCTCGGTGCGCACCCTCTACCGCATCCTGGCCGCCGAGGACCAACTGCGCGAGCGCCGCCACGTGCGTCAACACCCCCACTACGCCAAGCCCGAGCTGCTGGCCACCGGTCCCAACCAACTGTGGTCTTGGGATATCACCAAGCTCAAGGGCCCAGCGAAGTGGACCTACTTCTACCTCTACGTGATCCTCGATGTCTTCAGCCGCTGCGTGGTCGGCTGGATGGTCGCCACCCGCGAGACGGCCGCCCTGGCCGAGCAGTTCATCGCCGCTACCTGCGTCAAGCACGCCATCGCCCCCAACCAGCTCACCCTGCACGCCGACCGCGGCTCCAGCATGAAGTCCAAACCGGTGGCCCTGCTGCTGGCCGACCTGGGTGTGACCAAGTCGCACAGCCGCCCCTACACCAGCGACGACAACCCCTTTAGCGAGGCGCAGTTCAAGACCCTGAAGTACCGACCCGACTTCCCCGAGCGCTTCGGCTGCCTGGAAGATGCCCGCGCCCACTGCCAGACCTTCTTCCACTGGTACAACCACCACCATCGCCACTCGGGGATCGCCTTCCTGACCCCGGCCGACCTCCATCAGGGACGCGCCGAAGCAATCATCGAGGTCCGCGCCCAGACCCTCGCCACCGCCTTCGCGGCCAACCCAGCCCGCTTCAAAGGCAGACACCCGCAGCCCAAGCGCCCGCCCACCGCGGTCTGGATCAACCCGCCCGCCGAGCCCACACCCGACCCCAAGGAGCCTCCCGAGCAACTCTAATTTCGACACCCCGGTGTCTCATTTTCATTGACACATTCCGCCGGCGCGGGGGATTCGCTGTGGCGTGACAGGGGGGCGGAAGCAAGTGACCGCCGCCTTGGTCCGCTGCTCAAGGGCGGCGCTGATTGATTGCGCGTCCCACGTCCGCCGGGAACCGCCGGCGATTGTCGAAAGGGCCTTACGCCCTCGAGAATGGACTTGGCGACTAGGAGGCTGTCCGACTTATCGAGCCGCAGCCCGGGTACAATAGGGCCGGGTTCGCGCAGACGAGAGTATGCAGCATGGCGGTCAACTTCGTGGGGGTGGATCGGGACACGCCGGACATGTTCCCGGCGACGGTACAGGAGTACCTGCCCGAAGACCACTTGGCGCGGTTCGTGGTGGAGATCGTCGACCAGCTCGATCTCAGCCATCTGGTCCGGGCTTACGCCGGCACTGGCTCGCGGGCCTACCCCCCGGCGATGCTGGTGGCGTTGTTGTTCTACGGCTACGCCACCGGGGTGTTCTCCAGCCGCAAGCTCGCGCAGGCGACCTACGACTCGATCGCGTTTCGCTACATCTGCGCCAACACCCACCCCGACCACCGCACCATCGCCGACTTCCGCAAACGCTTCCTCGACGAGCTGGCGGCGCTGTTCACCCAAGTGCTGCTCATCGCGCAGGCGATGGGGCTGGTCAAGCTCGGCACCGTCAGTCTGGACGGCACCAAGATCAAAGCCAGCGCCAGCAAGCACAAGGCGTTGAGCTGGGAGCATGCCAACCGCTTGGAGGAGCAGCTCAAGGGCGAGGTCGATGAGCTGATGCGCCTGGCCGAGCAGGCCGACAACCAACCGCTGCCCGAGCAGCTGGACATCCCGCTGGAGCTGGAGCGGCGCGAGCAGCGCCTTGCCGTCATCGCCGCGGCCAAGGAAGAGATCGAAGCCCGCGCGCAAGCGCGCTTCGAGGCCGAGCAGGCCGAGTACGAGCGCAAGCTCGCCGCGCGCGAAGAGCGCGCCGAGCGCACCGGCAAGAAGCCCGGCGGTAAGCCGCCCAAGGCCCCCGAGCCCGGCCCCGGCCCCAAGGACCAGGTCAGCCTGACCGACGCCGAGTCGCGCATCATGCCCACCGCCGGCGGCTTCGAGCAGGCCTACAACGCGCAGGCCGGCGTCGATACCGAGACGCACCTGATCGTCGAACAGCACGTCACCGATCACACCAACGACAAGCAGGAGGTCGCCCCGTGCCTGGAGCGCCTCGCTGCCCTGCCCGAGGTCCTCGGCGAGGTCGACGCCCTGCTCGCCGACACCGGCTATCACAGCGAAGCGAACCTCGATCGCTGCGCGGCCGCCGGCATCGACCCCTACATCCCCGAGGCGCGCCAGCGGCACAACCCGCCTCTGGCCGAGCGTCTCGCCGACGACCCGCCCGCCCCCGCAGGGCAGCCGACGCCGGCCGCGGCCAATGCGCATCGGCTGCGCACGCGCGCCGGCAAGGCCCGCTACGCCAAGCGCAAGGCCACGGTCGAGACCGTCTTCGGCATCATCAAGCACGTGCAGGGGTTCCGCCAATTCCTGCTGCGTGGCCTGCATGCCGTGCAGGGCGAGTGGGCGCTGGTGTGTATGGGATGGAATCTCAAG
>CAZVQL010000273.1:0-3284 GCA_964629305.1 uncultured Roseicyclus sp.
GTTGCGGCGGGCCTCTTCCTCGGCCTTGCGGCGGGCGTCTTCTTCTTCCTTGGCCTTCAGCGCTTCTTCGCGCTCGCGCTCTTCGCGCTCCTTGGCCTCGGCCTCGGCGCGGCGGCGGGCGCGTTCTTCCTCGCGCTCACGCTCTTCCTGCTGGCGGCGCTCTTCGTCTTCGGCTTCGCGGGCCTTGGCGGCCTGCAACGCCTTCAGGCGGCGCTCGAGCTCGGCGTCGGGAACGGACTTGTCACGCTTGCCGCCTTCGGCATTCTGCGCCGCGGCGCTCTGCTGCCCCGGTTTGGGCACCATCACGCGCTTGCGCTTGGTCTCGACCACAACGCTTTTCGTGCGTCCGCGCGAAAAGCTCTGGTTCACGCGGCCAGACCGCGTTCCGGAGAGGCCAAGAGGTTTTTTTCCGTCCGTGTCGCTCATGCGTTCCGTTCGTCTTTCCCGGCGGTCGTTCCACCGTCTGCCTTGCGCAGGCCCTGCAGTTTCGCGGCTCCCTCTACAACACGAGGGGCAAGACCGCCAGCCGCAAGCGCGCCATGTATCACACTTTGGCGTCCGAATGCCAAACCCAATTCCCGGGCGGTCAGGACGCTGAAGTAGCGGGCGCCGGTCGGCGTCCACAGTTTCGATTTTCCGCGCTCCGAGCCATCGGTGGCCTGGAGCAGGACCTTGACCTGTTTCGTGGCCAGCCAGTCCTTAACCTTCTCGAAGCCCGCCACGGCCTCACCCGCCTTGCGCGATAGCGCGATCAGGTCGGTCAACCGCCGGGCGAGCCCTGCCTCGACCAGGTCGGGCAGGTCGGGCGGCACCGTCACCGGCTGTTTCGCTGCGCGTGCGAAGAGGTTCTTCTTCACCGCCAGCTGCAGCGCGGCACGGTCGGCCGCCACCCAGATGCCGCGGCCCGGCAGCTTCTCGGACAGGTCGGGAACGATCTGCCCGTCGGGTCCCACCACGAAGCGGATCAGCCCATGCTTGGGCTGCACCTCACCCGTGGCGATGCACCGCCGCTCCGGGCCATCGGCCCTGTCCTTATCGCGACCGCCCCGGCTCATGCGCGGGCCCCGGACCGGAGGGCCTCAGCCCTCCGCCCCCTCTGCTTCGGCTTCGGCCGCGGCGGCCTCGGCTTCTGCGGCGGCTTGTGCCTCGAGTTCCTCGATCGTGACCCAGCCCAGCTTGACGCGGGCGGTCATCACCATGTTCTGGGCTTCCTCGAGGCTGACGTCGAAGGGCTCGAGCAGGCCGTCATCCTTGACGCGCTCACCGTTGACGGTGGTCCAGCCGCCGGCCAGCTCCCAATCGGCGCAGGTGGCGAAGTCTTCCAGCGTCTTCACGCCATCCTCGCCCAAGGCAACCAGCATCTGGGGGGTGAGCCCCTCGAATTCAATGAGGCTGTCCTCGACGCCCATCTCTCGCGCCTTCTCGAGCGCCAGCTTGTTCTGCTCTTCCAGGTAGTCGCGGGCGCGCGCCTGAAGCTCTTCGGCGGTGGCTTCGTCCACGCCGTCGATCACCAGAAGCTCGTCCTGTTCGACGTAAGCCACTTCCTCGAGCGAGGTGAAGCCTTCGGCGACCAGCAGCTGGGCGAAGAATTCGTCCAGGTCCAGCGTGTCCATGAACAGCTTGGTGCGCTCTTCGAACTCGGCCTGGCGGCGCTTCGATTCCTCTTCCTCGGTCAGGATGTCGATGTCGAGGCCGGTCAGCTGGCTGGCCAGACGCACGTTCTGACCGCGACGGCCGATGGCGAGCGACAGCTGCTCGTCGGGCACGACAACCTCGATCCGCTCGGCATCCTCGTCGATGACGACCTTCGTCACCTCGGCGGGCTGCAGCGCGTTCACGAGGAAGGTCGCGGCATCCTCGTTCCACGGGATGATGTCGATCTTTTCGCCCTGAAGCTCGTTCACCACGGCCTGCACGCGGCTGCCGCGCATACCGACGCAGGCACCGACGGGGTCGATCGAGTTGTCGTAGGAAATGACACCGATCTTGGCGCGAGACCCGGGGTCACGGGCGACGGCCTTGATCTCGATGATGCCGTCGTAGATTTCCGGCACTTCCATCTTGAACAGCTCGGCCATGAACTCGGGCGCGGTGCGCGACAGGAAGATCTGCGGGCCGCGCGTCTCGCGGCGCACGTCCTTGACGTAGCAGCGGATGCGGTCGCCGTTGCGATAGGCCTCGCGGCCGATCTTCTCGTTGCGGCGCAGAACGCCTTCGCCGGCGCCGACATCCACGATGACGTTGCCGTATTCCTCGCGCTTGACGACACCGTTGATGATGGTGCCCACGCGGTCCTTGAATTCCTCGTACTGGCGGTCGCGCTCGGCCTCGCGCACCTTCTGCAGGATCACCTGCTTGGCCGATTGCGCGGCGATCCGGCCCATTTCGACGGGCGGAACCTCGTCGACGATCGTGTCGCCGACCTTGGGATCGTCGAGGTAGGGCTTGGCCTGTTCGACGGTCAGCTCGGCCTTTTCGTTCTCGAGCTCGTCATCGGCGACCACGGTGCGCACGCGGGTAAAGGTGGCGCGGCCGGTCTTGCGGTCGATCTTGACCCGGATGTCGAGGTCGGCACCATAGCGCGACTTTGCCGCCCGGGCGAGGCTTTCTTCCATGGCCTCGACCACAAGCGAGGGGTCGATCATCTTCTCGCGGGCCACCGCCTCGGCGGTCTGCAACAGTTCCAGCTGGTTGGCTGACGTGATGGCCATTCTCTTATTCCTCCGCCTCCGAGGACACTTCCTCGATCTCGTCAAACTTGGTTTCGTCGATGATGCCCGCGGCTTTTCTCTGGCGCAGCATTTCCTTGATCAGGTCGTCGGTCAGCACGAGCTTGGCGTCGCTCAGCCAGTCGTAGTGCAGGCCAACGGTGCCCTCCTCGATGTTCAGCAGGATCTCGTCGCCCTCGACGCCGGCCAGCACGCCCTTGAAGCGGCGGCGGCCGTCGATCATGTCGGTCGTCTCGATCCGGGCCTCGTACCCCTCGAAGGTTTCGAAATCCTTCAGCCGGGTCAGGGGCCGGTCGATGCCGGGGCTGGACACCTCGAGCGTGTAGGTCTCGTCAAGCGGGTCCTCGACGTCGAGCACGGCAGAGACGGCGGTCGAGATCTCGGCGCATTCATCGACCTCGATCCCGCCTTCGGGGCGTTCGGCCATGATCTGCAGCGTCTTGGTCTTGCCGCCCATCAAGCGGATGCGCACGACTTCGAACCCCATGCCTTCGATGACGGGGGTCAGGATCTCGGCCATGCGCCGGTCGATGGCGGTCTTGGCGATGAGCTCGG
>CAZVQL010000274.1:0-3277 GCA_964629305.1 uncultured Roseicyclus sp.
TGCCGGGCCAGCATGGGGATGTACAACACGGAAGGTGACATCGACGCGCTGGTAGATGCCTTGGAGCTGTGTCACGAGCTTTTTGCCTGAATTTTCGGCAATCACCATCGCCTGAAAACGACACGCCCGTGTCGCATGTGGTCCTTTCCGCGCCCGCCTGCTAAGCCTGTTCCATCCGGACAGATTGCAGGAGGACCGCATGGGCGCGTTGACCACGGCCGACCAGATTTCCGATATCGCCTTTGGCTTCATGGGTTCCAAGGCGCTCTTCGCAGCCCTTGAACACGGGGTTTTCACGGCCCTGGCCGAGGGGCCACGAGACGCCGCCGGGGTTGCCTTGGCCAGCGATCTCGACACGGACCGCGCGCAGACGCTGCTGACGGCCCTTGCGGGTCTTGGGCTGGTGGAACCGGCAGGGCCGGGGCGTTTCGCCAATTCGCCCGCGGCCGAGGCATTCCTCGTGAAGGGGGCCAAGTACGATTTCGGCGATTACCTGCGGCTGCAGGTGGGGCGCCAGATGTACGGCCTGCTCGACCAGATCGACGAGGCGCTGACCGGGACCCTGCCCGAAGAGGCCACGGCCTCTTACGCGGAATGGTTCGCGGACGCGGACGAGGCGCGGCTTTACTCCGAAAGCCAGCATTCCGGCTCGCTCGGGCCCGCACGGCAGCTTGCCAAGCGGCTGGACCTGTCCGGCGCGACCTCGATGCTTGACGTGGGCGGCGGCACGGGGGCCTTCGCCATCACGCTTTGCGCGGCCAACCCCGAACTGCGCGCGACCATCGTGGATTTTCCGAACGTGGCGGCCCTCGGCCGTGACTACGTGGCGAAAGCCGGGCTGTCGGATCGCATCACCTATGTCGAGGGCGACGCGTTGCGCACCCCTTGGCCGGGCGGGCAGGACCTGATCCTGATGTCCTATCTGTTCTCGGGCGTGCCCGGCTCCACCCATGGTCGGCTGATCGCGGACGCGGTCGCGCGGCTCAACCCCGGCGGCCGGCTCCTGATCCATGATTTCGTGGTCCACGCCGACCGGACGGGCCCGAAGCTTGCCGCCCTCTGGCAGTTGCAGCACACAGCCTTCACGCCCCGTGCGAAATCACTGGACGAGGCATGGCTGCTGAAGGCGCTGGTGGAAGCGGGTCTGGACGACGTGACCGTAGACGAGATGATCCCCGAGATGACGATGCTCGCCATGGGGCGAAAACCGGCCTAGTCGGGCCGCCCCATCAGCCGGTCGATGGGCGCGTAATCATCCGTCAGGATCATCCCGCGATCCTCGGCCAGCGCCTGCACGAAACCGTCGCCGAGCGCGCCGAAGGTCATCATGTCGGGCGCAGGCGCGGTGAACTGGTCCACCGGCGTCGGCGCGTTGCCTGCGACCACGGCAAAGACCATCCGCGCGCCCGGCGCGGGCTGGGCCGCGCGGGTCCAGACCTCAACCACCGGGAAGACCTCGCGCAGGGTCAGCACGATCGACCCGAGCGCGCCCAGCCGGTCCTCGTAGTCGATGACGGTCATCAGGAAGCTGCCGTCGGGCGACAGCCGCGCGGCGACCAACTCGTAGAATTCCCGCGTGATCAGGTGGACAGGCACCACCACGTCGGTGAAGGCGTCGCCGATGATGATGTCGAACTCGACCTCCGGGCGGATCAGCATGGCGCGCCGCGCGTCCTCGTGCCAGATCTCGGCGCTGTCGGGGTCGAACCAGAATTCCTCGGCGGCGAGCCGCGTCACCTCGGGGTCGATCTCGGCCACGGTCATCGGGCCGGCCCCCTGCGCCAGCAGGCTCCGCGGCACCGAGAACGAGCCGCCGCCGATCACGTAGGTGCTGTAGTCTTCGCGCGGCGCGCGCAGCCGGGTGAGCGTGTCGAGCATCGCGCCATGCACGGTGAACTGCACCTGCGGTGCGTCCCGCGCGCTGATGCCATGGGCGAGGTGGTCGATGACCATGAGGTGCACGGGGCTGGAGGGGTCGGCCGACAGGTCCTCGACCCGCAGGCAGAAATAATGCGTCTCGCGCTGGCATTGCGCAGGCGCGGCCAGCGCAAGGCCCGCCATGCCCGCGGCGGCGGCACCGGCAAGGATCGCCAACGCGAAGCCGCGCGAGCGACCGAGCCAGAAGAACAGGAGGCCGGAGAAGATGTAGACGAAGGTCACCAGCACCAGCGTCAGCGCCGAGCCGAGCCAGGCGATGAAGACGAAGCCCGCCAGCAGAACGCCCGCGATGGCGCCGACCGCGCCCGAGGCGAACATGGCGCCAAGCGCCGGCCCAGATCGGTCGGCATGCGCGGTGATCGCGATTTGCGCCAGAACCGGCGCGGGCACGCCCGCGAAGAAGGATGGCAGGAAGAACACCACCATGGTCAGCGCGGTGATGCCCCAGACGGGGCTCGTGACCACGGCAAGGACAGGTCCCGCCACCATGGGCAGGATCAGAACCGCCCCCGCAGTCGTCGCCGCCGCCGCAAGGATCGCGCCGCCCGTCCAGGCCAGCGCGCGGTTCGCAGGCATCGCGGCCAGCCGTCCGCCCCACCAATGCCCGGCGGAAAAGCCCGCCAGCACGACCGCGATCACGGCCGTCCAGGTGTAGAGCGACATGCCCACATGCGGCGCCAACATCCGGCCCGCGACGATCTCGACCACCAGCGAGGCCGCCGAAATGCCCCCCTGCAATACCACCAGAAGCCACAGCGGCGTGGGCCTTGTCATGCGCAGTCCTCCCGTTCCCACGGGCATCTGAGACCGGATCAACGGCAGAGGCAAGAGGCGCTGCGCCGCAGGGGCGCGGCTTGCGGATGACACGCTCTGCGGGGATAGTGCGGCAGGGTTCGCACCGGGGAGGGGACCGCGACATGGGCATCCACGATCTGCCACGCAACGAGGACGGCATCGCCACGGCGATGGGCATTCTGCGCCAGCGCTTCGGCCCACGGCTGGAGACCGGGCAGGCGCTGCGCGAACAGCATGCGCACACCACGACATGGCTGACCAACCAGGCACCCGACGCCGTCATCTGCCCGACCTCGACCGAGGAGGTGCAGGAGATCGTGCGCATCTGCGCGGCCCACGCCGTGCCGATCATTCCCTTTGGCACCGGCACCTCGCTAGAGGGGCACGTGAACGCGCCCGCGGGCGGGGTTTCAATCGATTTCAAGGAGATGAACGCCATTCTCGACGTGCACCCCGAGGATATGGATGCCGTCATCCAGCCCGGCGTGACGCGCAAGGCGCTGAACACGCATCTGCGCGACACCGGGTTGTTCTTCCCGGTCGA
>CAZVQL010000275.1:0-3247 GCA_964629305.1 uncultured Roseicyclus sp.
CGGCAGGCCTGCGGTTTCGGGATCGCGGGCGATCTCGGCCACCATGTTCAGCGCGATGGGCTTGACCGCCGGGCCGCAATAGCCGCCATGGGTGCCCTTGCCGTCGATCATCGGCTCGGGGCTGAAACTGTCGAGGTTCACGGAGGTGATCGACGAGATCGTGTTGATGAGCGAAACGGCATCCGCCCCACCCTTCTTCGCCGCCCGCGCGGGGTAGCGGATGTCGGTGATGTTGGGCGTCAGCTTCACGATGACGGGCATGCGGGTGTTCTGCTTGCACCAGCGCGTGACCATCTCGATGTATTCGGGCACCTGCCCCACCGCGGACCCCATGCCGCGCTCGGACATGCCGTGGGGGCAGCCGAAATTCAGCTCGATCCCGTCGGCACCCGTCTCCTCGACGAGCGGCAGGATGGCTTTCCACGCCTGCTCTTCACAGGGCACCATCAGTGAGACGACGACCGCGCGGTCGGGCCAGTCGCGCTTGATCTGCTTGATTTCGCGCAGGTTCACCTCGAGCGGGCGGTCGGTGATCAACTCGATGTTGTTGAGCCCCAGCAGCCGCCGGTCCGCCCCCCAGATCGCGCCATAGCGCGGGCCGTTGACGTTGACGATGGGCGGCCCTGCCTCGCCCAGGGTCTTCCAGACGACACCGCCCCAGCCCGCCTTGAAGGCGCGCTCGACGTTATAGGCCTTGTCGGTCGGTGGGGCCGAGGCCAGCCAGAACGGGTTGGGCGACTTGATGCCCAGGAAGTCGGTGGAAAGATCTGCCATGATCCTGGTCTCCCTTGTCGGTTCAGCCCATCAGGCTGGCGTGAATGTCTTCTGCCGCGTCGCGGCCCTCGGCCACCGCGGTGACGGTCAGGTCCTCGCCCCCAGCGGCACAATCGCCCCCGGCCCAGACCCCCGGCGCGCTGGTGCGCCCGGCCCCGGTGACAGCGATCTTGCCGCCGGTGATCTCGATGCCGTCGGGCGCGCCCTCCAGCGTCTGGCCGATGGCCTTGAGCACCTGGTCGGCGGGGATCTCGAAGGTTTCGCCGGTGCCCGTGAGGGATTTGCCCTCGCTGCGGGTGTATTCGGCGCGGACGGCCGTGACCGACCCGTTGCCAAGGACCGCGACCGGCATCGCATTGAAGATGAAGCGCACGCCCTTTGAGGCCGCGAGGTCCTGTTCATAGCGGCTGGCGGGCATCGCCTCGCGCCCGCGGCGGTAGAGGACGGTGACGTTTTCCGCGCCCAACAGCTTGGACTGCACGGCGGCGTCGATGGCGGTCATGCCGCCGCCGATCACCACGACATTGCGACCCACAGGCAGCTGGGCGAGGTCGCCGGCCTGCCGCAGTTCGGAGATGAAGCCGACGGCATCCAGAACGCCCGCGCGCTCTTCCCCCTCGGCGCGGAGTGCGTTGACGCCGGCAAGGCCCATCCCGAGAAAGACCGCGTCGTACTCGGCCTTGAGGCCGTCGAGCGTGATGTCACGGCCCAGCGCCTTGCCGGTGTGCATCGTGATGCCGCCGATCTTCAGCAGCCAGTCGACCTCGGCCTCGGCGAAACCGCCGACGGTCTTGTAGTAGGCGATGCCGTATTCGTTCAGACCCCCGCCCTTCTCCTTTGCGTCGAAGAGCTCGACGTCATGCCCGTGCATCGCGAGCCTGTGCGCGCAGGCCAGACCGGCAGGGCCAGCGCCCACGACGGCCACGCGCTTGCCTGTCGCCGCGGCGCGCGCATAGGGGTGGACGCCCGCCGCCATCATCGTGTCGGTGGCGTAGCGTTGCAGCCGCCCGATCTCGACCGGTTTACCCTCGGCCATCTCGCGCACGCAGGCCTCTTCGCACAGCGTTTCGGTCGGACAGACGCGGGCGCACATGCCGCCCAGGATGTTCTGATCGAAGATCGTCTTGGCCGCCGCCTCGGGCGTGCCGGTGGCGATCTGGCGGATGAAGAGCGGAATGTCGATCGACGTGGGACAGGCCGTGATGCAGGGCGCATCATGGCAGAAATAACAGCGATCCGCGGCTACCAGCGCCTCGTGCCCGTCAAGGGCTGGGTGCAGGTCGTCGAAATTGGCGGAAAGCGTCTGGGCGTCGAGCCGGGCGGGCGCGATTCCGGGGGTGAACGGGCTGTTCGTCATCGGGCGTCTCTCCCTGCAGGCGAATGGCGATTTGATCGGGATCACGCTGGCACGGGTCCGATTTTTTATCAAACGGTAAATTTCTGGAAGCGCCAGATCGTGCGTCGATTGCCGTGCTTCACGGCTCATTTGCCGAAAAATCGGGCAGGCCTTGACTGAAATCGCACGGATCAGGCCCCATATGGGGGCAACAGGGCGGGTTTTCCCCGCGGAAACCCTGCGCTATAGGCGTCCATCAGATGGCCCGGCGACAGGGCCATGGGAGGCGCGGGGCGCGCTGACTGCTGACCCCGGAGTGCGAGGACAGAGATGACCGACGAAACAGACGCGACCCGTGCGAGCGACGTGGCCTTCATCGAGGCGCTGGCCGCGCTTCTGAAGGAACAGGATCTGACCGAGATCCAGGTGAAGCGCGAATATTCCGAACATGACTGGTTGAACGTCCGCGTGTCGCGCCAGACCGCGATGGTGCAGGCCCCGGTCAGCTATGCCGCGCCCGCCCCGGCGGCACCCACGGCCGCGGCATCCGCCGCCCCCGCCGCGCCCGCGGCCAGCGACGACCCCGCACAGGCGCCCGGCGCCGTAACCTCGCCCATGGTCGGCACGGTCTACCTGCAGCCCGAACCGGGCTCAAAGTCGTTCGTCTCGGTCGGTGAGAAGGTGAGCGAGGGGCAGACCCTGCTGATCGTCGAGGCGATGAAGACGATGAACCAGATCCCCGCGCCGCGCGCCGGCACCGTCAAGCGCATCCTCGTCGAGGATGGTGCGCCCGTCGAATACGGCGCGCCCCTCATGATCATCGAGTGAGCGGGGCCAACGCGATGTTCAACAAGATCCTCATCGCCAACCGCGGCGAGATCGCGCTGCGCGTCATCCGGGCCGCGCGCGAGATGGGGGTGGCGACCGTCGCGGTGCATTCCACCGCCGACTCGGATGCGATGCATGTGCGCATGGCCGACGAGGCGATCTGCATCGGCCCGCCGCCGTCGAACCAGTCCTACCTGTCGATGCCCGCGATCATCTCGGCCTGCGAGATCACCGGGGCCGAGGCGATCCACCCCGGCTACGGCTTTCTCAGCGAGAACGCCAATTTCGTGCAGGCGGTCGAGGATCACG
>CAZVQL010000276.1:0-3221 GCA_964629305.1 uncultured Roseicyclus sp.
CCCGCGCGATTCGGCGCGGGATCATCGAGGCGGGGCAGGATACCGACGCCCCCAACTTCGGGCGCGCGCCTTCGAAGCGCGAGGTGCCCGGCGCGTGAGGCGTGCCGGGACATATCTGGCCGCGGTGCTGGGGGTGGTTTCGATCACGCTCTCGGCGGCGGCAGAGGCACCCGACCGATCCCCGCGGCCCGATCCGCGGCCCGGCGGTGCGCCGGTGGTGGTCGCCGCCTCGCCGGCAGAGGACAGCGCCGAACCAACCCGCGTGATCGTCTCGGCCACCGCACTGGCTCCGGGGTCATCGCTCCGGCCGAGGCTACGGGGCGGGGCGGTGGTGGCGCAGGTTGCCGCCGTGCCCGAGGCGGCCCCGACCGCCCCCGCGGAGCCCGCGCCATCCGCATCGCTTCCCCCCGGCCTTGCCGGGCTGGTCTTCACCGGGGGCACCGGCACGCGGCTGGCGGTGGCGCAATCGCTGCGCCCGGGGCTGAGGCCGAGCGGCCTGGTGCAGAATGCGCGCGCCACGGCTGCGCGGAACACCTCGGCGCGTGTCGCGCAGTCGGGGCGGAGGGGGTCGCTGTGCGGCTCACCGGGGTTGGTCGGCGATCAGCTCGACCCGATCCCCGGTCGTATCCAGGGATGCGGCATCGCCGAACCGGTGCGCCTGCGCGAAGTGAACGGCATTGCGCTCAGCACGCCCGCGACGGTGAATTGCACCACGGCGCGCGCATTGCAGACCTGGGTGCAGGGCAGCGTTGTGCCGACGGTGGGGCGGACCGGCGGAGGGGTGCAGTCGCTGCGCGTCGTGGCGTCTTACGCGTGCCGGACGCGCAACAACCAGCCGGGCGCGCGTATTTCGGAGCACGGGCGCGGCAACGCGATCGACATCGCGGGGATCGGGCTGGCCAATGGCAGCGAGTTGACGGTTCTTGGCGGATGGCGCGACCGCCGCTCTGGGCCGATCCTGCAACAGCTGCACCGCGGCGCCTGTGGGCCGTTCGGCACGGTGCTGGGCCCGAACTCGGACCGGTTCCACCAGGACCATTTCCACTTCGACGTGGCGTCCTACCGCTCGGGGCCGTACTGCCGCTAACGCAGGCGGAAGCGCGGGCCATCGCCCACGGGCAGCGGGCCGAGGAACAGGAACCCGTCGTCAAGCCGAAGGGTCACGTCCAGGTCTTCGCGCCGCCCCGATAGGCCGGCCAGAAACCCGAGTGCGCCCTCGGCGGTGCGCCGCGCAGCCTCGGAAATCAGGCCCGCGCGTTCCGCCATGGCGAGCATTTCGGGCCAGTTCTCGGCCCGGATCGCGATCTCGCCGGTGCCGCGGCCTTCGGCGTCCACGTCAACGTCGCCCGACATGCGCAGCAGAAGGGTGCCCCATTCCGCGCGCGCCTCGGCCAGTTCGATGCGGACAGGTTGCGGGCGCTCCACCTCGATCGACGTCAGGTCCCAGGGGCGGTCGAAGGTCACGACGCCCTCGGCGCGGACGACCGGGATCGCACCCGGCAAAAGGCCCGCGGGGTCGAGCAGGCGAGCGAGATCCTCGGGCGGGGTGACCTCGGTCGCCTCGAAGAGGATCGCGTAGCGCGCGTCGGTCCCTTCCTGCCGGACCATGTCGAGATGGCCCGCGGCAAGCCCCGCCTGCCATCCGAGACTGCTGTCGATGCGGATGCCCTCCATCCGGGTTTCCGAGGCGTCGAGGGCGAAATTCGCGGAAGGGCGCAGGTCGAGCGCGGAGGTGAGCGTGTCGCTCGTGATCTCGAGCCGCTCGAAGGGAGAGGCGAGCGTCTGGCTGCTGGGCCAGACGGCCTCGACCCGGCCGGGGTCGAACGCGGCCTGCCGGAGCGTCAGGCCCGGCGCGGACCAGACGAGGCCCGTGGCCGGGTCGGCGAGCGACAGGTCGCTGAACTCGGTCACGAACTCGGTGGGATAGCCCGAAACGGACAGGTCTTCGCGGCTGACCACCCAGCCTTCGGCCTCGCGCGCGTCGAGCCAGCCAGAGACGGCGCGTTCGGTCACGATGGCCCAGCCGAACCACGCGACCGAGGCCAGCGCCCCGGCAAGGACAAGGCCGAGCAACAGACGTTTCATCGCGACCTCCCCTATCGTTCCGGCGCATGCCCCGCTATAGCCCGACGCGATGCGGCTGACCATGCAGGAGGAGACGTGCAGGATGAGTGATCTCTGGGTCTTCGGCTACGGCTCCTTGCTGTGGAACCCCGGTTTCCCGGTGGCCGAGACGCGGGTCGCGCGGCTGCATGACTGGCACCGCAGTTTCTGCATGTCCTCGATCCACCATCGCGGCACGCCCGAGCGGCCCGGCCTCGTGCTTGCGCTTGATCATGCGCCGGGGGCGGTCTGCCACGGGATCGCGTTTCGGGTGGATGCCGGGCACGCCGAGGCGACGGTCGCCTACCTGCGTGAGCGGGAACTGATCTCGTCGGCCTATCTCGAGACCCGGCAAGAGGTCGCCTTTGCCGAGGGCGGCACGCAGGGCGAGGTGCTGACCTATGTCATTGATCCGCATCACGAACAGTACCGCGGCACGCTTTCGCTGGAAGACCAGGCGCAGATCATCGCGGGGGCGGTCGGCGGGCGCGGGCCGAACGACGAGTATCTCGAGAACACGGCCAGCCATCTGCACGAGTTGGGCCTGCCCGATTCTGATCTCGACTGGCTCGTGACCCGTGTGCGCCAGTTGAAGGCGGGGTGACCGCGACGGGACCAAAGCGCATTGGCTTTGCGCCCTGCCGCCTGTAGATTGCAGCCATCAGAACAAGACCCCGGCGGGCCAATGGCGAGCAGAGCAGACAGCGGCGCACAGGCGCCGGTCATCACGCGACCGACCCAGCAGATCGTGCTGATGCTGATCATATGCGCCCTCGCGGCAGCGGGGGGCGTGCTGATCTGGCCTTCGGTGCAGCCGGTCTTCCTTGCCTCGCCCTTCCTGAACGGAACCATCGGGGTGGTGTTCATCGTCGGTGTGCTGGCCTGCTTCTTCCAGGTGTTCCAGCTGTTTTCCTCGATCGCGTGGCTTGAGGAACTGACCGGCGGTACGGCGCAGGCAGGGAGTGAGCGGCCGCCGCGCCTGCTTGCGGCGATGACGGGCATTGCGCGGGTGCGCGGCCGCGGGTTGCAGGTGACGGGCCCTGCGGCCCGGTCGATCCTCGACTCGGTCGGCGCGCGGATGGAGGAAAGCCGCGACATCACGCGCTACATCGCCAACC
>CAZVQL010000277.1:0-3205 GCA_964629305.1 uncultured Roseicyclus sp.
CGCGACGCGAGCGCGTGCGGGCCCGTCGAATTGGAACTCATGGAAGTCTCCGTTCGTGCGATTGAAGAATCGGTAAGGCCGCGCGGGGGCGCGGCGCCGATCAGGCACGCGGAGGTCGGTCGATCCTGAAGCTGCGGTGATCGCCGCCGGGTGAGGCCTTCAACCGCCATGCATCCCGGTAGGCGGATGTGGCAAGGCTTCGGTCGCCGAAGGCCAGAAGCGCCTGGCTGTGATCGTGGTCGGCCGCATCGTGGCTGTGGCCGTGCATCGCCCAGTAGAGGTCTTCCTCGAACCCGTGGGAATGCCCGTGATCAGCGATCATCTCGAGGTGGTCCTGGATCGTCTCGAAGACGGTCGGCGCATGGGTTGCGGCGGGCATGACGGACCAGACGACCAGCGACAGGCAGAGAAGCGCTGCAAACGCCTGTCGTCCGAATGTCGCCAGCGGTCTCATCGATATTGCCTGTCTGCCCATGTGCGCAGCCTCTTCTGAGGCCATCTTGTTCTATCCCCCCAGGGGGGATAAAATCATTCTATGACAAAGCCCCATGTCCACGCAACCCATCCCGCCTTGATCGCCCGGCTGAAACGTGCCGACGGCCACCTGCGCGCCGTGATCGGCATGATCGAGGAGGGCAAGCCCTGCCTCGAGATCGCGCAACAGCTTCAGGCGGTCGAGAAGGCCGTGGTGAACGCCAAGCGGGCGCTGATCCACGACCACATGGATCATTGCCTCGATGCCGAGCATTCGGCCGCAGATCGTGACGAACTGAAGGCCATCTCCCGATACCTCTGAGGTTACCCCCGTGCTGGAAGTCCTTGCCGACCGTACCTATCGCCATCTCTTCGCTGCTCAGGTCGTGGCGCTTCTGGGCACGGGTCTTGCCACAGTCGCGCTCGGGCTTCTGGCCTACGATCTGGCGGGCGATAACGCGGCGATGGTGCTGGGCACGGTCTTCACCATCAAGATGGTGGCCTATGTCGGCATCGCCCCCATCGCCGGGGCCTTTGCGAACCGGGTGAACCGTCGGGCGCTTCTGGTTGCGCTGGATCTGGTGCGGGCGGGTGTCGCGCTGTGCCTGCCCTTCGTCACCGAGGTCTGGCAGGTCTATGTCCTGATATTCCTGCTGCAATCGGCCTCGGCCGCCTTTACGCCGACCTTCCAGGCGACGATCCCGGACGTGTTACCGCAGGAGGCGCGCTATACGCGCGCGCTGTCACTGTCGCGGCTCGCCTATGACCTCGAGAACATCGTCAGCCCGATGCTGGCCGGGCTCCTGCTTGCGGTGGTGAGCTACAATTCCCTCTTCCTTGGAACGGTGGTGGGGTTTGCAGCTTCTGCGGCGCTGGTCGTCGCGGTCTTGCTGCCGTCGCCGAAACCAGCCGAGCCGCGCGGCATCTACGACCGCACCACGCGCGGCATCCGCATCTACCTCGCCACACCGCGCCTGCGCGGCCTGCTGGCGCTGAACCTCGCCGCAGCCGCTGCGGGCGCGATGGTGCTGGTCAACTCGGTGGTGCTGGTGCGCAGCACGCTGGGGCTGGACGCATCCGCGCTGGCCTGGACGCTGTTCGCCTTCGGCGCGGGCTCGATGCTGGCCGCACTGGCGCTGCCCAAGGTGCTCGACCGCGTGCCGGATCGGCCGGTGATGGTCACCGGCGCCGCGCTCATGGTGCTGACGCTCCTCGGTCTCGCCGGAGAGGTCGCCGCCCTTGGGCTCACCTGGCCCGTCCTCCTTGGCGCGTGGCTGCTGGTGGGCCTGGGCTACTCGGCGGTGCTCACGCCCTCCGGTCGCCTGCTGCGGCGGTCCGCCCACGCAGAAGACCGCCCCGCGCTCTTCGCCGCCCAATTCGCGCTCAGCCATGCCTGCTGGCTTGTGACCTATCCGCTTTCCGGCTGGCTGATGACGCAGTTCGGACCGGTCGCGGCCCTCGGGACGCTTGCGGCGCTGGCAGGCGTCGGCGCGCTATCGGCTCTGCGCCTCTGGCCAAAGGAGGATCCAGAGATCCTCGAGCACAGCCATGACAACCTGCCGCTCGACCACCCCCATCTCAAGGGTGCGCGGCGTCACGCACATCCGTTCGTCGTGGACGACCAGCACCCCCGCTGGGCATCACAGCTCTGAAAGGCGACCCTGCACCAGCGGCAGGTGAACCGTTGCCCGCAATCCGCCCTCTGCGCGATTCGACAGGACCACGTCGCCGCCATGGGCGCGCAGGATGGCCCGCGCGATCGGCAGGCCGAGGCCGATCCCGCCCGTCTCGCGAGAGCGCGACGTCTCGAGCCGGGTGAAGGGGTCGAAGACCTTCTCCAGCTCCCGCTCCGGGATGCCGGGACCGTCGTCCTCGATCCGCATCTCCGCGCGATTGCCAACCTGCCTGACCGACACACGCGCCCTGCTACCGTAGCGCTGCGCGTTCTCCATCAGGTTGCGCAGGGCGCGCCGGATCGCCGTGCGGCGGACCTTGGCGCAGACCGGTCCCGAGGGCATCACCGCGATCTCCGGCCCCGTCTCGGACAGCTCGTCCGCGAGCTCGCCCAGGAGCAGGGCAAGATCGCACGCCTCCATCGGCTGGTCGGTGGAGACGCCCCGCGCGTAGGCCAGCGTCGAGTCCACCATCTCCTGCATCTCGTCGAGCGTGGCGGCCATCCGTTCGCGCGTCTCGTCGTCATCGACCATCTCCGCACGGACCCGCAGCGCCGTGATGGGAGACCGCAGGTCGTGGCCGAGCGCGGCGAGCATCCGGGTGCGATCCGCGATCATGGCCGTAAGGCGCGCATGCATGCGCCCCAGTGCGTCCGAGAGGGCGCGCACCTCGCGCGGGCCGTGCCTCGGCATCTCCGGCGCAGGCGCATCGAGGCCGAACCCGTCCGCGGCGTCGGCAAGCTGCCGGAGCGGACGGGTGATCCGACCAAGCCCGAACCAGAGTGCCGCCATCAGGAGTGCCAGCGACAGAAGCGTGGCGCCCATGAGCGCGGGCGGCGCCTGGATGTCCGGCCTCTGGAACCGGGCTTGGACGTTGAGCCAGTCGCCCCCCACGAGCGGGATAGATATCCGGAACTCCACCGGCGCGACGCCTGCCGCGCGCATCCGCTCGTGCATCCGGCCAAGGACGGCGGGCGGCTCCACGGGCCGTCCGTCATGCGGCGACACGGTGATTTCGGTCGCGCGGATATCGCTGCCACCTTCCAGCGCGGCCAACT
>CAZVQL010000278.1:0-3198 GCA_964629305.1 uncultured Roseicyclus sp.
CGGGCCAGCTGCGCGATGCGGGCGCGGTGATGCTGGGCAAGCTCAACATGGACGAGTTCGCCATGGGCTCGTCGAACGAGACATCGGTCTACGGGAATGCCGTGAACCCTTGGCGCGCGGACGGCTCCGACGCCGCGCTGACGCCCGGTGGCTCGTCGGGCGGGTCGGCCAGCGCGGTGGCGGGCGACCTCTGCCTGGCGGCGACCGGTACCGATACCGGCGGCTCGATCCGCCAGCCGGCCGCCTTCACTGGCATCGTCGGCCTCAAGCCCACCTATGGCCGCTGCTCGCGCTGGGGCATCGTCGCCTTCGCCTCGTCGCTCGACCAGGCGGGCCCGATGACCAAGACCGTACGCGACGCGGCAATCATGGGCGCGGCGATGATGGGACATGACCCGAAGGATTCGACCTCGGCCGACCTGCCCGTCCCGGATTTCGAGGCCATGCTGACGGGCGACATCCGCGGCAAGGTCATCGGCATTCCCCGCGAATACCGCATGGACGGCATGCCCGACGAGATCGAGGCGCTTTGGGCCAAGGGTCGCGAGATGCTGGCCGACGCGGGCGCCGAGATCCGCGACATCTCCCTGCCGCACACCAAGTACGCGCTGCCCACCTACTACGTGATCGCACCCGCCGAGGCGTCGTCGAACCTCGCGCGTTATGACGGGGTTCGCTACGGCTACCGCGCGAAACTTTCGCAGGGCGACGGCATCACCGAGATGTACGAGAAGACCCGCGCCGAAGGCTTCGGGGCCGAGGTGCGCCGCCGCGTGATGGTCGGCACCTACGTGCTGTCGGCAGGCTACTACGACGCCTACTACAACCGCGCGCGCAAAGTCCGCACGCTGATCAAACGCGACTTCGAACAAGTCTTCGCCGATGGCGTCGACGCGATCCTGACGCCTGCGACGCCATCCGCCGCCTTTGAACTCGGCAAGACCTTCGACGATCCGGTGCAGATGTATCTCAACGACGTCTTCACGGTGACGGTGAACCTTGCGGGTCTGCCGGGGCTTGCGGTGCCCGCGGGCCTCGACGCGCAGGGGCTTCCGCTGGGCCTGCAGCTGATCGGCAAGCCCTGGGAAGAGGGCGAGTTGTTGAATATCGGCTACGCCCTCGAACAATCCGCCGGATTCGTGGCGAAACCTGCGAAATGGTGGTAATGTCCTCGAAACGATAAGAATTCGAGGCAGTGACATGGCGGGTTTCGGCAAGGGCAGCATTGCCCTTCTTCTTTGTGTGATCGGTCTGGCCGCTTGCAGCGGTGGCGCTCCACCGAATGACGTGGCCGCAGGCGTCGGCTTCCAGGATTACCAGGCCTATCAGGCACGGCGTACGGCCCTGCGCGGTGAAGCGCCCCGCTCCGTGGCGACGGTGGTCCCCCCGACAGCCCCGGTAAGCGCGCGCGTCGCAGCGGCTGACCCGGCCCCTGCCCCGCAAGCGATCCCGGTCGCGAACGCGCGCCCCGGTCCAGTTCCCACGCCCCCCCCTGCCCCGGGACCCGCGGAACCGCGTGACGTGGCAAGCGTGGCCGCCGCGGCGATTGCCGCAGCCGAGGCATCTGACGCCCCTGTAGCACAGCCTGCACCGGTCACGCTGGCCAGTGCCACGCCGCCGCAACCCTCAGTCGCCAACCCCGAGATTTCCGACGAGCAGGACTTCGACGCCGTAGCAGGCCGTGAGACCATCGAAAGCGACGCCGAACGGCGCGCACGCATGCAGGCCGAACGCGTTGTCATTCAGCCCACAGCCGTTCCGAGCCGGCCCAGCGGCCTTGGCCCCAACATCATCGACTACGCGCTCTCGACCAGCCACGGCATTGGTGAACGCATCTATCCGCGCCGCCCGATTTCTCAAAACCGTCACCAACGCAACTGTATTGCCTTCCGCGCGCCGGACCTGGCGCAGGAATGGTTCCTGCAAAACGGTGGTCCGACGCGCGATCGGCAGGGGCTTGACCCGGATGGCGATGGATACGCTTGCGGGTGGGACCCAACGGTCTACCGCGCCGCCGCGGCGGCCGCCCGGAATTGAGCCTCTCGCCGAATTTCGGCCCGCGCCGGGATGGGCTGCGCCCCGAACTGGTCGTTCTGCACTACACGGCGATGGCTGATTGCGACGCGGCACTGCGGGTTCTCTGCGCACCCGAACGCGAGGTCTCGGCCCATTACCTGATCCGACGGGATGGCGAGGTGATTTCGCTGGTCGACGAGGCGATGCGCGCCTGGCACGCCGGCTCGGGCGAGTGGCGCGGACGCGGCGACGTGAATTCCCGGTCGATCGGGATCGAACTGGACAATGACGGCGCCTCGCCCTTCGCGGCGCCACTGATGGACGCGCTGGAGGGCCTGCTGCCGGGTATCTTGGCGCGCTGGTCGATCCGCCCGGAGGGCGTGATCGGGCATTCCTGCATGGCGCCCGGCCGCAAGATCGACCCCGGCCCCCGGTTCGACTGGCGCAGACTGGCGCGCCTGGGCCTGGCGGTCTGGCCCGACGCGACCGACGCCCGGCCTGTCGATCCTGACCGGTTTCGCGCCGACGCCATGGCCTTCGGCTTTCCGGACGTCGCCGATGATCTTCTGCTCTCGGCCACGCGCCTTCGGTTCCGCCCGCGTGTCGCGGGACCGCTCGACGGCCGCGATTGCGCGATCATGGCGGAAATGGCGGCACGCTTCGGGACTTGAAGCGGGTCCGCTTCGCGCGTAGCTGACGGGGGCGCGGAGGGCTGGATGGCCGCGGGCGGGCAACCGTTCGAGGAAAGTCCGGACTCCAAAGAAGCCACGGTGCCGGGTAACGCCCGGGCGGAGCGATCCGACGGAAAGCGCCACAGAAATGAAACCGCGTCCCGCTTGCGGGGCGCAAGGGTGAAACGGTGGGGTAAGAGCCCACCGCGCGACGGGCAACCGGAGCGGCACGGCAAGCCCCACCGGGAGCAATGCCGAATAGGGATGCCGCGGGGGCGACCCCGGGGTGGGCTTCGCCCCAGGCATCCGGGTTGGCAGCTCGAGGCGCCCCGGCAACAGGGCGTCCAGAGGAATGGTCATCCAGAGGGGGCAACCCCTTGGACAGAATCCGGCTTACAGGCCCTCCGCGCAAATTCATGTCCAGGACAAGCGACGACCTCGGGAGCAGCGCGACCAGGGTGTTTCGAAGCCTTCGGCTCCGACCCGGCGGCGCAGCGCGTCGGGCCCCTGC
>CAZVQL010000279.1:0-3194 GCA_964629305.1 uncultured Roseicyclus sp.
GAGCCCCCCGAAGACGTTTGTCCTCGTGAAAGGGGTGGAGGTGGAGGCGCCCGGGGAGCATTACCAGTTTGTTAATGCTTTGTGTGGCCCTGAAGGATAAAAAAGTATAGGAAACGCAAAAAAGTTCTGGACATTGCTGTTGATCGCCTGTATAGCACAATAAACTACCCTTGTGAAAGGCAGGTGATCCGATGGAATCAGTGTGTTTGGAGAGATTTTGCGGCCAAATCGTTGACAAGGAACAATTAGGCGAACTCGTTGAGATAATAGAGACATTCCCAAGGCTGAGTCGTACCGAGCTTGCCAATACGTTGTGTGAGCTTTTCTCATGGAAAAGGGCGAATGGGAAGCTAAAGAGTGTTGAATGCCTTCAGTTTTTCAAAAGGCTGGAGGAGGGTCTTGCAAGACCCTCGGCAAAACTCTTGCAAGAGTTTTGCGCCGCCTCACTTCTCCATCGAGCGCCGGATCGAGTGCACCGTCAGCCAGACGGCGATCACGACCGGTACCACGGCCAAGGCCGTCAGCACCGTCTTGGACACGCCCATCGGCTCGGCCAGCGGCCCGATCAGGTAGACCACGAGGTTCACCGCGTAATAGCTGATCGCCACGACCGACAGCCCCTCGACCGTCTTTTGCAGGCGCAGCTGCAGGTCCGCGCGGCGGTCCATGCTCTCCAGCAGCTCCTGGTTCTGCGCCGAGCGGTCCACGTCCACCCGCGTCCTGAGCAGGTCGCCCGCGCGGATCGCGCGTTCGGTCATCGACAGAAGCCGCCGCTCGGTCGCCTTGATCGTGCGCATCGCGGGGTCATAGCGGCGCATCATGAACTCGCCGAAGGTCTGGCGCCCCATGAAGCGCTCTTCGCGCAAGACCGCGATGCGCTGCGTGACCAACGCCTCGTAGGCCCCGGTCGCGCCAAAGCGGAAGGCGCTTTCGGCCTGCATCTTCTCCAACTCGGCGGCGATCGACAGAAGCTGGCTCAGCGTCTCGTCCGGCTTCGACAGGTCGCCGGTCATGTCAGCTACCAGCCGCACCAACCCCTCGTCCATCTCGCCCATTCGGGTCGAGATCTCGCGCGAGGTGGGCAGGCCCAGCAGCGACATCGCCTTGTAGGTCTCGATCTCGAAGATGCGCTGCACGATGCGCCCGATCCGGCGGCTGCCCGTGTCCGCCTTGCAGAACACGGCAAAGCGCATGTGCCCCTGGCTGTCGATGCGGAAATCGCCCGCCACGACGGCGGTCTTGTCGAGCACATGGCTCACCGCAAGACTTTCGGGCACCAGCCATTCGCCGATCTTTTCGGCGATGATCTCGTCATCCTCGGGCGCGACCTCGATCCGCAGATGCGCCGAGGTGATGCGCACGCCGGGCGCTTGGGCGAGCCAGTCGTCGGGAAAGACCTCCCACGCGGCGGGGTCGAAGGGGCGTTCGCCGTTCGACGGCAGGAAGGCCGTGTAGGTCACGAACTCGGTGTGCTGTTCCCATTTCAGGCGGAACTTGCCGAGGTCGCCGAAGAAATGCGTGGCATCGGGCGCGGGGTGGTCCGCGCCGAAGCGGTCGAGCAGCGCGATCAGATGCGCCCGGTCGAGGCCGCGGTCGCGCTTGGCGGCATCCTTGGGTTGCTTGATCGCGACGAAGATCGCCTGCGCCGGAGCGGCGAGGTTCGGGAAGGGGCGCGCGTGCAGCTCGTTGGCGAGCCGGTAGCGCAGCGGGTGATCTTCGAGCGGCATCGGGGCGGCTCCGTCAGGGTCCTTCATCGCCACATACGCCTTGTTCAGCCGGTGTAAACCGAGAAAACACAATAAAATTCGGGGTTTGTCGGGATGCAACGGCATACGGGCACGCCCAAGTGCCCGACAAGTCAGGGAAATTCGTGCCGCAGCGCAGCATTTCGTCTCCCGTCATGTCACCTGCCCGCCCGCGATCTGGATCGACTGGCCGTTCACGCTGCGCGCAGCATCCGAGCAGAGCCACATCACCGCGCCCGTCACTTCATCGGTCTGCAGAAGCGTCTTGTGCCGATTCCCCCGCGCCAGGTAGGCGCGCGCCTCGTCATCCGAAATGCCCTGCCGGGCGGCGATCTCGGCGGCGTTGCGCTCGACGATGGGGGTTTCCACGTAACCCGGGCAAACCGCGTTGAAGGTGACGCGCCCGCCCATGTATTCCTCGCTCAGGCCGTGAACCAACCCGATCACCCCGTGTTTCGAGGCGGTGTAGGCGATGGCGTTCTTCAACCCCACCAGCCCCGCGATCGAGGAGATGGCGACCATCCGCCCCCAATCCTCGCGCCCCAACGTGGAAAGCGCCGCCTGGAAGGTCAGGAAGACCCCGTCGAGGTTCGTCGCCATGATCTGCCGCCAATGGTCCAGCGTTTCGTGGCGGAACGGCGCCGCCTCGGCGATCCCGGCATTCGCCACGCAGATGGCGACGGGCCCCCGCGTCTCGGCCGCCGCGGCGATGCCGTCCCGGACCGAGGCCTCCTCGTCCACGTTCATCTGCAAGGGATGAAGCCGTGGGCTTTCCTCTGCAACGCGCTGCAACCGCTCCAGGTTCCGCCCGGTGATCGTTACCTCCGCCCCCGCCGCTGCCAGAGCCCGCGCGATGTCCAGCCCGATCCCCGTGCCGCCGCCCGTCACCAGCGCGTGCCGTCCTCTATGGTCCATGGTCTTTTCCTCCCCTGGCCTTACCTTCTACCCGATCCGGACGCCTTCGAAAGGGCCTCCCGCATGACGCAGGGGCATGGCTGTAAGGATCAGAAACGGTATGCCATTGTATGCGCAATAAAATGTCGTACGTGCCCCAGTTGTGAACCTCGACAGGTGTTGCTATGGGGCGACGGGACACGGCCATGTCAAAGAGGGGATGACAGTGAAAATAGGGGCTCCGAAGGAGATCGAGCCGGGCGAAGCACGGGTGGCGATGACCCCCGACAGCGCGCTCCAGCTGCAGAAACTCGGCTATGATTGCGTGATCGAGGCCGGCGCAGGCGAAGCCGCGGGCTTCACCGATGCCGCCTACGAGGCCGCGGGCGTCACGGTGGTCAAGACCGCCGCCGCGCTCTGGAAAGACGCCGACATCGTCACCAAGGTGCGTCCGCCGACCACCGCCGAGGCCAAGAAGTTCCGCGAGGGACAGCTTCTGATCTCGTTCTTCTGGCCCGGCCAGAACGAAAAGCTGATGGAAGCCGCGAAATCCGC
>CAZVQL010000280.1:0-3191 GCA_964629305.1 uncultured Roseicyclus sp.
CATGACCTGCACAAGCGTCGCCTTGGCCGCAACGTCGGCGTGGCCCTCAGCCTTGTCGGCTTCGCTGCCATCGTCTTTGGCCTGACCGTCGCCAAGATCCAGCAGGGCGCCTCGATGGAGGCATTCGACCACGCGCCGCGCGTCTCGATCACCCCCCCGGTGGAGAGTGGCCAATGACCCAGAACACCCGCGTCGTTACCCGCCTTCTGGCCGTGATGGTCTTCATGGGCGGCCTCGCCTGGGCCTCCGTGCCGCTTTACGACTGGTTCTGCCGCGTGACCGGCTTCGGCGGCACCACGCAGGTGGCCGACCAAGGCAGCGATACGATCCTCGACCAGACCATCCGGGTGCGCTTCGACGCGTCCCGCGCGCGCGACATGCCGTGGGAGTTCCGGGCGATGCAGCCGCATATGGACATCCGCATCGGCGAGACGGGGCTGGCCTTTTACGAGGCCTACAACCCCACCGATGAACCCGTCGCGGGCACGGCAAGCTTCAACGTCGCGCCGTTCGAGACGGGCGGCTACTTCGTCAAGATCGCCTGCTTCTGCTTCGAGATGCAGGTCCTGCAACCCGGCGAGCGCGTCGAGATGCCCGTGACCTTCTTCGTCGATCCCGAGATCCTCGATGACCCCGAGGCCCGCGGGACCCCTGCCATCACGCTGTCCTACACGTTCCACGTGACGGACATGCCCGAAGATTATGCCGCGCTGGCCGAGCCCGCGCCCGTGGCCAACTAGATAAAACATCGGACCGAGGACGACACCCATGGCCCATACCAAGAACCACGACTACCACATCATCAACCCGTCGATCTGGCCGCTCATGTCCGCGGTCGGCGCGTTTGCCATGCTCTTCGGGGCGGTGAACTGGATGCACGGCGGCACCCCCTGGCTGTTCCTCATGGGCTTCGCGGCGGTGCTTTACGTCATGTACGGCTGGTGGGCCGACGTGGTCGTCGAAAGCCGCTCGGGCGATCACACGCCGGTCGTGCGCATCGGCCTGCGCTACGGCTTCATCATGTTCATCATGTCCGAGGTGATGTTCTTCGCGGCGTGGTTCTGGGCCTTCTTCAAGCACGCCCTCTACCCGATGAACGAGTATGTCGCCTCGCAATACGTGCCGCCGGAAATCTATGCGGTCGACCCGTTCCACCTGCCGCTGATCAACACGCTCGTGCTGCTTCTGTCGGGCTGTGCGGTGACCTGGTCACACCACGCACTGGTCCATGGCGGGCCGCGCAAGGACGTGGCCAACGGCCTGATCATCGGCGTCGTGCTGGGCCTGATCTTCACCGGGCTGCAGGCCTTCGAATACTGGGAGCTGATCGCGCATTACGACTGGACCTTCGGCGGCGACAAGTTCTTCTCGACCTTCTTCCTCGCCACCGGCTTCCACGGTCTGCACGTGATCATCGGGACGATCTTCCTGTTCGTGTGCTGGCTGCGGGTGCTGAAGGGCCACTTCACGCCCGAGAAGCACATCGGCTTCGAGGCCGCGGCCTGGTACTGGCACTTCGTCGACGTGGTCTGGCTGTTCCTCTTCCTGGCCGTCTACATCTGGGGCCAGTCGGCAGTCATCGGCTGAGGTCGGAGACAGGGGGGCTCTGCCCCCCGCGTCACCCGTTCCGGGTGCCGCTCCCCCCGGAGTTTTCCTGCCAAGATGAAGGGGCAGGGGGGCGCGTTAACCTTGACGGAACGTGAAGGGCCTGCCGCGGGGTGGGCCTTTTCCTTTGGAGAGGTGTGAGCATGGGACGGATCATCGGGGCGCTGGTTCTGGGGCTCGGCGGCGTGGCGATCCTGATGTCGCTGGGCATCTGGCAGATGCAGCGGCTGGCTTGGAAGAATGGCGTGCTGGCCGACATCGAGGCGCGCATCGCGGCCGATCCCGTCGCGGTGCCCGACACCCCCGACCCCGAGGCCGACCGCTACCTGCCCGTCGCAGTCACGGGCGTGTTTGGCGAGGGGCATATCCGCGTGCTGGTCAGCCAGCGCGGGCTGGGCGCGGGCTACCGCATCATCTCGCCTTTCGAGGCCGAAAACGGGCGGCGCATCCTGGTCGACCGCGGCGTGATCCGCGTGGCCGAGGACGTGCCCGCAGCCCCATCGGGCGAGATCACCGTCACCGGCAACCTGCATTGGCCCGAGGAGCGGGACGGGTTCACGCCCGAGAACGACATCGCCGACAACACCTGGTTCGCGCGCGAGGTGCCGGTGCTGGCCGACCACTTCGACACCGAACCGGTGCTGGTCATCGCGCGCAGCCTGTCGCAATCCGACGCCCCCGTGACGCCCCTGCCGGTGACGACCGAGGGCATCCCGAACGATCACCTGAATTACGCGATCACCTGGTTTTCACTCGCCGCCGTCTGGTTGGGGATGACACTCTTCCTGCTCTGGCGTATCAGGCGACGGACCGTTTGAAGGACCTTCGCGCCGATGCGCTACATCTCGACCCGCGGGCAGGCGCCCGAGCTGACATTCGAAGAGACGATGCTGACGGGCCTCGCGCGCGACGGGGGGCTTTACGTGCCCGCCGAGCTGCCGCGGATGAGCGAGGGCGAGATCGCCGCACTGGCCGGCCTGTCCTATGAAGAGGCCGCGTTCCGCGTCATGCGCCCCTTCGTCGGCGACAGCTTCACCGACGCGGAATTCGGCGATTGCATCAGCCGGGCCTATGCAGGTTTCGGCCATGCCGCCCGCGCGCCGCTGAAGCAGTTGCAGGACAACCATTTCCTGCTCGAGCTGTTTCACGGCCCAACGCTCGCCTTCAAGGATTTCGCGATGCAGCTGATCGGTCAGCTGTTCCAGACGGCGCTCGCGCGCAATGGCGAGCGGGTGACGATCGTCGGCGCGACCTCGGGCGACACCGGATCGGCGGCGATGGAGGCCTTCCGCGGTCTCGACAATGTCGATGTCTTCATCCTCTACCCGCATGGCCGGGTGTCAGACGTGCAGCGGCGGCAGATGACGACGGTGTCGGAGGCCAATGCCCACGCGCTTGCCATCACGGGCAGTTTCGACGACGCGCAGGCGCGGCTGAAGGACATGTTCAACGATTTCACCTTCCGCGACGAGGTGCGGCTGGCGGGCGTGAACTCGATCAACTTCGCCCGCGTTCTGGCGCAGGTGGTCTATTACTTTACCTCCGCCGTGGCTTTGGGCGCGCCGCACCGCAAGGTCAGCTTCATC
>CAZVQL010000281.1:0-3188 GCA_964629305.1 uncultured Roseicyclus sp.
GCGGCGGGCGCTATGACGACCTCGTCAAGCGCTTCACGGGGCAGGAGGTGCCGGCCACCGGCGTCTCCATCGGCGTCGACCGGCTGCTGGCCGCGCTGCGCGCCAAGGGCCGCCTCAGCGGCCAGACCCAGGGCCCCGTCATTGTCACCGTCATGGACCGCGACCGAATGGCCGAGTACCAGGCGATGGCCACCACGCTGCGCCAGGCGGGCATCCGCGCCGAGGTCTATCTCGGCAACCCCAAGAACTTCGGCAACCAGTTGAAATACGCCGACAAACGCGCCTCTCCCGTGGCCGTGATCCAGGGGTCGGACGAGGCCGCCCGTGGCGTGGTACAGCTCAAGGACCTGATCCTCGGCGCGAAACTCGCGCAAGACGCGACGCTCGAGGAATGGAAATCCCAGCCCGCTCAGGTCGAGGTGTCGCTGGATGATCTTGTAGCAGAAGTGCGCAAGCTTCTGGACCGTCACCAGTGAGCGACAAACCCGCCATCCGGGCCGAGGCCGCGCGCCTTCTGGCTTATTTCGAGGCCGCGGGCGCCATCGCGGTCGAGGCCGATCTGCTGTTGCCCGCCGACACGCTCCTTGACCTCTATGGCGAGGATATCCGCGCCCGCGCCTATGTCACCCACGACCCCGACCGGGGCGAGCTGATGCTGCGGCCCGACTTCACCGTGCCCGTCGTGCAGCGCCACATGGAGACCGGGGCAGAGCCCGCGCGTTACACCTACCAGGGCGAGGTGTTCCGCACGCAGACTGCGGGCTCTGGGCGGCCCAGCGAATACCTGCAGGTGGGCTACGAGCTGTTCCAGCGCGACGACCCGGTGCGCGCCGATGCCGAGGTTTTCGCCCTCTTTTCCGAGGTTCTTTCGCCCGCGGGGCTGCGCGCCGTGACGGGCGATATCGGCATCCTTCTGGCCGCGATCGACAGCCTGTCGACCACCGATGCGCGCAAGGCCGCGCTGCGTCGCCATGTCTGGCGCCCGCGCCGCTTTCGTGCGCTGATCGAGCGCTACACCGGTCGCGCGCCCGTGCCACCCGCCCGCGCCGCGCTGATCGAGGCTTTGCAGGGCCACGATGCCGCATCCCTCATCGCCGAGGGCGGCCCCGAGATCGGGCTGCGCAGCGCCGAGGAAGTGACCGCGCGCATCGCAGCCCTGGTTGAAGACGCGGTGGCCCCGCCGATCCCAGCGGCCGAGGCCGAGGTTCTGGGCGCGATCCTGTCGCTCAAGGCGGCTCTGCCCGATGCTTGCGAACACTTGCGCGACGTCTGCGTCGACCTGCCCGGCCTTGGCCCGGCGGTGGAGGTTTTTGCCGCGCGCATCGCCGCGCTGGAGGAGGCGGGCATCGACACCGCGGGCCTTCCCTTCGAGGCGAACTACGGGCGCACGACGATGGAGTATTACGACGGGTTCGTCTTCGGCTTCCTCGCCGGAGGGCGTGCCGATCTGCCCCCGGTGGCAACGGGCGGGCGCTATGACGCGCTGACCCGTATCCTCGGCGGGGGACGGGCGATCCCGGCCGTGGGCGGCGTGATCCGGCCCGAGCTTCTGCACCTCGTGATGGCGGAGGCCGTGGCATGACGATCCGGTTGGGCGTGCCGTCCAAGGGGCGGCTTATGGAAAAGACCTTTGCCTGGTTCGCGGAGCGTGGCCTCGACATGCGGCGGAGCGGGTCTGACCGCGAATACGCCGCCGAGGTGGCGGGCGCGGATGTGGAGCTGATGCTGCTCTCGGCGGGCGAGATCCCGCGCGAGCTGGCGGCGGGGCGCATCCACCTGGGCGTCACGGGGTCCGATCTTGTGCAAGAACGCATCCCGGCCTGGGACCAGGCGGTCGAGGTGGTGGCGCCGATGGGGTTCGGCCATGCCGACCTGGTGATCGCGGTGCCGGCCTGCTGGATCGACGTGGCCACCCTGGACGATCTCGACGCGGTCGCCGCGGCCTTCCGTGCGCGGCACGGCTTTCGCCTTCGGATCGCGACGAAGTATCACCGACTGGTCCGCGATTTCCTGCGCGAGGCGGGCGTGGCCGACTACCAGCTCGTCGACAGCCAGGGCGCGACCGAGGGCACTGTGGCGCATGGCACAGCCGAGGCGATCGCCGACATCACCTCGACCGGCGAGACGCTGCGCGCCAACCACTTGAAAATCCTGTCCGACGGGCTGATCCACCGCTCCGAGGCGACGGTGTTCCGCGCGCGTATGGCCGATTGGAGTGAGGGTGAGCGGGCTGCGCTGGCGCAGGTCATGGCGCGGATCGGCTAGAGTACTCCGATCTCGGCCAACGCGTTCTGCAGCGACTGCGGCAGCGCCTCTTCGGTTTCGCGCCCCTTGGGCAGGTCGCGCGGCGCGTCTTCGGGCGGCAGGTAGCGCCAGCCCTGGAACGGGCGCTTGGGTGTCGCGGCGACGCGCGTCACCTCAGGCTCCAGCACGATGCCGCAACGGGCGATGCCGTCGCCGCGGTCCACCTCGTCGAAGCGCAGGATGCGTTGGCGGCAGAGCACGAGGCCCTTGAACACCCAGTAGAGCGAGCCGCCGTTCAGGACCTCATCGGCGCGCTTGGGCCACATCCGCGTGACATGCCGCGGCAGCCCGTCCGGTCCCTTGGCGCGCGGGTTCTTCTGCCAGTCGAGCAGGTCTTCGACAGCCTCCGCGCCGACGCAGAGCTTGATCAGATGGGTTGTCCCCGGCTTATTCACAGAGCGCTCCACAGAATCCTGTCACCACACCATATCGTAGTGCTGTCACGGCGGTGTGCAATCTGTTGATCGACCGCCCCCCGCGGGCTATTGTGTCCGTCTGCCAGCTGGAGCCGACAGAATGACCCGTTTCGCCGCCCCCATCGCCGAACAGATCTGGGACATGAAATACCGCCTGAAAGAGGCGGACGGCACGCCCATCGACCAGTCGGTCGAGGATACGTGGCGCCGCATCGCGCGCGCGCTCGCCGAGGTCGAACAGGACAAGGCCGGGTGGGAAGACCGTTTCTACACCGCGCTCGAGGATTTCAAGTACCTGCCTGCCGGCCGCATCGTCGCGGGGGCTGGCACGGGGCGGTCCGTGACGCTCTTCAACTGCTTCGTCATGGGCACGATCCCCGACAGCATGGGCGGCATCTTCGACAATCTGAAAGAGGCCGCGCTGACGATGCAGCAGGGGGGCGGGATCGGCTACGATTTCTCCACCAT
>CAZVQL010000282.1:0-3147 GCA_964629305.1 uncultured Roseicyclus sp.
CGCTCGTCTTCTTCTCCTCCTTCCCCGCCTTCCAGCAGCGGGGCGACGCGCTCTACTACGCCAACTACTTCGCCGACCGCACCTTCAACCCCTTCGTCCCCTACCCGATCGTGGCGATCTATTTCGTCATCCTGACCTTGGTCATCATCGGGGTCTTCGGCGCCATCAACACGCGCCTCAACCGCCACCTGCCCGCCGAACGGCGGCAAAGGCTGCGCATTCGCCCGCAAGTGATCCGATGAACCGTGACTACCTCCTCGACCATCCCGAGGTGAAATCAATCCGTGTCGCCGCCGCCGACCTGAACGGCCAGCCGCGGGGCAAACGCATCGCCCGGCGCTACGCCGACAAGGCCATCGAAGAGGGCACGCGCTTTCCCTTCTCGGTCCTGAACCTCGACATCTGGGGCGAGGATATCGACGACAGCCCGCTGGTCTTCGAGGCGGGCGATCCCGACGGCGTGCTGCGCCCCACCGAGCGCGGCTTCGTCCCGATGCCCTGGCTCGACACGCCCACGGCGCTTCTGCCGATCTGGATGTTCCACGACGACGGCCGCCCCTTCGCAGGCGACCCGCGCCATGCGCTTGCGCGCGTGGTGGAACGATACAAGGCCCGCGGCCTGACGCCCGTGGTGGCGACCGAGATGGAGTTCTACCTGATCGACGACCGCGGCAAGGAGCTGCGCGTGCCCCCCAGCCCCCGCTCGGGCAAGCGGCGGCAACAGGCCGAGATCCTCGCCATGCGGCAGCTCGATGCGTGGGACAATTTCTTCACCACGCTCTACGACGCCTGCGAGGCGATGGACATTCCCGCCGACACCACGATTTCCGAGGCCGGCCCCGGGCAGTTCGAGATCAACCTGATGCACGCCCCCGACGCGCTGAAGGCGGCCGATGACGCGTGGTTCTTCAAGCTGCTCGTCAATGGGCTCGCGCGCAAGCACGGCTTCGCCGCGAGCTTCATGGCGAAACCCTATCCGGAGTATTCCGGCAACGGGCTGCACACGCATTTCTCGATCCTTGACGAAGGCGGGCGCAACATCTTCGACGACGGCAGCGCGAAAGGGTCCGAGGCGCTGCGCCACGCGGTGGCGGGCTGTCTGAAGGCGATGCCGGGCTCGATGCTGATCCTGGCCCCGCACGCCTCGAGCTATGACCGTTTCGTGCCCGGCGCGCATGCGCCCACCGGCATCGCCTGGGCCTACGAGAACCGCACGACCGCGCTGCGCATCCCCTCGGGCAGTTCCGCCGCGCGCCGGATCGAGCACCGCGTCGCGGGCGGTGACATCAACCCCTACCTGCTGATCGCCGCGATCCTCGGTGCCGCGCTGAACGGGATCGAGGATGCAGCCGAGCCGCCGCCGCCCGTGACCGGCAACGCCTACGGGCAGGACATCGCGCAGCTGCCGCGCGACTGGCAGGGAGCAATCGACGCATTCGCCGGCAGCGCCGAGATCGCCCGCATCTTCCCGCGCGAGCTGATCGCGAACCTCCTGGCCACCAAGCGGCAGGAGTTGCACTACATGGCCGAGCTGTCGCCGGAAGAGCAGACCGAGCTCTATCTCGACACGGTCTAGCCCCCCTTGCCCCGCTCGGCCCGCGGGCATAGCTTGGCGGTATCCGTTCACGCGAGACCCCCATGCATATCGGCATCCTTCAGACCGGCCATGTCCCCGACGAAGTCGCGGCACGGGACGGCACCTATTCCGAGCTGTTCGCCCGCCTTTTCGCGCATCGCGATTTCACCTTCACCACCTGGTCGGTGGTCGACATGGAGTTTCCCGCGGACCCCGGGGAGGCCGAGGGCTGGCTTGTCACCGGCTCGCGCCATGGCGCCTACGAGGATCACCCCTGGATCGCTCCGCTCGAGGATCTGATCCGCGCTATCCGCGACGCGGGAAAGCCGCTGGTCGGTATCTGCTTCGGCCATCAGATCATCGCGCAGGCCCTTGGCGGCCGCGTCGAGAAATTCGCCGGCGGCTGGGCTGTCGGGCGCAAGACCTACCAGATCGGCGGGCGCGAGGTCGCGCTGAACGCCTGGCACCAGGATCAGGTGGTCGAGTTGCCACCGGGCGCGCAGGTGCTGGGTGGCAACGACTTCACCTGTAACGCGGTCCTCGCGATGGGCGATCATATCCTGACCGTGCAACCGCACCCCGAATTCCCGGCCTCGGTCGTCGAGATGCTGGCCGAGCATCGCGCGGCCACCGTGCCCGCGCCGCTGGTCGAGGCCGCGCGCGCGAACCTGCCCCTGCCAACCGAGAACCGGCTGATCGCCGACTGGCTTGCCGATGTGCTGGAAGGCGCGCCCGCCACGCGCATCCCCTTCGCCGAGAAGGCCCGCGCATGAGTTCCGAATCCGTCGCCAAGCTGCTCGACCAACTTCCCGAGGTCGCCCGCGCCTATCTCGAGGGCCGCGCCATCGACGAGGTCGAGTGCATCGTCGCCGACCTGGCCGGCATCGCCCGCGGCAAGGCCATGCCGGGCGGCAAGTTCGCGCGCCAAAGCCATTTCTACCTGCCCAACTCGATCTTCTTCCAGACCATCACCGGCGACTGGGCCGATGCCGACACGGACGGTTTCACCGAGCCCGACATGATCCTGACGCCCGATTTCTCCACCGCGAGCCCCGCGCCCTGGACGGCCGACTGGACGCTGCAGGTGATCCACGACATCGCCCAGCAGGACGGCACGCCCGTGCCCTTCGCGCCGCGCAACGTGCTGCGCCGGGTGGTCTCGCTCTACGAGGCGCGCGGCTGGACGCCGGTGGTCGCGCCCGAGATGGAGTTCTACCTCGTCGCGCCCAACACCGACCCCGCGCGCGAGATCGAGCCGCCGATGGGCCGGTCGGGTCGTCGTGCCGCCGCGCGGCAGGCCTATTCCATGTCGGCCGTGGATGAATACGGCAAGGTCATCGACGACATCTACGACTACGCCGAGGCCATGGGCCTCGAGATCGACGGCATCCTGCAGGAAGGCGGCGCGGGCCAGATCGAGCTGAACCTGCGCCACGGCGACCCGGTGCGGCTGGCCGACGAGATGTTCTTCTTCAAGCGCATGATCCGCGAGGCCGCGCTGCGCCACGATTGCTACGCCACCTTCATGGCCAAGCCCATCGAGGGCGAGCCGGGCTCGGCCATGCATATCC
>CAZVQL010000283.1:0-3122 GCA_964629305.1 uncultured Roseicyclus sp.
TGAGATCCTGGAGGTCTTTCCAGAATTGGAGAGGGTGCGGCCTCGACATGATGTGCCATTGAGGAGTATCTTGTAACCTTCTGTGGCGAGAAGAGAAGGTGCGGCTGTGGCAACGGTGGTCAAGAGATCGGGCGAGGAGGTGACGGTCGAGGTGACGGTGCGGCTCAGCGGCAGCTTGCTGGAGATGGAAGGGGCCATCCAGGAGGCCGCGAACGCGGTCGGTTGCTGCGCCACCGAGGAGGCCCTGAAGCGCTTCGACGCCGACGGCCGCCCGATCCGTATCGGGGAGCTCAAGCTGACCGCGCGCGGGCGTAGTCCAAAGGCGTATCAGACGCCCTACGGGGAGGTGCAGATCGAGCGCTACGTCTACCAGAGTTCCCGCGGCGGGCGGATCTACTGCCCGCTCGAGCAGGGGGCGCGGATCGTGCGCGGGGCCACGCCGCGGTTTGCCAGCCAGCTCAGCCACAAGTATGCGCAGCTCAACGTGCGTGCGGTGCAAACCGACCTCGAAGAGAACCATGGTCGCACAGTGGCTACCTCCTACATTCAGAACGTGGCCGAGTGGGTGGGCAGCATCGCCCTGGCCAAGGAAGAGGACTGGGAGTACGCGCTGCCGGCCCTCGATGCCCCTGTGGCGACCGTGGTGGTCAGCCTCGACGGGGCCATGATCCCGATGGCCGACGCGGCGGGCTACCGCGAAGCCATGGTCGGGACCCTCTCCTTCTACGACCAGCAGGGCGAACGCCAGCACAGCCTCTACCTCGCGGCCGCACCCGAGTACGGCAAGCAGGCGTTCCTGCAGCGCCTGGAGCGCGAGATTGTGCGTGCCAAGCAGCACTTTCCCAACGCGCGCTACCTCGGGATCGCCGACGGGGCGGCGAGCAATTGGCGCTTCCTCGAACGACACACCGACCGCCAACTGATCGACTTTTTCCATGCCACAGAATACGTGGCCAAGCTCGCCCAAGCGGCCTATCCGCCGCGCCAGGCCGAGGGCCAGCGGGCGCAGTGGCAGCATGCGCACTGCCACACACTCAAGCATGACCCCGCCGCCCTCGATGTCCTCATTGGCGAGGCGGCCGCTCTTTCGCAACGCCCCGGCCTCTCGCAGAAGGTCCGTGACGAGGCGATCAGCGCCTGGACCTACTTCACCAATCATCGCCACCAGATGGACTATCCCGGCTTCCTCGCCGAGGGCCTGCCGATCGGATCGGGCGTCACCGAGGCGGCCTGCAAGACCCTGGTCAAGCAACGGCTCTGCGCCTCCGGCATGCGCTGGAAGAACCAAGGCGCCAAGATCGTCCTCAGCCTCCGCGCACTCACCCAAACGACCGGACGCTGGACACAGTTCTGGCAGAAGATCGATCAGTTCGGGGCTCAATGCGCCGGCTGAGCACATTATGCGGAGGCCGCACCCGTGTAGACGGTAGTTCCACTCGCCATGGAAGTCGTCGCGTTCGAGCGCCAAGTCGGCAAGTGCCGCGTCGGAGACTTTGACCCCGGCGGGATAATCGTTGTCATCGAGCGCGGCCTGGATGCGCAAGCCGGTGTCGGTGGTGGTTGCACCGATGAGATTGACCACGACCTCGCGGCTGTACAGCGGCCGCCCCCGCCAGTTCTGGGTGATGTGACAGAACATCCGATGTTCGATCTTGTTCCACTTGCTGGTGCCCGGCGGCAGATGACAGACCTGCATGGTCATGTCCAGTTCGTCGGCGAGTTGTTGCAGGGCGAAGCGCCACAGGCGCACCCGATACCCGTTGCTGCCGCCGCAGTCGGCGGTAATCAACAACCGGCGTGCCTGCGGATACAGCGCTTGGCCCATCTCGCGCCACCAGCGGCGGATCGTCTCGACGGCGAATTCGGCCGTGTCGTGGGTGATGCCTACGCTCACCCAGCCCTGATTAGCCGCCATATCGTAGACCCCGTACGGCGCCACCTTGCCGAGCGCCGGATCGATGAAGTCGTAGACGCGCACCGGTTCGGGCATCCCCTTGGGCTGCCATTCCTGCCCGGCGTTTTTGAAGTCCCCGATCAGCTCCTTCTTCTTGGTGTCGACCGAAATTACCGGCTCGTGGCTCTCCTGATACTGCGCCACCAGGGCCGCAATCTGGGCGAACTGCGCGTCGCGATCGGCATGATGACCACCTTCGCGGGTCTTGCGCGGCGCTTGCAGGCTGTAGCCGAGTTGCGCCAACAGGTCGCAGACGCTGCGCTGGCTGACCGTGTGGCCCTTCTTCTGCAACTCCTTGGCGAGATGCGGCGTGCTCTTGCAGGTCCAGCGCAGCGGCGAGTGCGGATCGCCGCGCGCACTCGGCTCGACCAAGGCATCGAGGTCGCGCAACAGGCTCGGGTCTTTCGCGCTCAGGCGCTTGCGCCCGCCACCCGGCGCTCGCACTCGACCCCGGGCGGCCAGCGCACTGGCCTCGCCGCCAGCGGGACTCGCCAATTCGCGCAGCCCCGCGTGGATCGTCGTGCGCGACAGTCCGCTCGCCTTGGCCACCGTCGTGACGCCGCCGCGCCCCAGCGCACGCGCCTCGACGGCCGCCCAAAGGCGCAACGTCGCTTCGTCCAGGCGACCGGACAGCGCCTCGAATTTCTCCTTGATCACGGCCGTCGCATCCATGCCCGAAGCCTAGTGAGCGCCTACAAATTGTTCAAGTTATTTTTGCTAGGCTCCTAAGTCTTTCGCACCTCTCTCGATGGGAACGGTCTCTTCTCGCCCACCCAACGGGGGCTGGGCTCCTAAGCATCGAGACCATTGAGCGTCCGGAGCGCTTCCCGCTGAAGTATCGACGAATCTAATTGAGGTCAAGCCCGCAGAAAAGGGCGCTGTGCATCGTGCGCCGTCACGGTGCATGAGGCACTTGCAACGTCGAGCGACCCAGAACCAAAGAGACATGGGTAATGGCATGGAGCCGTCATAGGATCCGCGGTGACCGCCGGCTCGGCGGCGTCCGCATCCATAATCTCGACATCCCGCAAGATAGTCGCCCATTGCGGATCACGAGGGTGTTGAAGCGCGTGCCGAGCATCAATTTCGAGGGTTCCGACAATGAGCTATGCGGAAAGAATCGTCGTGGAGCCGGGAAAACGCGGGGGGCGCCCCGTGATCCGCGGCC
>CAZVQL010000284.1:0-2398 GCA_964629305.1 uncultured Roseicyclus sp.
TCCTTACCCGAGATGCGTGAGGGTTTCTCCACCGTCACAGAAGCGGGCGCGATCCGCACCAGGTGCCGCGACATGAACCGGTAGGATCAATGAACCGCATGCGCTCCATTTCCATCCTGCTTCTGTCTGTTGGCGTCGTGCCCCTTCCGGCCGCTGCGGGCCACGAACTGGAGAACCGCAACCTGCTCCGCGGGGCGGAGCTTTATCAGAACAATTGCGCCGCCTGCCACGGTGCGAACCTCGAAGGCCAGCCCGACTGGCAGGTCGCGGGGCCCGACGGGATCCTTCCAGCGCCGCCCCATGACGAAACCGGCCATACGTGGCACCACGACAACGGGCTTCTGTTCGACTACACCCGGCTGGGCGGGCAGGAGGCTCTCGCGATGCGCGGGATCACGGGCTTTCGTAGCGGCATGCCCGCCTTCGACGGTACGTTGAGCGATGATGAGATATGGGACGTGCTGGCCTATATCCGGTCCACCTGGCCGGAACGGGTCCGGGCCATACAGGCGTCGCGGAATCCGCCCCATGCGGACTGAGCGTGGGGGCTAGACGAACCGTTCACCGCCGCAGGTCGCACAGCGTACGGTCTTTCGCCCGAAACACCCGTCGCAACGGTCGAAGATGGTATGCCCATGGGAATCGCAGCCCTTCGGAAGCTTGCCGGAGCCGCCACAGACCCCGCAGGGCGCATCACCCGTCCCGCGGCAGCGGCTACAGCGTTGCTTTTCGTAATGATCGGGTTTTCCCCGGCTGGTGCGGAACGTCCGGTACATGGCGGCGATCCTGGGCGAGAATCATTTATAATCTTGCCACTCTGGACGACAAACTTGGCGACTATGGGGCGCGGATGCGTCCGGTCAGCCGTCCGCCGGCACCGGCACCTGCACGGAGACGTCGTCGGCCCAGCCGGTGACATTCGTGCGGGTCCGCACCACGACCTCCGTGACATCGTCCGGCAGGGACAGACCGCCGAGCGACCGGGTGAAGGGCTGTTCCTCCACATGCGGGTGATGCAGCACGCGCGTGCCGAGGATCTCGCCCCCGGGCGTCTCGACGCGCCAGCCGTCGGCGTAGTCGTCCCAGCCGGTATCGCCATGGGAGATCGTGACCGACACGGTCCACGCGCCCGCGCGCTGCGTCAGTGTCACGGCCTCGACCTGCGCCGGGTCGGCGAGGGCGGGCACGGCCATGAGTGCGGTGAACACGAGAAGGAGCCGTTTCATGTCTGGAAGCCTCGCACGGGCCGCCGGCCCTTGCACATCAAAACGGCTTGAACACCACGAGGACCAGCACGCCGATCGCACCCAGAACGCTGACTTCGTTGAAGACGCGCAGCCAGAAATCGCTTTCGTCGAAAACGCCCCGCTTGGCGCGCAGGATCAGCCGCCCGGTCCAGCCGTAATGGGCCGCCAGAAGCGCCACGAGCCCGAGTTTCGTCCAGGCCCAGAGCGGGAAGCTCCACCACCAGAAAAGCCATAGGCCGGAGAGAATCGCGACCACGCCGAGACCGAGCGAAAACCGGTAGACCCGGACCGTCAGGTCGCCCGCCGGGCCGAATTCGCCGGTGGCCGCATATTCGCGTTTCCAGAAGATCAGGCCGCGCGGGGCCACGAAGATCCCCGTCATCCAGCCCAGAACGGCTAGCAAATGCAGCACCTTGACCCATTCCATAGGCGCTTGACTGACGGCAAACTGCGCCAACCGCAATGGGCGATTTCGTCCCGTGGGCCCTCCCCGGGACGGGTTTTGGTTGTCAGGCGGCGATATTGGTTATATTTCTTTACCAATCTCACGGGCTGAGAGGCTCGGGTCAGCGGAGGAGGACCCCCCATGGAAATGCCGGCACCCGACAGCGCCGTTCTGTCCCGAAAACCCCGGATCGTGGCGCGCCTCCAGGAGGTTCTGGGCAAGACGGGCGTCATCCATGACGAGGCCGAGACGCGTGCCTATGAATGCGATGCGCTGACCGCCTACAAATGCCCGCCGCTTGCCGTGGTGCTGCCCTCCAGCACCGCCGAGGTCGCGGCGATCATGAAGGTCTGCCACGAGGAGGGCGTGCCGGTCGTCCCGCGCGGATCGGGCACGTCACTGGCCGGGGGTGCGCTGCCGACCGCCGACAGCGTGATCCTGGGCGTGTCGCGGCTGACCCGGGTTCTCGAGATCGACTACGACAACCGCTTCATCCGCGTGCAGTCGGGGCGCACCAATCTCAGCGTTACCGGCGCGGTCGAGGAGGAGGATTTCTTCTACGCCCCCGACCCGTCGAGCCAGCTTGCTTGCGCCATCGCGGGCAACGTTGCGATGAATTCCGGCGGCGCCCATTGCCTGAAATACGGCGTGACCACGAACAACCTGTTGGGCGTGACCATGGTCACGATGGACGGACAGGTGATGG
>CAZVQL010000284.1:2408-3118 GCA_964629305.1 uncultured Roseicyclus sp.
CGGCGCGCATCTGGATGCGGCGGGCTATGACCTCCTTGGCGTGATCTGCGGATCGGAAGGTCAGCTCGGTGTGGTGACCGAGGCGACGTTGCGCATCCTGCGCAAGCCCGAGGGCGCGCGGCCCGTGCTGATGGGGTTCGACAGCAACGAGGTGGCGGGCGCCTGCGTCTCCGACATCATCAAGGCGGGCGTCCTGCCCGTGGCGATCGAGTTCATGGACCGCCCCTGCATCGAGGCGACAGAGGCGTTCGCCAAGGCGGGCTACCCGATGTGCGAGGCGCTCTTGATCGTGGAGGTCGAGGGATCCGACGCCGAGATCGACGAACAGCTCGGCGTCATCATGCAGATCGCACGCCGCCACGACCCGGTGGAGCTGCGCGAGGCGCAGTCCGAGGACGAGGCAAAGCGCATCTGGCTGGGCCGCAAGTCGGCCTTCGGCGCGATGGGCCAGATCAACGACTACATGTGCCTCGACGGAACGATCCCGGTGAGCGCGCTGCCCGAAGTGCTGCGCCGGATCGCCGAGATGTCGAAGGAGTACGGGCTGGACGTGGCCAACGTGTTCCACGCGGGCGACGGCAACATGCACCCGCTGATCCTGTTCGACGCCAACAAGCCCGGCGATCTGGAGCGCTGCGAGGCCTTCGGAGCGGATATCCTGAAGCTCTGCGTCGAGGTGGGCGGCTGCCTGACCGGCGAGCACGGGGTGG
>CAZVQL010000285.1:0-3114 GCA_964629305.1 uncultured Roseicyclus sp.
GGGGTAGCGCGCCGCCCGCCACGGGGCAAGGGCAAGGCGTTTCGAAACGCCTTGGTCCTCGCGGTTTCGAAACCGCGTGAAGAAGCCCGCGCGCGCGGGCTTTTCAACGGGCTTTCGAAAGCCCGAGGTCCGCACGGACCCGGCGGATCGGCAAACCGTTGCAGAAGATCACGAAATGGCGGCCGTTCTGCACGGCCTGGAACCCGCACCGCTCAACCTGGGCCAGGACGGCATCTCGCCCCACCAGCCGCTCGACATCGCGGATCTGCCGCTTGACGACACCGCCCTTGCGCGCCTCACCCGAGGACAGGACCTGTTCGAGCCAGATCGCGGGGGTCAGATGATCAGGTAGGCATCCCATGCCCCCATCTGTCCCGATTCCGGTTGATGAAGACTTAATGTCCCGAAAGCGCCGCCGCGAAGGCCGCCATGCGCGCGGCATCCTTCACGCCCGCCGCGGCTTCCACGCCAGAGGATACGTCGACCTGTCGCGCGCCGGTCAGGCGCACCGCTTCGGCCACGTTGTCGGGCGTCAGCCCGCCGGCCAGCATCCAGGGTTTCGTCCAGTACTTGCGCCCTGCCAGCAGGCGCCAGTCGAAGGAAAGGCCGTTGCCGCCGGGCAGATCGGCACCCTTCGGCGGCTTGGCGTCGATCAGCAGCTGGTCAGCGACGTCAGCATAGGTGTCGATCTGCGCAAGATCATCCACATCGGCGACGCCCAGCGCCTTCATCACCGGCAGCCCGTAGCGTGCACGGACCTCGGCCACGCGGGTGGGGCTTTCGTGGCCGTGGAGCTGCAACAGGTCGAGCGGCACCGCCGCGGTCAGCGCGTCAAGCTCGGCGTCATCGGCGTCGACCGTCAGCGCGACCTTGGCCACGCCCGGCGGCACCTCGAGCGCCAGCGCGCGCGCGGCCTCGACCGTCACGTTGCGCGGCGATTTCGGGAAGAACACGAAGCCGACATAGCGCGCGCCCGCCGCCGTGGCGGCATGGATGTCCTGCGGCCGTGTCAGGCCGCAGAATTTGATCGCGATGCTCATGATGGTGTCAGCGAGAGGACGACGTGCCGTCTACAAGTGCCAGGATCTCGTCCTGCCCGTCGCGGCCCGGGCCCTTCAGCGTCTGCACTTCGCGCTCCAGCGCCTTGGCGGTGCGCTTGTGCGTCTTGGCCTCGGTCCGGTGGCGATGCTCGCGCAGCCATTCCCAGACAAAGCCCACGAGGATGCCGACCATCACGCTACCCAGCACCACGACGAAAAGCGGCAACTCGATCGCGTATTGCAGGCCGAGCCACGGCGCGAGGTTCTCCGGGATCACCTCGAGCAGGACCATCTCGCGGTTGGCAAAGGCCATCAGCACGAGGACCAACGCCACGATGATCAGGAAGAGGTATTTGAGGTATCGGAGGATGACCATGTCTCGAAAGCTCCCGGGGTCTTTACGCGTCGCCGTTCAGGCGGTCGCGTAGCAGCTTCCCGGCCTTGAAGAAAGGCACGTGCTTTTCCTCGACCTCGACGCTTTCGCCGGTGCGCGGATTGCGGCCGGTGCGGGCGTCGCGTTTCTTGACGGAAAACGCCCCGAAGCCGCGCAATTCAACCCGGTTGCCGCTGGCCATCGCCTCGATGATCTCTTCGAAGACCGTGTTGACGATGCGTTCGACATCTCGCTGGTAAAGGTGCGGGTTCTCGTCCGCCAGCTTCTGGATGAGTTCGGAGCGTATCATGTGGGCATCCCTCCCGGTGGCGGCACAGGCAATTGCGAGTATAGGCAGGTTTTTCCGATCTGGCCACTGGCGAGCCTCGGGAAACCGTGGAAATCGCTGGTACATTCGGCCCGGCTGGACGCCTCGGCGGGCTGCTGCGGCTGATTGAGGGCGCCGGACGCCACCGGCCGTACGTCGCGCGGGGCTACCTGGGAGAGGCGATTCGCGCCCGCGGCCCCGGTCAGAGGCTCCGCCAGAGCTGGGTCGCGGCGAAACCAAGCGCATAAACCCGTCGCATCAGCGGCGCGCCTGGCACAGCGGCCATCTCCGTCAGCGGCAGTGGCAGGGCGTCGGGATCACGGCCGGTCAGAAGGCCCGCGATCGCCGCCCCGAAGATCGTGCCGGTCGTGATGCCGCGCCCGTTGTAACCAATCGGTGTATAAAGCCCCTCGGCCAGCTGGTGGACGCGCGGCAGGTGCTCGGGCGTCATCGCGATCTCGCCGTCCCAGGCGGCCTCGAACCGCACCGGCCCGAGGCCGGGGAACAGGCGCGCGATGCGTTTCTGCGCCCAGCGCAGCGAAAGGCCCCGCTCGACCGTACCGATCAACCGGCCCATCGAGCCGATCATGAGGCGACCCGCGGCATCGCGCCTGACCGAGGTCATGACCGGCGCAGTATCCCAGAGGCCCTGTCGCCCGGGCAGGACATGCGCCGCTTCGGGGCCAAGGGGTTCGGTGGCGAACTGGAAATAGTGGATCGTCGTATAGCTGCGCTTCAACCCGGGCCAGAGGGTATCGGTGTAGGCGTTGGTGCCCAGCACCACCGCACGCGCCCGAAGGGGGCCCGCCGACGTCTCGACCCGCCAACCCTCGCCTGCGTCGCGCTCAAGGCGGAGCGCCCGCACGCCCGTGCTGATCCCCGCGCCGGCCGCCTCGGCCGCGCGCGCAAGGCCACGCACGTATCCCATCGGGTTCACCGTGCCGGCCCGGTGGTCCAGAAGACCGCCGTGAAAAGCTGGGCTGCCGGTCCGCAGCGTGACCGCCTGCCGGTCGAGCAGCTCGACGGGTGCGCCCATCGCCTGCCAGTCGCGGAAGCGGCCCTCGAGATCCGCCATGCCGGAGGGCGCGTGAGCGGCGTGAATGGTGCCTTCGCGCATGGCTTCGCAGCGAATCTGGTGGCGCTCGATCAGATCGAACACCATGCGCGGCCCGTCGCCGAACCGCCGCAGAAAGGCGCGGCCCGTCTCTTCACCAAGCACGCCGCGCACCGCGGTCGGCGGCAGCCAGACACCTGCATTGACGAGGCCCACGTTCCGTCCCGAGCCGCCGTGCCCGATGCGGTTGGCCTCGACCACATGGGCCGACAGGCCCGCCTCGGCCGCGTGAAGCGCCGTCGACAGGCCGGTGAAGCCG
>CAZVQL010000286.1:0-3102 GCA_964629305.1 uncultured Roseicyclus sp.
TCCGGTCATGCATCCCGTAGATATTGGTGAAGATCCGGTCTTTGTCCTGAAGCATCTGGCCTCTCTCGCGTGTCTCTGCGCCCGGGTCCGTCGGGCGGCAATGTCGGGTGGCGTCAGCCGTCCGAGGCATCCTCGCGCCGCGCTTTCCATACCCAATAGGTCACAAATAGCGCCCAGACCAGTGCGGCAATCGCCGCAAGGTCGATGAGGAAGGCGAAGCGCACCGGCAGGCCCAGCTGCCCGCCAAGGAAGCTTGCCCCCATCCAGACCACCATGGTCACCGCCATGACGATCGCCGCCAACCGGATCTGCCCGCGGCGGCGGCGCTCGATCTCGCTGTGTTCCGAGGGCGGGGGCATGGTCGATCCGGGCAGGTTCGCGTTGCCGAAGCCCTAGCGGATCACGGGGGGCCAAGGCAATCCCCGGCCCCGCCGCGCCTCAGCTCAGCGCACGCGCCTGGCCCACCAGGTCGTAGCGGGCGCAGATCATGCGAAACCCCTTTTGCTGGGTGTCGAGCCAGGCGATCCCCTCGTCATCCAGCGCGGCGATCTGGTCGTAGTGGTAGATCCCGAACTCGTTCAGCGCGGTGGCGAGCCTTGCGCCCACGCCCGCAAGCACGGTCAGGTCGTCGGGCTTGCCGCCTCGCGGCTCGTCCAGCAGGTGAGGGCTGGGCCCATCCATCGCAGGCACCGGGTCGGGCACGGCCACGGGGGCCGACGCCACCACGGGCGCCACGGCGACGGCCTCGGCGGCGGTCGGGACAGGCGTGTCCGGCGTCATGGGCACAACGCTCGCCGTCGCGGCCTTGGACGGTTTCGCCTTTGTCTTGGGCTTGGCCGGCTTCGTCGCCGTGGCGGCAGGCGCGGCGGCCGCTCGCGCCATCGCCGCCCAGAAGCTTTGCGGCGCGGTCAGGCCCAAATGCAGGGCCTGTAGCGCGGCGGTCCCGGCAAAGGCCGTGCTGTAGCTGGTGACGTGAAGGAGATTTCGCTGCGCAGCCTGGCCGCGCAGCCACATGTCTTCGGCGAAGTTCATATCCACCTCTCGGGTTTCGTGTCCAAAAACCCTCCCGGTGGACAGTATACTCAGTAAACGTCGCCCTTGTCGACTTTCTGCGAGAACTCGGTCTCGCCACCCGCCGCCAGCAATTTCGCCTGCTCGACCCAGGTGTCGCGCGTCACGCGGCCCTTGAAGCCTTCGAGGTTCTGATCGACCCATGCGACCTCGTCCGCGGTCCAGGCCGCGATCTGGTCGAAATGGTAGAACCCAAGGGAATTGCAAAGCTTTTCCAGCTTCGGGCCGATCCCCTTGATCTTCTTCAGGTCGTCCGCCCCACCCTCGCGCGGGCCATCGAGGGCCGCGGGGCGCGTGCCTTCGCCGGTCGCGGCAGCGGGTGCGGCCGCCGGGGCCGGTGCTGGCGTCGGGGCCGGTTGCGGCGCGGGGGCCGGTGCGGGTTCAGGCGCGGGCGCCGCCGCCGCAGGCGCAGCAGGCGCTGCCGCCTTTGCCGCCGCAGGCTTCGCCGCCGCGCCAGCGCTTCCGGCCTGAACCGGGCCGGGCAGCGGTTTCATGAACAGCCAGGACAGGACCGACCCGAGAACGAAGAAGATGACGGCCGCCGCAAAGAGCGCTTGCAGCAGCGTCCAGTCTCCAAGGATCATCAGCCCCGCCATCGCCACGAAGCCCGTGGCCGAGGCTACGCCCCAGACGATAGCCAGATTGATCAGGCTGCTGGACGTCGAATTCATCACTAGGTCCCCCCGTTTGCGTGTGGTTGGCTATGTTTAGCCCGGAGAAAACCGTTTGTCTCGCCCCTTCAGGGCGTTTTGTCGCGGTCGGTGCCTTCGGCGGTGCGGGCCGCAAGGAGCGCATCGTAATCGGTGGCAAACAGGATTTGCCCCAACCAGCCGCCGACAATCGTCGTGCCCAGCCCGGCAAATGCACCCACCGCAACCCAAAGGCCCAGCCAGCCCACCGCCAGAATTGCCACGGTCAGCCCCGCGATCGCGGCCCCCGTCCAAACCACCATGATCGCCACAAGACGTCGCCCGCTGCTCATGCCCGTATCTCCCTCACATCACTGATTTTTCGGTCAGCGAGGCAGGTAGAGGCAGCGCCCCGCGCGTCTAGGCGCAGGGGCTGCGACATATCGGCAATTCGAAAGGGATCAGCCCTCGGCGGCGAAGCTCTTGGCCTGCCCGATCCAGTCGTCGCGCTCGATCCGGCCCTTGAACTTCAGCCGCGCGTCGACCCAGGCGACCTCGGCGGGCGTCCAGGCGGCGATCTGGTCGAAATGGTAAAAGCCCATCTCGTGCAGCAGCCCCTCGAGCTTCGGACCAACGCCCGAGATCCGCTTGAGGTCATCGAGCGCCTGGCCCGCGCGCGGCGCGTCCAGCCGTTCGGGCTCGGCCTCTTCCACCTCGGCGGCGGCAGCGGGCGCGCCCGTCTCGGGCTTCGCGGTGCCCTGAACGGGCGCCTCGCGCTTGTCGATGCCGGTCTTGTCGGCGGGCACCGCCTCGGCCAGCACGGGTTTCTTGGGCGTCGGCTCGACGTCAACGTCCTTGCCAGACTGCTTGCCCCAGGGCGCGAGCAGCGGCACCTCGGTCCCGTCGATCCGCTTGATCGTGTCGCCGATATCGGTCGCCAGCCGCGCCGAGACGTTCAACTCATCCCGGCCCGCCTCGTACTCGCTCAGCGAGGTCAGCCCCCCCGCCGGTTCGCTGGCATAGCGCCCGTTCTGCGGCCCCGGCGTGGGCACACGGCCCGCGGCCATCTCGTCGATGATCCACGCCAGTTTCTCGGCGGTCAGATCCTCGTAGTAATCCTTGCCGATCTGCGCCATCGGCGCGTTCGCGCAAGCGCCGAGGCATTCCACCTCTTCCCAGCTGAACTTGCCGTCGGCACTCAGCTGATGCGCCCGGGGCGCGATCTTGTCCTTGCAGACGGCGACCAGGTCCTCGGCCCCGCAGATCATGCACGAGGTCGTGCCGCAGATCTGCAGATGCGCGACCGAGCCCACCGGCTGCAGCTGGAACATGAAGTAGAAGGTCGCAACCTCGAGCGCGCGGATATGCGCCATGCCCAGCATGTCGGCCACATGCTCGATCG
>CAZVQL010000287.1:0-3101 GCA_964629305.1 uncultured Roseicyclus sp.
CAGCTTGGTGTCATCGCTGATCCACCCCTGGTCGACGGCGTTGTTCAGCGCCGGCAGGTTCGAGACGACGACCACGATGATCGGCGCAATGGCAAGGATCGGGATGGTCTGGCTGGCGATGGCCCAGGGCATCACGCTCATGTCCATCGCGCGGGAATGCACGATCCCCACGGCCAGCAAGATGCCGAGAAAGCTGCCGATGCCGAAGCCAAGGATCGTCGGCCAGAGCGTGTGATAGGCATGAAACAGCAGGTTGCGCGGATTGCCCTGCATCTCGCCGCGCCGTTCCCGCATGATCGGCTGGCCGACCGTCGTGTCCCACAATTCATTGAAGACCTGGTGCGGCGTCGGCAGGACGGGCCGCTCCTGGTTCATCGTGTCGGCGACGATCTCCATCGTCGTCATCTCGAGGCCCCGCCGCTCGATCTGGTCCAGCGTCCAGGCGCGGTTCATCATGACCGACCCGCCGTACCAGATCGCCACGATCGCCGCGACGACCGCCATGACCGGCAGCACCGCCGACGAGACAGCACCAAACCAGCGCGCGGCCGACTTCGGCCCGTACATCGCAGGGGCCGCTGCGTCGCTCATGCCGCCCCCCTCAGCCGGGGCGCGTCGGCCAGACGATCAGCGCCACCGCGACCACGCCAAGGATCAACCCGGCCGATTGCAGCATTCCCGGCCGTTCCCCGAAGAGCGCGATACCCACGCCCGCCGCCAGCACCAGCTGCAACACCGCCGAGATGGAAATGGCCACCGCCATCCCTGTCTCGCGCATCAGCCGCACCATGATGAGGTTGCCGAGCGTGTAGAGGATCAGCGCCACGATCAGCAGCGCGGGCTTCGGTGCCGACACGTAGGCGCGCAGCGCCGTGCTGCCGCTCAGGAAGATCACCATCGCGGCGCCCAGCCACGCGAAGAACCCCGCACTCATCTCCCGCGCCCTTTGTGACGAACGGCACAGGTCTACCCACGGGCCGCCCCTCACCGCGCGCCAGATTGCGACCTGCGGCGGGGTCGCATTCCGCCCGGCGTATGCACGGGGTGTGTACGCGGTGTGTACGCGGTGTGTACGGACCCCTAGTCATCATAGGCATGCCCCGCGCGCAGCCCCTCGCGGACGCGATGGGCAATGGCCAGGAACTCCGGCGTGTCCCGGATATCGAGCGGGCGCTCCTTTGGCAAATCGCTCTCGATGACGTCGGTGATGCGTCCCGGACGCGGGCTCATCACGACGATTTTCGTAGAGAGATAAACGGCTTCCGGGATCGAGTGGGTGACGAAGCCGATGGTCTTTTCCGTCCGCGCCCAGAGCTTCAAGAGCTGCTCGTTCAGGTGATCGCGCACGATCTCGTCCAGCGCGCCGAAGGGCTCGTCCATCAAAAGGATGTCCGCATCGAAGGCCAAGGCCCGCGCAATGCTCGCCCGCTGCTGCATCCCCCCCGACAACTGCCAGGGAAATTTCTTTCCAAACCCTTCCAGATCAACAAGTTGCAGCACGTTCTTCACGCGCTTTTCCTGCTCGGCGGCGTCGAACCCCATGATCTCGAGCGGCAGCTTGATGTTCTTCTCGATCGTCCGCCACGGATAGAGCCCCGCAGCCTGGAAAACATAGCCATAAGCCCTTGATTTCCGAGCCTCTTCCGGCGTCATCCCGTTGACGGTGATCTCGCCGCCGGTCGGATGCTCCAGCGCCGCGATGACCCGCAGAAAGGTCGTCTTCCCGCAGCCCGAAGGCCCGATGAAACTGACGAACTCCCCCTTGCCGATCGTCAGGTTCACGTCGCGCAAAGCCTGCACCGGCCCATCAGCGGTCTGGAAGGTCAGATCGAGACCTTTCGCTTCGATAACAGGTGCTTGCCGGGCGGCGTTCATGTGGATGACTTCCGCAGGCTCCGCCATCAGACCCCCGTCGCCGGAATGCCCGTCCGCTCTACCGGCCGCGGCGCGGTCAGCTCTTTCCAGGTCGAGAGCGCCCGGTTCACCGTCCCGTTCCCGGGCCGTTTCACGAACTCTCCATGCCCTTCCTTCGTCCGCACCTCACCGTCATGCACGGCAACATAGCCCCGCGTCAGCGTGAACCGCGGCAGGCCCTTCACGGCATGCCCTTCGAACACGTTGTAATCGATCGCGGATTGCTGCGTTCCGGCGGTGATCGTCTTCTCCTTCTCGGGGTCCCAGACCACGAGATCGGCATCCGCCCCCACCAGGATCGCGCCCTTTTTCGGATAGCAATTCAAGATCTTGGCGATGTTGGTCGAGGTGATCGCGACGAACTCGTTCGGCGTCAGCCGACCGGTGCCCACCCCATGCGTCCAGAGCATCGGCATCCGGTCCTCAAGCCCCCCGGTCCCGTTCGGGATCTTGGAGAAATCACCGACGCCATAGCGCTTCTGCTCGGTGGTGAAGGCGCAGTGATCGGTCGCCACCACCGACAGCGACCCCGACATCAGCCCCGCCCACAGGCTGTCCTGGTGCTGCTTGTTGCGGAAGGGCGGCGACATCACGCGGCGCGCGGCATGGTCCCAGTCGGGGTGGAAATACTCGCTTTCGTCCAGCGTCAGATGCTGGATCAGCGGCTCGCCCCAGACCCGCTTGCCAAGCGACCGCGCTCGGCGGATCGCCTCATGCGCATCTTCCGAGGACACATGAACCACGTACAGCGGCACGCCGGCCATGTCGGCGATCATGATCGCGCGGTTCGTGGCCTCCCCCTCGACCTGGGCGGGGCGGGAATAGGCATGCGCCTCGGGCCCGGTGTTGCCCTCGGCCAGCAGCTTGGCGGTCAGCTCTGCCACCACGTCGCCGTTCTCGGCATGGACCATCGCGATCCCGCCCAGCTCGGACAGGCGGCTGAAGGACGCGTAAAGCTCATCGTCATTGACCATGAGCGCGCCCTTGTAGGCCATGAAGTGCTTGAACGTATTGATCCCGCGATCCTCGACCACGGTCTGCATCTCGTTGAAGACCTGCTCGCCCCACCAGGTCACCGCCATGTGGTAGGAGTAGTCGCAATTCGCGCGACCGGCCTTGTTGTCCCACATCTTCAGCGCGTCGAGCAGGCCCTGCCCGGGCGCGGGCAGCGCGAAATCGACCACCAT
>CAZVQL010000288.1:0-3096 GCA_964629305.1 uncultured Roseicyclus sp.
CCCCCCTGTGTCAGGGATGTTGTCCAAGGCCCTTCGAATTCCATAACCTGTCAGGAGGGCGGATTGGGATGACACGATGGCATACTCACCGGAACGCAAGGCGGCTGTCCTGAAGCGGCTGCTGCCGCCGAGCCGCATTCCCCTGGCGCGCCTAGCCCAGGAGGAAGGCATATCCGAGGCCACGTTGAGCAAGTGGCGGCGGGAAGCGCGCGACAAGGGGCAGCTGATCCCCGACGCCGACACCGGCCCCGAAGGCTGGACGGCGGCGGACAAGTTCGCGGCCGTGGTCGAGACCTCGGCCCTGAACGAGGCCGCCCTGTCGGAATACTGCCGCCGGCGCGGGCTGTATCCGGAGCAGCTGCGGTCCTGGCGGCTGGCCTGCGAGCAGGCCAACGACTGGGACCGCGCCAGCATGGCCCGGCTCGACAAGACGACACGAGAGGATCGCAAGCGCATTCGGGCGCTGGAACGCGAACTGGCGCGCAAGGACAAGGCTCTGGCGGAGGCGGCGGCGCTGCTGACCTTGCGAAAAAAAGCCCAGGCGATCTGGGGGGACGAGGACGAATGATCAGCACCCCGGATCGCCGCAACGCCGTTACGCTGATCGATGAGGCCGTCAACAGCGGTGCCCGCCGCCCCAAGGCCTGTGCCGAGCTCGGCATCTCGGACCGCACCTATCGCCGCTGGACGGCCGAGGGGGAGGGGACGGGCGAGGTGACCGTTGACCAGCGTCCTTTCGTCGAACGGCCGACGCCGGCCAACGCACTGTCGAACGAGGAGCGTCAGGCCGTGCTGGACGTCTGCAATGAGCCCGAGTTCGCCAGCCTGCCGCCCAGCCAGATCGTGCCGCGCCTAGCGGATCGCGGGGTCTACCTCGCCTCCGAGGCGACCGTCTACCGCCTCCTGCGCGCCGCCGGTCAGGCCGAGCACAGGGGCCGGGCAAAGGCCCCGGTTCGCCGCGCCAAACCGACCAGTCACAAGGCGACGGGGCCGTGCCAAGTCTGGTGTTGGGATATTACGTGGGTCCCGGGGCCGATCCGGGGCCTGTTCTTCTATCTCTACCTCATCGTCGACATTTACAGCCGCAAGATCGTCGGCTGGGAGGTGTACGCGAGCGAAACCGCCGAGCAGGCCGCGGCCCTGGTCCGCCGGGCCGTCCTGGCCGAGGGCTGCATCACCAGCCCCCTGGTCCTGCATGCCGACAACGGCAGCCCCATGAAAGGGGCGACCATGACGGCGACACTCGAAGCCCTGGGCATCCTGGCGTCGTTCAGCCGGCCGCGCGTCAGCAACGACAATCCCTTCTCCGAAGCCCTGTTCCGGACCTGCAAGTACCGGCCCGAGTGGCCTCCAGGAAACGGAAAAGGGAATGGGTTCGAGGATATCGGCGCCGCCAGGGCCTGGGTGCGTGCCTTCGTCGCCTGGTACAACACCGAACATCGCCACAGCGCCCTTCGCTTCGTCACACCCGACGCGCGGCATCGGGGCGAGGAGGTCGAGATCTTGCGGGCCCGCGGCCGCGTCTACGAGGCCGCGCGGGCCGCAACGCCGACCCGCTGGTCGGGTCCGACGCGGTGCTGGGAGCCCGTGGGCCCGGTCTGGCTCAACCCGGACAAGGATGCGACGGTGACCAACCCCGCCACCACGCCTGACACGCCCATGGTGGCCGCCGGAGGCCTGCCATGATGTGCCACGCCGGACAGCCTCCATCCCTTTGTCAGACCGGAAAGACGGCCATCCCTCCGTCCCGACCTGCCCATCACCAGGCCATCAGGCGATGGCCCGGTCCAGGATGGCCGAAGGCCACCGCGCGAAGCGCGGCGCGCCGAAGCAAAGCGAGGCGCGTCCTTGACGAGGCCGGAGCCGATGGCACCCTCGCCAAGGTCGGACGGCAACCGCCAAACCCGGTCACGCGCACGCGGACCTTGGACAACTCCCTTGACAAACACCGGTCAGCAGACTCCTCACGCGGGAACGCGTAAGTCACGCCGAGCCGTTCGCCGCAGAAAAACTGTCGATGGAATAAGGTCGAATGGCCGAGGCGCCAAAAACGCTGCTCTGAGCCGCGTGCTGGGACATCCCGATAAGCCACGTGAGTCAAAACGCGTAGATCTGATGAACGCGAAACAGGGGAAAGACAAAAAGTTTTGTGAGCTATCATTGCATATCCTGTGCAGCGCTCCTTTTTGAGGGATTTTTTTATGAAAACGCATTCGTCTATCTTGGGCTTAAGGTTTCTTATAGGTGCCTTGGGCGAGCGTCATAACAATGAGTGGTGGGACTCGTCATTTACCGATAAGTCCAGCGAATCGTTCCTTTCCCCTATATTTATGGATGGCGTACGGCTTGCGCAAATGACTGGGACATTTGAGGCTGCCCGCCGTGTGCATGATGAAGCAGTGGGTGTGGGGCAGGCTTTTCATCTATTTCGGTTACCAGAAAAAATAGAGCAGGCTCTTTTTGCCGAAGCTCGCAAATGCAGGTTGGAGGAATGGGGGGACTCCTGCCTTGAAGACCTAAAAACTATATCGCTACACACGGTGGCGGCCCAGCCTGGCCCAATTCACTTGGGGTCGGCAGGCATGTTGAAACGCGAATCCTGGATTCCTTTAATTGCCAGCCATTATTACGCAGCTTTTACAAACGGCATCAAAAGCTTTCCGTATTTTTCGGCCTGAGCATGTCGGATCCTTGTTTCTATACGCCTCGGCTCAATGCCGGCCTCGGGTTGGTTCCCGAGAGCGGACGTCTTCTTGACCTGTGGCACCCGGGGATGGATGCGCCAAGCCTGCTCAAGGTTGCTTTGGAGTCGGGCGCCTTCCCGGCCCTCTCGGCACGCCGCTTGCGCAATATGGTCGTCGAGGCGTTTGCGCCGCGGTTCCTGGTGGAAGGTGGGCAGCCCGCTCGCCTGCTGAAGGCGGTTCAGGGCCGCATCAGCGCCAACGACTTTCGGCACCTTCTGTTCATCCACACCTGCCGGGCGAACCCTGTGTTGGGAGATTTTATCCGACACGTTTATTGGGACCGGTACGCTGCGGGGGCGCGATCCGTCAGAAAGGATGACGCCCATGCTTTCGTGAGCCGCGCGGTTTTTGA
>CAZVQL010000289.1:0-471 GCA_964629305.1 uncultured Roseicyclus sp.
GATGCGCTCGTCCCAGACCTGTGCGGCCTTCTGGTAGGGGGTGACGGGCTCGGGCGTGGTGCCGTATCGGACGCTGGGTCGTCGGAACATCAGGAGGACCTTTCGGAGAGGCTGACGACCGTGCCGCCGCCGCCATGATCGCCGGAGCGGATGACATGAGCGGCGGTCGAGAGGCCGTGTTGAAGGGATTGCTGGCGCTTCATCCGGCGCGCCCAGTCGGGCGGGCCGTCATTGGCCGGGGAGGGCAGGGCGCCACCCGCCATCCGTCCCCCGGTGGCGGCATAGGCTGCGCGGGCGCCGGACTGCGCGCCGTCCGAGATCGCGCGTCGGAGCGGGCTGAACGCGGCGACGGCACCGGTTTTGCCGATAGCGGCCACGCCACCGACGGACTTGCCCAACGCTGTGCTGCGGGAGGCCGCGCCAAGTTGGTATGCGGTGGCGGTTCCGCTGCCAACCGCACTGGCACCACGC
>CAZVQL010000289.1:482-3093 GCA_964629305.1 uncultured Roseicyclus sp.
AATACCATTGGCGATGCCAGGACCGAAGATGCCGAGGGCGAGGAGCGCCAACGCGCCCAGAACCACCGACATCGCGTCATTGATTGTGGGCTCACCCGCAAACCCGGCGGTGAATTCGCTGAAGATGGTGGAGCCGATGCCGACGATGACGGCCAGCACCAGCACCTTGACGCCCGAAGAAATGACGAGGCCCAGCACGCGTTCGGCCATGAAGGCGGTCTTGTTGAAGAGGCCGAAGGGCACGAGGATGAAGCCCGCCAGCGTGGCCAGCTTGAATTCGATCAGGGTGACGAAAAGCTGGATCGCGAGGATGAAGAACGAGAGCAGGACCACCAGCCAGGCGAAGAACAGGATCCCGATCTGGATGAAGTTCTCGAAGACGGCGACGAACCCGGAGAGATCGGCGATTGAGGCGAGGATCGGCTGGCCGGCCTCGAGCCCGACCTGCGCGATGCGCCCGGGCTGCAGCAGCTCGCTGGCGGAGATCGTGCCGCCGGTGGCGACCAGGCCAAGGCCCGCGAAACTGTCGAAAACGATCCGGGCCAGCGTGTTCCAGTTGCCGATGATATAGGCGAAGACCCCGACGAAGAGGGTCTTTTTCACCAGCCGGGCAATGATGTCGTCATCCGTACCCCAGGCCCAGAAGAGGGCGGCCAGCGTGATGTCGATGACGATCAGCGTGGTGGCGAGGAAGGCGACGTCGCCACCCAGAAGGCCGAAGCCGGAATCGATGTAGGAGGCGAAGACCTCGAGAAACCGGTCGATGACACTGACGCCGCCCATTGCCTCACTCCGTCCCGGCCGGCTCTGGAGCCAGATCGAAGAAGCGCTGCCGGGCCGCCTCCCAGGCGGCGCGGCATTCGGTGTCGGTGGCGTAGTCTTCGGGCGTCAGGTCACGGCAACGCGCGAGGGTGCCGCGCAAGGCGTCATCCCTGACCACATGCCCGGTGTCGGTGGGTAGGACCGTGCGGGTCAGTTCGACGCCAGCGGCGAGGGCGGCGAGACCGCCCACACCGAAGGCGACAAGGCGCAGAGTTCGCGGGGTGTCGAGGGCCATGCGCTTACTCCCCGAACAGCCGTACTGTGCCGGGGGAGTAGCCGCCGCCGTAATCGAGGAACCGCGCGAGGTTCTCGCGGCCCTGCGCCTCGGCGGATGCGATCCGGGCGGCTTCCAGCGCTTCGGCGCGGTTCTGCGCGGCGATGGCGGCGGTCAGATCGGCGATCTGTGTCGATTGCAATGCGAGCAGCTGGTTGCCAGCCTGCGCGACCTGCAGGGCGCCGACGGCCCCCTGGCTTTCGCGGATGAGCGCGTCCATCTGGCTGCGGGCTCCGTCGATATTGCCCACGACCCCGGCCTGCACGTCCTCGAAGCCCGCAACGGAGGTTTCCCACCGCTCGCGCGCGCCGGCGATCATCGCGTCGAAATCACCCTGGGCTGCTGCAGCGCCGTAGTCCTGCGCGAAGGCCTGTTCGATGGTCGCCACATCGAAGGCGAGGCTCTGGGCATCGGCCAAGAGGCGCTGGGTTTCGCCGATGGCGTCCTGCAGCTGCGCCAGCGAGGAATGCGGCAGGTTTGCAAGGTTCAGCGCGTCGTTCATCAGCATCTGCGCCTGGTTCTGGATCTGCGCGATCTGGTTGTTGATCTGCTCGAGCGCGCGGGCGGCCGAGAGGATGTTTTCGGCGTGGTTCCGCGGGTCGTAGACGATCCGGCCACCGCCCCCGAAGAAGAAGGCCTGGGCCGGTGTCGTCAGGACCGGTGTCAGGACGAGGGCGCTGGCCATCAATGCGGCGGCGAGTTTGCGGGGCCGGGCAGGGCGCTCAGGATTGTGGGTCATGTTCTGTCTCCTTCTGGTCAGGGTGAGGGGGTGTCGGATCGGCTGGTGCGATGTCGGGCCCGAGCAGGTCGATGGCCCAATCAAGACCGCGATGGCGTAGCCAGGCGGCGGCAAAGCCATCCCGGCCATGGGTGGCGAGCAACTCGGCCAGGACTGTCTGGTCGGCCTTGGAGGAGGCGGCGGTGAAGGCCAGCGCCACCTCGCCGAGGCCCAGCGAGAAGAGCCGGTTGCCGCGGCGGGACTGGCAGTAGCAGTCGCGCTTCGGGATGGCGCGGGCGACGATGTCGATCTGCCGGTCGTTCAGCCCGAAGTTCCGGTAGATCCGGGCGATCTGGGGCTCGAAGGCGCGCTCGTTGGGAAGGAAGATCCGCGTGGGGCAGCTCTCGACGATGGCGGGTGCGATGAGGGACCCGTCGATATCGGCCAGCGATTGGGTGGCGAAGATCACCGAAGCGTTCTTCTTTCTCAGCGTCTTCAGCCATTCGCGGAGCTGCCCGCCGAAATTGGCGTCATCGAGCGCAAGCCAGCCCTCGTCGATCAGGATCATGGTGGGACGTCCGTCGAGCCGCGCTTCGATCCGGTGGAAGAGATAGGCCAGCACGGCGGGTGCCGCTGCTGAGCCGATCAGCCCCTCCGTTTCAAACGCGAGCACCTCGGCGCTGCCTAGGTCTTCGGCCTCGGCATCGAGAAGCCGTCCGAAAGGCCCGCCGAGGCAGAAGGGCTTGAGCGCGCGTTTGAGTTCGGTCGACTGCAGCAGGACCGAGAGTCCGGTCAGC
>CAZVQL010000290.1:0-3083 GCA_964629305.1 uncultured Roseicyclus sp.
GCACGATCGACGAGATCAAGGCCAACGAGCAGGTGATCGAGGCCTATCTCGGCACCGGCCTCAAGAACAAGGACAAGCTGGCCGAGGGGGCGGGCGCATGACCGATAATCCCTACCAGAACGCCCGCGGTAACAAGGACCGCTCGATCACGAACCCTCAGGGCGCGGGCACTCTGGTGGCCTCGCCGGGGACCGGTCACGCGATGTCGACGGCGAACGCCTTTCTCATCGGCGACACGATGACGGGCGGCTACGGCAACGGCCCCGACATCCTGCACGAGTGCACCATCGCCGTGGACCCCGGCGAGATCGCCGTGATCGTGGGCCCCAACGGCGCGGGCAAATCGACCGCGATGAAGGCCGTCTTCGGCATGCTGAACGTGCGGCAGGGCTCGGTCCGGCTCGATGGTGAGGATATCACCGACCTGTCCCCGCAGGCGCGTGTTGCCAAAGGCATGGGCTTCGTGCCGCAGACCAACAACATCTTCACCTCGATGACGGTCGAGGAGAACCTCGAGATGGGCGCCTTCATCCGCCGTGACGACATCCGCCAGACGATGGAACAGGTCTACGAGCTGTTCCCGATCCTCAAGGACAAGCGCCGTCAGGCTGCGGGCGAGCTGTCGGGCGGCCAGCGCCAGCAGGTCGCGGTGGGCCGCGCGCTGATGACCAAGCCCAAGGTCCTGATGCTGGACGAGCCGACCGCGGGCGTCAGCCCCATCGTGATGGACGAACTGTTCGACCGCATCATCGAGGTCAGCCGCACCGGCATCCCGATCCTGATGGTGGAACAGAACGCCCGGCAGGCGCTCGAGATCGCCGACAAGGGCTATGTCCTCGTGCAGGGGCGCAACGCGCACACCGGCACCGGCAAGGAACTGCTGGCCGACGAACAGGTCCGGCGCAGCTTCCTTGGCGGATGACCATGCGCGCAGCCCTCCCCCTTCTCGCCTGCCTCGCCGCCGCAGGCCCGGCCCCCGCGCAGGAGGGGGCTCCCGTGGCGCTCGACTGCACCCTCACCACGCTCTGCCTCGACGCTGTCAGCTGCCGTGACTGGGACCAGCCGATCTCGATCCGCGGCGGCAGCGCTGGCTGGCAGGTGACATGGGACGGCAGCGACCTGCCGTCGGACTACACGCTCATCGCCGATCTGCCCGCGCCCGAGGGCGCGCTGACCGAGACGCGGCTGATCAGCCTCGCCTACATCAACCCCGAGACGCAGTCGGTTCAGCTTGTGACCGTCGAGACCGCGGGCGGTGCGCTCGCCGTTTCGGGCCACCAGCCGCAGGCGAACCCCCGCGGCGTCACCGGCTACGGCAGTTGCGAGGGCGCGCCATGATCCGCGCGGCCGCCCTTCTCGCCTGTCTCGCCGCCCCCGTGGCGGCCGAGCCTTGGGACTGCGTCTTCACCGTCGAATGCCTCGCCTCCGAGGGGTGCGACGAGACCGCGCTCGAGGTGCAGGTGATCGCCGCCGACCACGCGGGCGACCTGTTCCTGTCGACCGTCACCGGCGACAGCCCCGTGGCACGGCTGACCAACGCGGGCGCCCTGCCCGCCACCTACGCCAGCGCGGGCCGCGACGGGCTGGCCGAGCTTCTGACGATCGAGGGCGACCTGACCGCGATCATGACCGTGCATCTTTTCGACGGCATCGCCGCCGCCATCACCTATTTCGGAACCTGCGAGGAGCTCACCTGAATGGATTTCCTCAACGCCCTCGTGGCGCTCCTGAACTTCGTCATCATCCCCGCCACCGCCTATGGCGCGCAACTGGCTCTCGGGGCGCTGGGGGTCACGCTGATCTACGGCATCCTGCGCTTCTCGAACTTCGCGCATGGCGACACCATGGCCTTCGGCACGATGGTGGTGATCCTGTGCACATGGGGCCTTCAAGCCTTGGGCATGGACGGCATCGGCCCGCTGCCCACGGCGCTTCTGGCGCTGCCTGTCGGCATCGCCGTTACCGGCCTTCTGGTGATCGGCACCGACCGCGTGGTCTACCGCTTCTACCGCGCGCAAAAGGCCAAGCCGGTGATCTACGTCATCGCGTCGCTCGGCGTCATGTTCATCATGAACGGCATCGTGCGCTTCATCATCGGCGTCGATGACCAGCGTTTCGGCGACGGTGAGCGCTTCATCATCTCGGCCCGCACCTTCCGCGAGATGACCGGCCTGGACGAGGGCCTCGCCTTCCGCACCAGCCAGTTCCTGACCATCGTCGTGGCGATCATCGCGGTCGCGCTGCTCTTCTGGTTCCTCAACCGCACCCGCACCGGCAAGTCGATGCGCGCCTTCTCCGACAACGAGGACCTGGCGCTTCTGTCGGGCATCAACCCCGAGCGTGTGGTGATGATCACCTGGCTGATCGTGGCGGCGCTGGCCACCACCGCGGGCGTGCTCTACGGCCTCGACAAGAGCTTCAAGCCCTTCACCTACTTCCAGCTTCTGCTGCCGATCTTTGCCGCGGCCATCGTCGGCGGCCTCGGCAACCCGGTCGGTGCGATTCTCGGCGGTTTCGTCATCGCCTTCTCCGAGGTCGGCGTGACCTACGCCTTCCGCAAGGTGGTCACCTACCTCGCTCCCGGCGACTGGGAGCCCGAGGGCCTCCTGCAACTGCTCTCGACCGACTACAAGTTCGCGGTCAGCTTCGGCATCCTGCTGATCGTGCTCCTGTTCCGGCCCACCGGCATCATGAAGGGGAAATCGGTATGACCACGGCACCCGACCCGACCCGTCCCGCCGCCTCCGGCCTGCCCACCGCGCGCAGCTTCGACAAGCGCGCCGCATTCCTGTTCGCGCTGGTGGGCGTGCTCTATATCGGCACCGGCTTCGTGCAATCGTGGAACACGACGCTGACCATCTTCAACATGGGCCTCGTCAGCGCCATCATGGCGCTCGGCGTGAACATGCAATGGGGCTACGCGGGCCTCTTCAACGTCGGCGTCATGGGCTTCGTGGCGCTTGGCGGGCTTGCCGCCGTGCTGGTCTCCATGCCGCCCGTGGGCGAGGCGTGGGCCGCGGGCGGCCTGCGCGTCCTGCTGGGCCTCGTGCTGGGGGCGGCGACCATCGTCGCGGCGATCCTCG
>CAZVQL010000291.1:0-3082 GCA_964629305.1 uncultured Roseicyclus sp.
CATCACGATGGAAGAACTCGAGGCGGGCGTGATGGATGCGCGCACTGGCAAGGTGGTCGAGCCGACCTATGCCAACTGGACGACGCATCCCAACAACCCGGGCGCGGTGAAAGCGGCAGAGTGATTTCGCCGCCTTCGGCGCCGACCCGCCGGGGGGCTCCGCCCCCCGGACCCCCCGGCATATTTCTGGAAAGATGAAGGGATCAGGGCGCCAGAAGGCGTGTGAAGAGCGTGTCGAGAAAGGTTTCGGCCTCGGTTAGCGGGTCGCGCTTCGGCCCGAGGACCGCGCGGACCTGCACGTCGAAATCGGCGTAATGCTGGGTCAGTGCCCAAATCGAGAAGATCAGGTGATGGGGGTCGACATCGGCGATGCGCCCCTCGGCGATCCAGCCGCGGATCACGGCGGCCTTTTCATCGACCAGCGCTTTCAGATCGGTTTCCAACCCGTCCTGCATGCGCGGGGCACCTTGCACGATTTCATTGGCGAAGAGCCTGGACTCACGCGGAAAATCCCGGCTCATCTGCAGCTTTCGCCGGACGTAGCCGCGCAGCTCCTCGACGGGGTCGCCGCTGGCATCCAGGTCGCGCAGCGGGTCGAGCCAGGTGTCCATCAGCTGGCTCAGAAGGGTGACGTGGATCGCCTCCTTGGAAGGGAAATAGTAGAGCAGATTGGGCTTCGACAGCCCCGCCGCGCCCGCGATCATGTCGAGCGTCGCACCGCGAAAACCATGTTGCGAGAACACCTCGAGCGCGGCTTCGAGGATGGTTTCCCGGTTCTTCTTCTGAATCCGCGTGCGCGGCTTTTCCATCACCATACCCGCTATCAGACCCCGCTCCGCCGAGCGGCGCAATCCCCGTTTCATCCAGCGCTCAAAGCCCGCGCAGAGATGCCTTTTCGCGCATCATTCGCCTTGTCTTTACGCGAATGGTGCCTGAGTATTCGTTGACTGGCACAGCGCCTCTGCTAGCGTGGTCTTGACCGTTTGGTCAAAAAGACAATCACCGGCCCGGCGGCGCGCGACCGGGACCGACAGGGGGATGCCGATATGGCCCTTGACCGATCCAACCCGGTGCCGAACGACCTGTCCGCGTTCTGGATGCCGTTCACGGCGAACCGACAGTTCAAGAAAAACCCGCGGATGTTCGTCAGCGCGGACCGGATGCATTACAAGACCGCCGACGGGCGCGAGGTGCTGGACGGCACCGCAGGCCTTTGGTGCTGCAACGCGGGCCACAACCGGCCCAAGATCGTTCAGGCGATCCAGGAACAGGCGGCCGAGCTGGACTATGCGCCGGCCTTCCAGATGGGCCACCCCAAGGCCTTCGAGCTGGCCAACCGTCTGCGCGACATGGCGCCCGCGCCGATGGAGCATGTGTTCTTCACCAACTCCGGCTCCGAAAGCGTCGAGACCGCGCTGAAGATCGCCATCGCCTACCAGCGTGCCATCGGGCAGGCCTCGCGGACGCGCCTGATCGGGCGCGAGCGCGGCTATCATGGCGTGAATTTCGGCGGCATTTCGGTGGGTGGAATCGTCAACAATCGGAAGTTTTTCGGCTCATTGTTGACGGGTGTCGACCATCTGCCGCACACCCATCTGCCCGGGGAAAACGCCTTTACCCGCGGTCAGCCCGAGCATGGCGGCAATCTCGCCGATGAGCTTGAGCGGATCGTGGCCCTGCACGGGCCCGAAACCGTCGCCGCCGTGATCGTGGAGCCGGTGGCGGGCTCGACCGGCGTTCTGATCCCGCCCAAGGATTACCTCCAGCGCCTGCGCCAGCTCTGCACCAAGCACGGCATCCTGTTGATCTTCGACGAGGTCATCACCGGTTTCGGCCGCCTTGGCGCGCCCTTTGCAGCCGATTACTTCGACGTCATGCCCGACATGATCACCTGCGCCAAGGGCCTGACCAACGGGGTGATCCCGATGGGCGCGGTGCTGGCCACGAAGGAGATACACGACGCCTTCATGCAGGGCCCCGAGCACATGATCGAACTCTTTCACGGCTACACCTATTCGGGCAACCCGATCGCCTCGGCTGCTGGCATTGCCACGCTCGAGACCTACCGCGAAGAAGGGCTCTTCGAGCGCGCCGCCGAACTGGCGCCCTATTGGGAAGATGCGGCGCACAGCCTTGCCGATTGCCCGCATGTCATCGACATCCGCAACATGGGCCTGATCGCGGGGATCGAGCTGGAGCCGATCGCGGGCGAACCCACGAAACGCGCCTTTGCCGCCTTCCTCGACGCCTATGAGCATAACGTGCTGATCCGGACGACCGGCGACATCATCGCGCTGAGCCCGCCGCTGATCATCGAGAAGGAACATATCGACATCATTTTCGGGACGTTGCGCGACATTCTTAAACGTCTGCATTAATAACGCTCCGCAAAATACTGATAAAGAAGGGAAAGACATGCCGGCACCCGGCGAGAACATGACGATCAACGGCGAGCGCCTTTGGGACTCGTTGATGGAAATGGCCAAGATCGGGCCGGGTGTCGCCGGTGGCAACAACCGCCAGACCCTGACCGACGAGGACGCCGAGGGCCGCGCACTGTTCCAAAGTTGGTGCGAGGCGGCGGGCTGCACCATGGGCCTCGACGAGATGGGCAACATGTTTGCCCGTCGCGAGGGCACCGACCCAGATGCGCTGCCTGTCTATGTCGGCTCTCACCTGGACACGCAGCCGACGGGCGGCAAGTACGACGGCGTACTTGGCGTGCTTGGCGGTCTCGAGATCATCCGCAGCCTCAACGACCTGAACATCAAGACGAAACACCCCATCGTCGTGGTGAACTGGACCAACGAGGAGGGCACGCGCTTTGCCCCCGCGATGCTCGCCTCGGGCGTCTTCGCGGGGCGGCATACGCTCGACTGGGCCTATGACCGGGTCGACGCCAAGGGCAAGCGGTTCGGTGATGAGCTGGAGCGGATCGGCTGGAAAGGCGAGGAAAAGGTCGGCGCGCGACGCATGCACGCCATGTTCGAGCTGCACATCGAACAGGGGCCGATCCTCGAGGCCGAGGGCAAGGATATCGGCGTCGTCACCCACGGGCAGGGCCTGCGCTGGATCGAGTGCA
>CAZVQL010000292.1:0-3080 GCA_964629305.1 uncultured Roseicyclus sp.
AGTTGACGTTGCCTTTCAGCGTGTTGATCTCGCCGTTATGGGCCAACATGCGGAAGGGCTGGGCCAGCCACCACTGCGGGAAGGTGTTGGTCGAATAACGCTGGTGATAGATCGCGAACGCGCTCTCGAACCGCTCGTCCTGAAGGTCGGGGTAGAACTCGGCCACGTCCTGCGCCAGCATCATCCCCTTGTAGATGATCGAGCGGCAGCTGAAGCTGCAGATATAAAGCTCTTTCACACCGGCCGCTTGCGAGGCCTTCTCGATCCGGCGGCGGATCACGTAAAGCTCGCGCTCGAAGGTCTCTTCGTCCACGCCCTTGGAATTCGAGATGATGATCTGCTCGATCTCGGGCCGCGTCGCGTTGGCCTTTTCACCCAGCACGGCGATATTTACCGGCACGTGCCGCCAACCATAGATGTAGTAGCCCATCCGCAGCACTTCGGATTCCACGATCGTGCGGCATGTCTCCTGCGCGCCGAAGTTGGTGCGTGGCAGAAAGACCTGCCCGACCGCCATCAACTCGTTCTCGCGCGGCTCGTGCCCGGTGCGGCGCACCTGGTCGTAGAAGAAGCGCGGCGGGATCTGCACGTGGATGCCCGCACCGTCGCCCGTCTTGCCATCAGCATCGACCGCACCGCGGTGCCAAACGGCCTTCAGCGCGTTGATCCCGTTCTCCACCACCTTGCGGCTGGCCTGCCCGTCCAGCGACACGACAAGGCCCACCCCACACGAGGAATGCTCGTCTTCCTCGCGGAACATGCCGTTCTCGGCCATCCACTGGCGCTTGGCTTCCTCGGCCGCAGCCCAGCTTGCATCATATGTCGTCATGGCATGTCTCCCTCGAGATGAAGGTTGTTCACTTCGTACTCCGCGCGCGTCGCGCGGCGATGATCACCGGACAGCGGCACATAAGCCGGTGCCCGGTCGGTGTAGATTTCCGAGATCAGCGGAAAGGCCGCGGCCGCCGGGAACAGGCCCGGCATCAGCTCATATGCGGCATCGTCGCTGTCGGTGTTTCTGAGCCAGAGGTTGCTGCCGCAGAGCGGGCAGAACACGCGCTCGGAAAACGGGGTCGAGGCGTAGCGCGCGACCGTCCCGTCGACCATGACGGCATCCGCCGCGGCCTCGAACGCGCCCCAGGCAAGGCCCGATGACCGCTGGCACATGGAGCAATGGCAGACGCCCACGGCGGCAACATAAGCCCCATCCACCCTGATCTTGACCGAGCCGCACAGGCACGCGCCCTCCAGCCGCCCGGTGCTGCGATAGGCGTCGATCATTGGCGCGCCCTCCAGACCGGGGCGGTGGGAGCCGCGCTCATCATGTCGCCGCAGTCATAGATCGGCTGCGTGGTCAGGAAGCCCGCCTCGCCCGGTTCGGCGAATTCCATCGGGCTGCTGTTGTACTCGTAGCTTGTGCCATCGGGCTCGGTCACCGTCTCGACCCCGCCGAAGAACAGCCTCCAGCCCTCGTGCACGAACTGGTTGCCCTCGACCCGGCGCGTGCCGCTGCCGACGCCGTATTGATAGGCGAATTCCGTCACCATCAGGGTCCGGCCATCGACCGCGACCTCGCTGCCCGTCAGACTGTCGAACCCGGTATAGTCGCGCCGGAACGTGCCCGAGGGCCCCTCGACCATCAGCGAGAACACCATCGAGTCGCTGCCAGTCTCCAGAAGCTCGCTCAGGCTGGCGGGATCTTCCTCGGGCTCGACCAACACCGTGGTGCTGCCATCGCGCAGGCCCCAGCTTTGCAGCCAGCGGAACTCCGCATCGGTGTAGCTCAGGTAGAACGGCCCGTCCTGGTCCAGCGACACGCGCCAATGCGTGCCCTCGGGGTCGGCCTCGCAGGTCCAGTGGTGGCTGACGGTGCATTCGCGCGCCTGGACGGTCAGGAACGCGGTGCATCCCGCGGGCACCTGGAACAGGTCCGGCCCTTCGGCCTGCGCGGTGGCGGGCAGGGGCGCGCACAGCACCACAGCCGCGATCATCGCGGCGCGTGCAACGCTTTCTTTACCCTTCGCCCACATTCCCGTCAGCCTTTCTGACCTTTAACGATTTCGCCTCTGCGCCCGTAGGGCCCGGCGTATGTACGCGGTGTGTACGCCCGGTGTACGGATGTCATCCGGCCCGCCGGGCCGCACCGCTGCGGTTAACGGCTCACTCCGCCGCCACCGCGCCCACGGTCGCCAGTTTCTCGAGGATCGCCTCGGCCGCCTCGCGCCCGTCGCGGATGGCCCAGACCACCAGCGAGGCACCGCGCACGATGTCGCCGACGGCATAGACGTTCTCGACCTGCGTCTCGTGCGTGCGGAAGTTGGCCTTGATCGTGCCCCAGCGCGTCACCTCCAGCTCGGGCACACCCCAGAGCGTCGGCAGGTCCTCGGGCTCGAAGCCCAGCGCCTTGATGACCATGTCCGCGCCTTCGATGTACTCGGCACCCTCGATGATCTCGGGGGATTGCCGGCCGGTCTGGTCCGGTGCGCCAAGGCGCATCTTGTCGACCATCACACCCTCGACCACGTCACCGCCGGTGAAGCCCTTGGGCGCGGACAGCCACACGAATTCGACGCCTTCTTCCTCGGCGTTGGCGACCTCGCGCTGCGAACCGGGCATGTTCGCCCGGTCCCGGCGATAGAGGCACTTCACGCTGACCGCATCCTGCCGGATCGCGGTGCGGACACAGTCCATCGCGGTGTCGCCGCCGCCGATCACGACGACGCGCTTGCCCTCGGCGCTCAGCTCACCACTGTCGAACTCGGGCACTTCATCGCCAAAGCTCTTGCGGTTGCTGGCCGTCAAATAGTCGATCGCCCGTACGACGCCGTCCGCGCCCACGCCCGGTGCATTCAGGTCACGCGACTTGTAAACGCCCGTGGCGATGATGACGAAATCATGCTTGCCGCGGATCGCGTCAAAGCTGACGTCTTCGCCCACGTTGCAGTTCAGCACGAACTCCACGCCGCCCTCTTCGAGCTGCGTGTTGCGGCGCACGACCACGTCCTTCTCCAGCTTGAAGCCGGGAATGCCGTAGGTCATCAGCCCGCCCGCGCGGTCGTAGCGGTCGTAGACCGTCACCT
>CAZVQL010000293.1:0-3080 GCA_964629305.1 uncultured Roseicyclus sp.
AGGTCGACTGGCCGAGGCCCACGTCCGAGGTCTGCTTGACCGCTTCATAGGTCAGCGTGCCCGAGCGGGACACGACGCCGACCGAGCCGCGGCGGAAGATGGAGCCGGGCATGATGCCGATCTTGCAGGCGTCGGGCGTCATCACGCCGGGGCAGTTCGGCCCGATGAGGCGCGACTTCGACCCTTCGAGGGCGCGCTTGACCTTCATCATGTCGAGCACCGGAATGCCCTCGGTGATGCAGACGATCAGCTCCATCTCGGCGTCGATCGCCTCGAGGATCGAGTCCGCGGCGAAGGGCGGCGGCACGTAGATCGCGGTGGCGTTCGCGTCGGTCGCGGCCTTGGCTTCGTGCACGCTGTCGAAGACAGGCAGGTCGAGATGGGTCATCCCACCTTTGCCGGGCGTCACGCCGCCGACCATCTTGGTGCCGTAGGCGATGGCCTGTTCGGAGTGGAAGGTGCCCTGAGAGCCGGTGAAGCCCTGGCAGATCACCTTGGTGTTTTCGTCGACGAGAACGGCCATGTCTGTCCCTTTGTCGTTATTGGAAGAGGATGCCACCGGTTCCGGGGGCGCCGCAGCCCTCCCAGAACGGCGAATTGGTCACGATGAGTGTGGCGATGCGATTGGCGTGAAGCACGGTGAGGCCCGAGCAGGTGTCGCCGGGTGCGATCTCGATGGAGAAGCCGGGCGCGGTGGGGCCGGACACGCCCTGCGGATAGCGGAAGAGCGCGCGTTCGTAGGCGATGGTTTCGGCCTGGGCATAGGTGAGCCGGTCGCTGCCGACCCAGCACCATTCGGTGGGCAAGAGCGGCGCGAGAAAGCCCGAGACGCCGAGCGTGTCGAAATTGAATGTGCCCTCGTCCTGGGCGGTGACGGTGAAGCCCGCGGCGCGGAACGTCTCGACCGGGTTCCGGTCGCGCAGGTGTTGCAGGCAGATGTCGACGGCGAGACCGAAGTTCGAGGCGATGGCCTCGGCCTCGGCCTCGGTCTGGGCGGCGGCGGGCGCGGCGAGTGTGGCCACGACGGCGAGGGCGCGGAGGGTGGTCGTCATTGCACCCCCTCCGGTTCCAGCCGTTCGACGTTCATGAAGGTCTCGAGCCCGGTGTCGGTCTCGCGCGTGCCGACATGGACGACGGCTGCGACCCTTGGGTTCAGCTGCCGCCCTTCGATGAAGGCGGTGCCATGCACGGGCGAATGGGTGATGGGCAGCGGGATCGGGGTGCCGAAGGCCGGCGGGCGTTCCATCAGCGCGACGAGCGCTGCGGTCGCGGGCTTGGTGTGCTCGCCGGGAAAGGCGACCTCGCAGCGGCGGTCGGTGCCGGGCGTGACGGGCAGGTCCGTGGGTTGCAGCGTGATGTCGTAGAATTCCAGCCGGAAGGGCAGGCCCTCGCCGCCCTCCTCGGCCACGAAGTCGCGCATCCGCCCCTCGGCCTCGGCGGGGGTCAGGCCGCGCACGGTGCAGGTGTCGGCGAAGGCGCCGATGGCGAGATCGGCCGTGGCGGGCGGCGCACCGGCGCTGGCTGCGCTGGCGGCGCGGGCGACCATCAGGATGATGAAGAGACCGGCACCGATCAGGTGCAGAACGGACCACATCGCGCGTCTCATGCCAAGGCTCCGGCGGCGGGCGCGCGGGGCGTCGGCAGTTGCAGGATCGTGGCACCATCCGGCCCCGGCATCGAGGTCAGCCCGGTCGCGAAACGCTCGGCCACTGCGGCGAGGTCGGGCGCGCCCGCGTCCCTTAGGCTGTTCGCAGCCGCGGTCAGACCTGCGCGGGCTGCGTCGAACGGGATCAGCCCGATGGGTTCGGGTGCTTGCAGCGGTTCGCTCAGGAACACCTCGCTGGCGGGACGGTCCAGCCGGTGCGCAAAGGCGGCGCGGGCCGGTTCGGTATGGGCCGCGATCGCGCGTTGCAGGGCAAGCGGCAGGCGGTAGGCCGTGCCGCCTTCGGGCATGTGTTCGCGCAGTTCGGTCAGCAAGGACCACAGCGCCCGGCGCAGCGGTTGCGGGTCGGCGCCCCGCCCCATCGCGCCGCGCAGTCGCCGTGCGAGCGCGATCAGGAGCACGGCCTGTTCGGCGGTCGGGGTCGGGTTGACGATGGTGTCCCCGCCCTCGGTGGCCTTTGCCAGCACCGCGGACGGCAGGTCGAGGAAATGCCAGGCATCGGCGATGAGGCTGCCGCCCTCGAAGCGGGCCGGGTCGAACTCGCGCACGCGCACGGCCTCGGGGCCGAACACGTCGATGTAGCGTTCGATGGCGGGCACGTAGTCGAACTCGGGGCCCTGGCTGTAGCTTTCGGCGAAGCGCGTGGGCGCGGCGACGGCGGCGCCTGCCTTGACCCGTTGCAGGTAAAGCGAGGTGTAGAGGCCGATGTGCGGGCGCACGTAGAAATGGATGCGCGGCTCATGCGGCCCCAGCTGGTCGAGCGCGGCCTTCACCGCCTCGGGGTCGGCGCTCACGAAATGCTCGGAGCTCAGAAGCACGCGTTCCGCCGGGGATTTCCTGATCCTGCGGACCAGCTTGCCCCACGCACGATCGGCCCGTTCAGGGTCCGGGGCGAAGCCCGCAAGCGCGTGATGCCAATGGCCGCGGCTGCCGAAATTCGGCAGGGCGACGCCGTGCGCGGCCAGATCGGGGACGAGGCGCGCCAGCGTGTGCTGGAGCGCCGTCGACCCGGTCTTGTGGATGCCGGCATGGATCTGGATCACGCGCATGCGCAGGGACCTCGTTCAGCCCTTGACCGCTTTCACGATCTTCTCGGCCGCGTCGCTGAGGTTGTCGGCGGCGATGACGTTCAGGCCGGAGGCGTTGATGATCTCCTTGCCCTTCTCGACATTGGTGCCCTCGAGGCGGACGACGAGCGGAACCTGAAGGCCCACTTCCTTGACCGCGGCGACCACGCCCTCGGCGATGATGTCGCAGCGCATGATGCCGCCGAAGATGTTCACCAGGATGCCCTTCACGTTCGCGTCCGAGGTGATGATCTTGAAGGCTTCGGTCACCTTGTCCTTCGTGGCCGAGCCGCCGACGTCGAGGAAGTTGGCGGGTTCCGAGCCGTAGAGCTTGATGATGTCCATCGTCG
>CAZVQL010000294.1:0-3034 GCA_964629305.1 uncultured Roseicyclus sp.
CGCGTAAGCATCGCCACGGTCCTCGAGGGCCGTGCCGATGATGCGGTTGGTGAAGATATCGCCGTCCTGCACGACCTCGCGGACGTAGATGTCCTGGATCGGGTGGTGGTTCGGGCCGAACGCGAAATCGCCGCGCGTGCTGACGAAATCGGCGGCGCGCAGCGCCTCGCGGAAGGCGTCGGGGTCTTCCGAGGGGTCGGCCACGGCCAGCGCCGAAAGGATCAGGTTCGCCGTGTCGTAGCCCTGGCTCGCGTAGAGCGAGGGGATGCGACCGTAGGCTTCCTGATAGGCGGCGACGAAGGCGGCGTTCGCCTCGTTCTCGAGATCGGGGGACCATTGCGAGGTGTTGACCACGCCAAGCGCGTCGGCGCCCACCGCCTGCAGGATGTTCTGATCGAACGAGAAGGCCGGCCCGATCACCGGGATGTCCAGCCCGCTGTCGGCATACTGCCGCAGGAACGAGATGCCCATTCCGCCCGGCAGGAAGAAGAACACGCTGTCTGCCCCGGAGGCCCGGATCTGAGCGATCTCGGCGGCATAGTCGGTCTGGCCCAGCTGGGTGTAAAGCTCACCCGCAAGCCCGCCCTCGTAGAAGCGCTTGTAACCCGCCAGCGCGTCCTGCCCCGCGGGGTAGTTCGGCGCGAGAATGAAGCTGTTGGAATAGCCCGCCGAATTGGCATAGGCGCCCGCGGCCTCGTGCAGGTTGTCGTTCTGCCAGGCGACGTTGAAGTAGTTCGGGTTGCACCCGCGCCCGGCCAGCTGCGAGGGGCCTGCGTTGGGAGACAGGTAGAACACCCCCTGCGCCGTGACCGAGGGCACCACCGCCATGGCGAGGTTCGACCAGATGATGCCGGTCATGATGTCCACGTCCTCGGCCTGGATCATGCGGTCGGCCAGTTGCACCGCCACGTCCGGTGCCTGCTCGTCGTCTTCGACGATAAGCTCGATGTCGTCGCGGCCGGCCTGTTCCATCGCCAGCAGGAATCCGTCGCGCACGTCGATGCCCAGCGATGCGCCGCCGCCCGACAGAGTGGTGATCATCCCGATCCGCGTCTCGGCCGACGCCGCACCCGCAAGCGCGATCATCGAGGCCGAAAGGAGAATGCCCTTCACAGTCATGTGGTCCGTCCCTGTTGTCTTTGTCCTTATCCGGGTGCCGATCGTCCCCGTATCCGCGCCGGGGTCAAGCCCCGGGCGGTGGGTTCCGGCATGGAATACTCTTGAAATGAGGGGCGGGGGCGTTCAGCCGTGGTCGAGAGCGAAGAAATCCGCGGGGCTGGTGACGGCCAGTTGCAACTGGCGGCGGTACTCGGCGCGCGGAAGCTCGACCGCGCCGAGCCGTTCGAGGTGTTCTGTCGTGAACTGCGTGTCGAAAAGCTGGAAGCCGCCCGCGCGCAGCCGCTCCACCAGGTGGGCGAGCGCGATCTTGGAGCCGTCCGTGCGGCGCGAGAACATGCTCTCGCCGAAAAACGCGGCCCCCAATGTGACGCCGAAGACGCCGCCGGCCAATGCGCCCTCCATCCAGACCTCGACCGACTGGCCGTAGCCCATCGCGTGCAGCGCCATGTAGGTGTCGAAGATCTCGGCGTTGATCCATGTCTCCGGCCGGTCGGCGCAGGCCGCGACGACGCCCGTGAAATCCCGGTTCACCGTGATCTCGAAATCGCCCCGGTTCATGCGCCGACGCAGGCTGCGCGACACGTGGAACGCATCCAGAGGGAATACCCCCCGGCGCTGTGGGTCGACCCAGAAGATGCCGGGGTGATCGGCGCCGTCCGACATCGGAAAGATGCCGGCGGCGTAGGCTCGTATCATCAGATCCGGTGACAGCGCCGGGCGGGCCGGGCTGAACATGTCATGCGCCATGCAGCTAAAAGTAGCGTGCAGCCCCGGAAAGTCCTGCGGAAAATGCAGAAGCCGCGCAGGTGGCAAACCATTGCCCAACTCGACCAGGGGCGCGCCCCGCGGCAGGCGCGGGATCAGCCCCGGATCGATGGACGGCGCAGGCCGTTGCCTGTCAGCCGATCGTCTCGGCAAGCCAGCCCTCGAGCCAGTGGATCGTGTAGTCGCCGGACTGCACCGCGGGCGCGTCGAGCAGCGCGTGAAAGAGCGGGATCGTCGTGTCGACGCCGTCGATGATCAGCTCACCCAGCGCCCGATGCAGGCGCGCCAGCGCCTCGGGCCGGTCGCGTCCGTGGACGATCAGCTTGCCGATCAGGCTGTCGTAGTAGGGCGGGATGCGGTAGCCGTCGTAGATGGCTGAATCCATCCGCACGCCAAGGCCGCCCGGCGCGTGATACTGGCTGATGCGTCCCGGCGAGGGCGAGAAATTCGGCAGCTTCTCGGCGTTGATCCGCACCTCGATCGCGTGGCCGTTCACCTCCAGGTCGCCCTGGTTGAACGACATCGGAAGGCCCGCGGCGACGCGGATCTGCTCGCGCACGAGGTCGACGCCGAAGATGGCTTCGGTCACCGGGTGTTCGACCTGAAGCCGGGTGTTCATCTCGATGAAGAAGAACTCGCCGTCTTCGTAAAGAAACTCGATCGTGCCCGCGCCCTCGTAGCCGAGGTTGGCAACCGCTTCGGCGCAGGTGGCCCCGATCCGGTCGCGCGTGGCGGGGTCGATGGCGGGGCCGGGGGCCTCTTCGAAAACCTTCTGGTGACGGCGCTGGAGCGAACAGTCGCGCTCGCCCAGGTGCACGGCATTGCCGCGCCCGTCGCCGAAGACCTGCACCTCGATATGACGCGGGCGGCCGAGGTATTTCTCGATATAGACCTCGTCATTGCCGAAGGCGGCCTTGGCCTCGGTCCGCGCGGTGCGAAAGGCGGTTTCAAGCTCGTCCTTCGAACGCGCCAGCTTCATGCCGCGCCCGCCGCCACCGGCGGTGGCCTTGACGATGACGGGATAGCCCGCTTCCTCGGCCACGGCATAGGCCGTGTCGAGATGTGCCACCCCACCCTCCGAGCCGGGCACGCAAGGAACACCCAGCTTCTTCATTGTGTCCTTGGCGGTGATCTTGTCGCCCATCAGGCG
>CAZVQL010000295.1:0-3016 GCA_964629305.1 uncultured Roseicyclus sp.
GAAGTTCAAGCGCTACCCGATCGGCTTCTTTCACATTGACATCGCCGAGGTGCAGGCCGCCGAAACGACCGTATAATCACGCGGGATGTGACATGTATGGACCTGCTCGCTGCACCGTCATCGCCATTGACCAAGCCCGCCCGATCACAGAAACGGAAGGTGGTCGCCGAACTGCGAGACGATGAGCTGCGCGGTCGGCGTTCAAGTCGGCAATCCGCCTTGAACGACATGTTCGGGGGGGCATGCGCCTGGACCACAGAGCCCGAGCGGCGACGGCAAAAGCCTTGTCGGGAATCGATCCTGACGGCACCATGGCGCTCAAAGAGGGTCACTTGGGAAAGACCGGATTTGACACCTTTCAAAAATCAGAGCATCCGAAATTGGACGTGCGGAAGGCTGGAATTTTACTGTATCGCATCATGTCCAGTTTCTTCTATTTGAGCAATTTATAAAAGTTGGTGATATATGTCTTTGATTAGAAAATATGTTGGCCGGAAGTGGTCAAAATCCCAATTATTAGAAAATAAACGGCACTGGTGGACATCTTCAGCCCTCTCAGCCCACATCGATCGGCGCATTTGCCCAAAGTACGAAACAGGCGTGCGAGGCCTTCTGCGAGAAACAATTGGGACAAGGCCACTTGAACATGGAATTTCGATTGGCTCCGGAAATGGCGCGAAAGAAATCCGACTGCTAAAGAGTGACCTCGTAAATCATTTTACCTTGTATGAAATTTCGACCGTACGTGCAAAAGCGGCAATAGCTGCTGCGCGTGCAGAAGGACTCTCAAAAAGAGTAAATGTACGCGTCGCTAACGCATTTTCAGAAAAGCCGCAGCCTGTCTTCGACTTGGTGTACTGGGATCACGCGTTACATCACATGATGGACGTGGGTCATGCGCTCAAGTGGTCACAAGATAGCCTGCGCCCTGGAGGCATCTTACTCATAAATGACTATGTTGGGCCACCCCGACTACAATGGTCTCGCGAAGAAGTGGACCGCGCTCGTGCATTCCTGACATCTCAAGCCAGTTTCTTCACAGGCGATCCTCCCACTGTGAGATATAAGACAACAATCAACCGTTGGAAACAGATGATTGATGACCCGTCGGAAGCACCTCAGAGTGACAAGATCGAAAAATTGATAAATGAGGATCTCGGCATACGCATGAACCGAATTGGAGGAGCTATGATTCATCTGTGCGCAAGTCATGTTCTTGCAGTCACGGGCCAGGATGAACATCATCCCCTGTTGGAACGGCTTATCTGGTCCGATTTGCAAGCACTTGAATGTGGCTACTATCATTTCGCATCGGGAGTCTGGGTTAAGCCCGGATTTGGCAAGTGATCTGCGGTTTATGAACGTGAGCGCTGCTTCAGCGCTTCGTTGTAGGGTAACCAGCCGGCTGGCACCGCCTGCCGGATTTCGGCCTGAGGCCCTAAGACACGTGCATAGCTGTCCCATCCCGGACGATCACATAGACCCTCGCCGCTCTGCGCTCTTCATGGCAAGATCGTTGCTGGATGAGGTTCGGGACGCGGGGCGAGGATGCTGATTTCTCTTCACAAGCAGGCGACGACAACGCCGAAGATCCGGGCTGCAATCCAGGCCAGCACCGAGCCTGCCTGGATGGTGGCGGAGCGATACGGCATCTCCGAGCAGACGGTCTGGAAATGGCGCAAGCGGGACAGCGTTCACGACCGCAGTCACACGGCACATCGTTTGCAGACGACGCTGACACCGGCCCAGGAGGCGGTTGCCGTATCCCTGCGGACGACGCTGCTATTGCCGCTCGACGACCTGCTCGCGGTGGTGCGCGAGTTCCTGAACCCGAACGCGTCGCGGTCCGGGCTGGATCGTTGTCTGCGCCGGCATGGTGTGTCCCGCCTGCAGGACCTGAAGCCAAAGGCGGCCAAGCCCGCGCACAAACCCTTCAAGGCCTACGAGCCCGGCTACCTGCATGTCGACGTGAAATACCTGCCGCAGATGGCTGACGAGGACCGGCGTCGGTATCTGTTCGTGGCGATCGACCGTGCCACCCGCTGGGTCTTCGTCCGCATCTACCCGGCGAAGACGGCCGCCAATGCCCGCCGGTTCCTTCGTGACCTTGACCGCGCCGCCCCGATGAGGATCACCCGTGTGCTTACCGATAACGGCAAGGAGTTCACAGATCGTCTGTTCGGCCTGCGCAAGCGTGCCGCTACTGGCAACCACGACTTCGACCGGCTCTGCGCCGAGCTCGGCATCGAGCACCGTCTGGCCCCGCCCATGCACCCTCAGACCAACGGCATGGTCGAACGCTTCAATGGACGGATCGAGGACGTTCTGCAAAGCCACCGCTTCCGCAGCGGCGAAGACCTCGAACAGACCATCCTGCGCTACGTCCGGCTCTACAACGGCCAGCTCCCGCAATCAGTGCTCAAGGGCCGAACGCCCATCGACGCTCTGAAGGACTGGCAGCGGCAAAGGCCGGACATCTTCAAGAAACGACCGTATAATCACGCGGGATGTGACAGTTAGCGACCTGTCTTCTCAGGAAGGCCTTGCGCCAACCAAACAGCTGAGACGGGGAAATTCCGAGGCGGAGGGCCAGTGCGGAAACGTTCACACCCGGCTCCAGCGCCGCCGCGACCGCTTGTGCCTTGAACTCATCCGACCATCGACGACGCTCCCCAACCGGAGCACCATCAAACCGCTCGATCGCGGCCTCAACCAACTGGAAGCCCAACTTCAACAGCTAAACGCGTAAACTATTGATATTGTTGAAGCGGGATACCCGCTTTTGCCACAACGTGGCCGTTTCACGCAGGTGTTTTCAGGTCCAGGGCTTCGAAGAGGTCGAGTTGTTCCGGTTGCTGGCGCGTGAGTGTTTTCTTGGTTGTCGGGCCGATACGGGCGACGTGCTGTTGAATGCGCTCGAGCAGATCGAGGGCGGTGCGCGGGCTCGCGCTGTGGCCTTTCGCCTTCAGCCGCATGCGCATGACGCGGTAGAGGACGAGAGCCAGGAAGCAGATCA
>CAZVQL010000296.1:0-3009 GCA_964629305.1 uncultured Roseicyclus sp.
TCCTCGCGCGTCTTGCCGACGCCGGAAAAGACGATCCGCTCGCCCGGCACGCCCGCCGCTTTCGCGCGCATGTATTCACCGCCCGAAACTACGTCCATTCCGGCGCCCAGGCTTGCAAGATGGGCGATGACGGCCTGGTTGGAATTGGCCTTCATCGCGAAGCAGACGAGGTTGTCGATACCCTCGAGCGCGTCCTTGAACAGCTGGTAATGCCGCGTCAGCGTCGCGCAGGAATAGACGTAGAAGGGCGTGCCGACCTGTGCCGCGATGTCGGGGATCGATACGTCCTCGGCACAGAGGATGCCGCCCCGGTAGAGAAAATGATCCATCGCACGTTGTCCTGTCGGCTGATCCGCGCGGCAGGTAGCACGGGCGCGGGCCGTATCAAAGAGGCTGGACGCCGCGCCACGGACGGTTACCTTCGCGCGCAGGGACATGAGGGAGGCCGACATGGCAAAAACGGCGATCATCGAAGAACCGGGCGGTCCGGAGAAGTTCAAGATCGTGGACCGCGAAGTGGGGGAGCCCGGACCGGGCGAGATCCGCATCCGGCACGAAGCCTGCGGGCTGAATTTCATCGACGTCTACCAGCGCACCGGGCTTTACCCGCTCGAGATGCCCCAAGCCCTCGGCATGGAGGCTGCGGGCGTAGTGGAAGCGGTGGGCGAGGGGGTGACGCACCTGAAGGTCGGCGACCGCGCCGCCTATGCCTCGGCGCCACCCGGTGCCTACACGCAGGCCCGTGTGATGAAGGCCGCGCAGGTATGTCCGCTGCCCGACGCGATTTCCTTCGAGGAAGGTGCCGCGATGATGCTGAAGGGGCTGACCACGCAGTACCTGTTCCGCCGCACGACCCCGATCGCCAAGGGCGACACGGTGCTGTTCCATGCGGCGGCGGGTGGCGTGGGCCTGATCGCCTGCCAATGGGCCGAGAGCGAAGGCATCCGGTTGATCGGCACCGCGGGTACGGACGAAAAATGCCAGTTGGCGCTCGATCACGGGGCGGACGCCTGCATCAACTACCGGACCGAGGATTGGGCCGCGAAGGTGCGGGAGCTGACCGATGGCAAGGGCGTCGACGTGGTGATGGACGCGGTAGGCGCGGACACGTTCGAGGGCTCGCTCAACTCGCTTAAGCCGCTGGGGATGATGATTTCCTTCGGCAATGCCTCGGGCCCGGTGCCGCCGTTCAACATCGGTATCCTCGGGCAGAAGGGATCACTCAAGATCACGCGGCCCACGCTGTTCACCCATATCGCCGATCACGCGACGTGCCAGCAGATGGCGGCGGAGTTGTTCGACAAGGTGACGTCGGGCGCGGTAAAGATCCGCATCGACCAGCGCTTCCCGCTGGAAGACGTCGCCGAAGCGCATCGCGCGCTTGAGGCGCGCAAGACGACGGGTCAGACGGTGCTGTTACCGTAAGGCTCAGCGCAGGGTGAGATCGGCGAAGATGCCATCGCCGCGGTCGGTGGTGAAGCGCAGCGTATCGCCGTTCTCTTCCACCAGTTGGCAGTTGTAGCCGAGATCATCGCCGCCCCAATAGAGGTCGCGGCAGAAATAGCCGCCCTCCCACGTCCAGGCACCGGTGACGGGGCTGCCAAAAGCGCGGCCCTCGATCTGACCTTGGGGCAAGACCTGAACGCGGATGCCGAGACGGCGCAGCTCGCGGCCGCTGGTGAGCGACACGAACCGGTCGACGCTCTCAACGGGGCGGAAGTTCTCGGCACGCGCTGCATCGGGCGCCGCGATCGCCAGCGTGGCGCAGGCCAGACTGGCAGCGATGGCTGAAGTGTGGCGCGGCATGCTTTGCGGTCCCTGTCCAAAGTGTCGCAGGGTGAATTAGACAGGCGCGTGGGAAAATCAAGCGCTCAGCTCAGGCCCAGCACGCTCATCATCGAGTAATGCCCCGGATCGCGCCCCTGGCCCCAGAGCGCGGCCTTGAGCGCGCCGCGCGCGAAAATGCCCCGGTCGGTCGCGATATGGCGCAGTACGATCCGCTCGCCATCGGCGGCGAAGATCACGTCATGCTCGCCCACCACATCGCCGCCACGGATCGCGGAAAAGCCGATGTCGCCGCGGCGGCGTTCGCCGGTGATGCCGTCGCGCCCGCGGTCGGATACGTCGGACAGCTCCACACCGCGCCCGCGCGCGACGGCCTCGCCCAGCATCAGGGCGGTGCCCGAGGGGGCGTCGACCTTGTGGCGGTGGTGCGCTTCCACGATCTCAACGTCGAAATCGGCGTCGAGGGCGTGGGCGACCTCTTGCGCGAGGCGGGTCAGAAGGTTGACGCCGAGGCTCATGTTGCCCGCGCGCACGATCACGGCATGGCGCGCGGCGGCGTCGAGGGCCGCGATATGCTCGTCGGTGAAACCGGTGGTGCCGATGACATGGACGGTGCGCGCCTGCGCGGTCAGTTGCGCGTGGGCCACCGTCGCCTCGGGCGAGGTGAAGTCGATGACGGCTTGCGCGTTCACGATCGCCTCGAGCGGGTCGTCGAAGACGCGCACGCCGGTCGCTGCGCCGCCCATCGCCTGCCCGAGGTCCTTGCCGACCCAGTCATGGCCGGCCCGCTCGGTGACGGCGCAAAGATGCGCCTTGTCCGAGGCCGTGATCGTCTCGATCAGCATTTGCCCCATGCGCCCCGAGGCGCCCATCACCGCGATGCCCACGCTGTCCGTCATGGCCCTGCTCCGTCTGTCCGTCAGGCCCCGCTGATAGCGGATGCGTGGCTCTCGCGAAAGCGGTCGCTTGCGGGGCGCGCCTTCGTCCCATAAGTCCGGAGGCAGAGATAGACAGGCAGGGCCATGGCAAAGAACAGGCATCACGAGGGCGCGGGCCCGTCGCAGCGCCAGTTGCGGGTGGGGGAATTGATCCGCCGCACGTTGTCGTCCGTGCTGGCGCGCGGCGACGTGCATGACCCCGAGTTGAACGCCATGTCGATCACCGTGGGTGAGGTGCGGACCTCGCCCGACCTGAAGATCGCGACCGTCTACGTGATGCCGCTGG
>CAZVQL010000297.1:0-3006 GCA_964629305.1 uncultured Roseicyclus sp.
CCGTGGCCGAGGGCGGCACCGGCGATCTGTTCTACACCATGAACAAGGAGGCCGCTGGCGACGATCTCGGGCTGACGCTGCAGACCGGCTTCGTGACCAAGGCGCTGGTGGGGCTGTTCGGGTCGGACCGCTTCCGGCTCGCGGTCGTAACCACCCGGTTGTGGCCGCCTGCCCGGGGTGAGGTCGTTTCCTTATGCTACGTCGATATTGTCGTCGGTAACGACGTCGTATGTGACGGGGGCGGTGATGCGGGATGGCGTGCTGGTCGGGATTGAGCGGCGGCGTCGCTGGACGGATGAGGCCAAGCTGGCGATCCTGGGCGAGGTCGGGGTGAACGGCTGGACAGTTGCGGATGTAGCGCGGCGGCATGACGTGACGCGGCAGCACATCTACCAGTGGCGGGGCGAGATGCGACGCAAGGGGCTGTGGCAGGTGGCCGACGCAGCCCTGTTCCTTCCGGTTGAGATGGCGGCTGCGCCGGAGGTCAGCACGGAGCCGGGCGGGACGGCGGCTGAGATCACGGTGATGCTGCGCAACGGTCGGCAGCTGCGCTGTCCCGAGGGGATCGGCGAGGCGGCGCTGGTGCGGCTGGTGCGGCTTCTGGAGACGGCATGATCGGGCCGGGGACCGGGGTGCGGGTCTACCTGGCCTGCGGCGCGACCGACATGAGGAAGGGGATCGCGGGCCTTGCGGCGCTGGCGCAGGACCAGCTTCGCCAGAAGCCCGCGAGTGGGGCGGTGTTTGCGTTCCGAGGCCGCAAGGGCGACCGTTTGAAGCTGCTTTATTGGGACGGCCAGGGATTCTGCCTCTACTACAAGGTCCTCGAGCGCGGCCGGTTTCCCTGGCCGAAGGCGGAGGATGGCGTCGCCCGGCTGACCTCGGCACAGTTGGCGATGCTGTTGGAGGGCATCGACTGGCGCCGGCCGGACTGGGGCGCGCCGCCGGCCCGTGTGGGGTGATTTATCCGGCTGGATCGCCTTGTTTTCATGGCGTTCACGCGTGGCCGGTGGTAACTTTCGGCATGTCCGCAGACGCTGCAATCCTGCCCGAAGATCCTGCGCTTCTGAAGGCGATGATCGCTGCCTTGCAGGCCGACAACGCCAGGATGTCGGCGACGATCCGCGCCCATGATCAGCTGATCCAGACGCTGCGGCTGCGCATCGCGAAGCTGAAGAAGCAGGCCTTCGGCAAATCCTCGGAGAAGATCGAGCGCGAGATCGAACAGCTGGAGCTGGCGCTGGAGGATCTGCTGATCGCCGCTGCCGAAGGTGACACCACGCCGCCGGCCGAGGACGAGGCCGCACCGGCGGCCCCCGCCGGGACGACGGCCGAGCGCAAGCCCCGCCGCCGCCCCCGCGTGTCGGAGGCCACCCCGCGCGAGCGCCGCGAGTTCGACCCCGGCCCCTGCTGTCCGGACTGTGGTGGCGATCTGCGGCCGGTGGGCGAGGACGTCAGCGAGATCCTCGACATGGTCGTGGCGCAGCTGAAGGTCCTCGAGATCGCGCGGCCGAAGAAGTCCTGCCGCCGCTGCGAGCGGATGGTGCAGGCGCCCGCGCCCAGCCGCCCGATCCCGGGCAGCATGGCGAGCGCGGCGCTGCTGGCCTACGTTCTGGTCTCCAAGTTCGACGACCATCTTCCCCTGTATCGGCTGGCCGAGATCTTCGCCCGCATGGGTGCGGACATCCCGGACAGCACGCTGGTCGACTGGTGCGGGCGCGCGATGAAGGTGCTCAAGCCGCTGATCGACCGGATCGAGGCCGAGGTCATGGCCAGCGACCTGCTCCACGCCGACGACACCCCGATCCGGGTGCTGGACCGGTCCCTGCGCGACCGGGGCCTCGGCAAGGGCGTGAAGAAGGGCCGGGTCTGGGCCTATGTCCGCGACCAGCGCCCATGGGCGGGAGCCGCGCCGCCCGGCGCCGTCTACCGGTTCGCCCCGGACTGGAAGGAAGAACACGTCCGCAAGCACCTCCAGAAGACCGAGGGGATCCTGCAGGCCGACGGTTACAAGGGCTATGCCAAGCTCTACGATCCCGGGCCCGACGGCGCCGTCCAGCTCCGCGAGGCGGCCTGCTGGGCGCACCTGCGCCGGGACTTTCATGATGTCTGGACCTCGACGGGATCAGCGATCGCCCGCGACGCACTGGACCGCATCGGGGCGCTCTACGACATCGAGCGATCCATCTCGGGCCAGCCCGCCGATATCCGCCGCGCGGTCCGCCAGGAGCAGAGCAAGCCGAAGGTCGAGGCATTCCGCACCTGGGCCGAGCAGCAGCTCACGCGCATCCCCGGCAAGAGCGATCTCGCCCGCGCCTTCCGCTACGGCCTGAGCCGCTGGCCGTCGTTCTGCCTGTTCCTGGAGGACGGCCGCGTGGCCATCGACAACAACCCAGCCGAGCGCGCCCTGCGACCCATTGGAATTGGACGCAAAAACTGGCTCTTCGCGGGCGCCGACACCGGCGCCGAAACCCTCGCGCGCGCCATGACCGTCATCGAAACAGCCAAGATGAACGGCCTCGATCCGCAGGCCTACCTCGCCAACGTCCTCGATCGCATCAACGATCACATGATCAACCGGCTCGACGAGTTGCTGCCCTGGAACTGGGCGCCACGCACCGCCCCGCAGGCCAGGGCCGCCTGATGGCCACCGTCACCCATGTCTGCACCCTCGACTACGTCGCGAAGATGCTGGGCGAGGACCTGGAACTCCTCGAAGCCATCGTCTGGAACGACGACAACCTCAGCTACGGATCGATCATCAGCGTCCACACCGGCCCGGACGAGACCATCACGGCACTGACGGACGACGGACTCGAGGAGCTGCGCGACATGCTCCGTGACGCAAGGCGTTCCCCCCAACACTGGGGCGACTTCCTCAAGGACTTCGTCGACGACCCGGACATCATCGCACGCGTCAAGGGAAAAGGACCGCGGTAGCAACCGAGTGGTTACCGAACACCAAGGTCATCCACCTCTTGCGTGACCCGCGCGACGTGGCGCGGTCCG
>CAZVQL010000298.1:0-2996 GCA_964629305.1 uncultured Roseicyclus sp.
CCATGTCGCGCGACACGAACTCAGTGCCCTGGTCCACGCGGATGGTCTTGGGATAACCCTGACCTGTTGTCGGATCGGGCCAAACGCGACAAGACGTTGCGACCCGAGATCGAGCGCGTCTGGGAGCAGAACTACAAGGTCTACGGCGTGCGCAAGGTCTGGCATCAGATGCGCCGGGAAGGCTTTGATGTGGCCAGATGCACGGTGGCACGGCTGATGAACGACATGTGCGGGTTTCGCAAATTCCCGGACGGCGATTTCGGTAAATCCCGGACACGCGTTTCAGTAAATCCCGGACAGGGATTTCGCTAAATCCCGGACAGCCTCCGGGCGGTGGCGACGGTTGGTCATTGCCTGCTGTGTCACGGCACTCTGTCGATCTTGGAATGGATCGGGAGGGAGCATGCCGCGACGCAAGCAAACGAGGCGCATGACCGTGCAGGACATACGAACGATACTGCGGCTGACGCATGAGCAGGGGCTCTCCGTGCGGGAGATCGGGCTGCGGCTGAAGCTGAGCAAGACGACCGTGGCCACCTATCTCTTGCGGGCCCGGGAAGCGGGTCTCAACCAGTGGCCCTTGCCGCCCGGGCGCGACGATGATGCAATGCTGGAAGCGGCTCTGTTCCAGCGGGTCGGGCGTCCCGCACGCGATCTTGCCGAACCTGACTGGGCCAAGGTCGCCACCGAGCTGAAGCGCAAGGGCGTGACCCTCGTGCTGCTGTGGCAGGAGTATCGCGCCGATCACCCCGACGGCTATGGCTACACCTGGTTCTGCGAGCAATTCCGGGCTTTCGAGAACCGCACCAGCCCGAGCTTCCGCAACCGGCATGAAGCCGGCGCGGTCATGCAGACCGATTATGCCGGCCACACCATCCCCATCACGGACCCAGGCACCGGCGCGGTGCATCGGGCGCAAATCTTCGTCGCGGTGCTCGGTGCCTCCAGCTACACCTTCGCCTGGGCAAGCCTCACCCAGACGTTGCCCGACTGGATCGAGGCGCAGGTCCGTGCGCTGAAGTTCTTCGGCGGCGTGCCCAAGGCCATCGTCTGCGACAACCTGAAGGCAGCGGTAGCCAAGCCGCTGTGGTTCGAGCCATCGATCACCAAGACCTTTGCCGACATGGCGGCGCATTACGACACGACGATCCTGCCGACACGGCCACGCAAGCCGCGAGACAAGGGCAAGGTCGAAGGCGCGGTGCTGATCGTCGAGCGCTGGATCCTGGCGCGGTTGCGCAACATGCAGTTCTTCTCGGTCGAGGCGCTGAACGCCGCCATCGCCGAACTGCTGGTCGACCTCAACGACCGGCCAATGCGCCGGATCGGCCGCTCTCGCCGCGACCTGTTCGAAGAGATCGAGCGTCCCGCTCTTTGCGCGCTGCCGTCCGAGGCCTTCGAGTATGCGGAATGGAAGCAGGCCAAGGTGCATCCCGACTATCACATCGACGTGCTGCACAGCTTCTACTCCGTGCCCCACCGCCTGATCGGCAAGCGCGTCGATGTGCGGCTGACCCATCGGATGGTGGAGATCTTCCACAACCACGAGCGCGTTGCCCTCCATACCCGACGCGGCACCCGCGGCGGGCATTCGACCATCCGCGAACACATGCCCAAGGCGCATCAGCGCCACAGCGGGATGACGCCGGAATATCTGATCCTGCGCGCCGGTCGCGTCGGCCACCACGTCGCTATCCTTGTCGAGCGCCTGATGCGCGACAGACCGCACCCCGAGCATGGCTATCGCTCAGCCCTCGGGGTGCTGAGCCTCGAGCGCAGGTTTGGCCGTGATCGGCTGGAGGCCGCCTGCGATCGGGCGCTGACATACAACACCGTCAGCTACGCCTCGGTGCAGTCGATCCTGAGCACCGGCCTCGATCGCGCTGCCGCAGAACCCGACCCGATCCCCCCAACCCCGCACCACGATAACATCCGTGGCGCCAGCTATTACCAATAACCACAAGGAAAGATTGATCATGCTGACACATCCTACCCTCGACCAGATGGCCGCCCTCGGCCTGAACGGCATGGCCGCCGCGTGGCGCGCGCTCGCCGAACAGGATCCGGGCGAAGCCCTGAACCGCAACGAATGGCTCGGCCTCATGCTCGACCGCGAAGCGGCATGGCGTGCCGACAAACGCTTCGCCAACCGCCTGCGGAACGCAAAGATGCGCTTCCCCAATGCCTGTGTCGAAGACATCGACTTCGCCGCCGCGCGCGGTCTCGATCGCCGCCAGATACTGTCGCTGGCCCAGGGCGGGTGGCTCACGGCCCATGAGCAGATCATCCTCACCGGCCAGACCGGCACCGGAAAGACCTGGCTGGCCTGCGCCTTCGCCCATCAGGCGGCGCGCATGGATCACTCCGTCGCCTATGCGCGCATGCCCCGCCTCTTCGAGGAGATGGCAACCGCCCGGCTCGATGGTCGCTTTCCGCGCCTGATCGACAAGCTCGCCCGCGTGCAGCTTCTGGTCCTCGACGATTGGGGCACGCACAGCTTGACAGACCAGCAGCGTCTCGACCTGCTCGAGCTGTTCGAAGAACGCTACCAGCGACGGTCCACCATCATCACCGCCCAGCTCCCCGTCTCGGGCTGGCATCAGATGATCGGCGAGCCCACCATCGCCGACGCGATCCTCGACCGGATCATCCACAACGCTCATCGTATCGAGCTGACGGGCGACAGCATGCGAAAGAAAGGCAGAAGCACCCGATTGACCCAGCCCGAAAACCCCGAAATCATCACCACCGAACAGTAACCGCAGCGCAAGGACCAGCCGTCGCCCGACTGTCCGGGAATTACCGAAACGGCTGTCCGGGATTTAGTGAAATCGCTGTCCGGGAATTCCGAAATCCGCAGGCTACTTCAACCAGATCGAAACCGACCAGCAGGGGCAGAGAGTAGCTTGAATCATCCCGGAAAATGTCCAACATCTCCAAGAGATGGGGAGTAGCTCAAGGTAGTGACGTGGAACTGGTGTCCGCGCGATCGTCTC
>CAZVQL010000299.1:0-2971 GCA_964629305.1 uncultured Roseicyclus sp.
GCCTTCCTCGTCGCTCTGCTGCTGATGTTCGCCGTCTGAGCCAGAGCCTTCGAGAGACCATCCTTACGTCCGGGGCTCGCGTCATCATGATGCGGGCCTCGGGGTAGACCCGGTTCCAGGAGGACGACCATGGCCGAAGACGCCGCACATGGCGCAGCCGACGCCGCACACGCCGCCGCAGATGCGGGCCCCGGCATGCCGCAGCTGGATTTCGCGACCTTCCCCAACCAGATCTTCTGGCTGGTGGTTACGCTGGTCGCCATCTATTTCATCCTGAGCCGCGTCGCGCTGCCCCGGATCGCCTCGGTTCTTGCCGAGCGTCAGGGCACGCTGACCAACGACCTCGCCGCCGCGGAAGACCTCAAGCGGCAAGCGGTCGAGGCCGAGGACGCCTATAACAAGGCACTGGCCGATGCCCGTGCCGAAGCCCAGAAGATCGCCGAGGAGACCCGCGCGGGTATCCAGGCCGAGCTGAACGATGCCATCGCGCGGGCGGATGCCGAGATCGCGGCGAAATCCGCCGAGAGCGAGGCCCGCATCGCCGAGATCCAGGCCGGTGCGATCCAGAGCATCGAAGAGGTCGCCCGCGACGTCGCTGCCGACGTGGTGAGCGCCGTGGCACCGGGCCAGTCGGTCGATGCCGATACGCTGGCGGCTGCCGTGGCCGAGCGGGTGAAGGGGTAAGACGATGAAGAAAAGCCTGACCCTGATCCTGACCCTCGCCGCGGCACCCGCGCTGGCTGCCGGGGAAGAGGGCTACAGCTACCCCAAGGGGCTGTTCCAGCCGTCGATGGGCAACACCGACTTCGTCGTGCTGATCGGCTTCCTGCTGTTCCTTGCGATCATTTTCTACTTCAACGTGCCCGCCATGCTGGCCGGCATGCTCGACAAGCGCGCCGACGGCATCAAGGCCGAGCTGGACGAGGCTCGTGCCTTGCGCGAAGAAGCACAGACGCTTCTGGCCAGCTACGAGCGCAAGCAGCGCGAAGTGGCCGATCAGGCCGAGCGGATCGTGACGCAGGCCAAGGCCGATGCCGAGGCTGCTGCCGAGGAGGCGAAAGCCAACCTCGAAAAGTCGATCGCCCGCCGTCTGCAGGCCGCCGAGGACCAGATCCAGAGCGCCGAGGACAAGGCCGTGCAGTCGGTGCGGAACCGCGCCGTCGAGGTGGCGATTGCAGCCGCAGCTGCCACGATCGGCAAGCAGATGGCCGCGGCCGACGCCAACAAGCTGATCGACGAGTCGATCGGCGAGGTTGAGCGCCGCCTGCACTGAGCTGTCGCGGATCGCGAAACAGGAAACCCCGGATCGGTGATCCGGGGTTTTTTCATGTGCCGTGGCGCTCGGCCCATGTGGGCTGCACGTCGCCCGGCGCGGGCGTGGCGGCGTGGACCCCCCTTGCGATGGCCCGCGCGAGGCAAAGGGCCGCCATGTGGCCCAGCATCAAGGGCGTGCCGACCGGGTCTGCCAGCGGGCGCGCACCCGTGGCCGCCGCAAAGACAAGGTCGCCATCCATTGGCGTGTGGCTGGGCCATATCGCGCGGGCCATGCCGTCATGGGCGGCCACGGCCATGCGCGTCGCCTGCGCCTGCGTCAGCGCGGCATCGGTCGCGACGATGGCGATCGTGGTGTTGCGGCTGTCCCCGCCCTTGAGCGGCGGCACCTCTGCCGGGTCGAAGCGCGTGGCGGGGCCGAGCCCGCCGAACTCGCCCTCCATCTCGTAGGGCGCCGCCCAGAACTGCGGCCCGTCCCCCACGGTCACACGCCCCAGCGCGTTGACGGCGACCAAAGCCCCGACCGTGTAGCCGTTCCAAGTCGCCGAGGCCGAGCCGAGGCCCCCCTTCAGGTCAGCGATCAGCGCCCCGGTGCCCGCCCCTTCGGAGCCGAGGGCGAAGCTCTCCGAGGCATTGGTCAGCGCCGCGCGCCCCAGCTGCTTGTAGGGGTTCTCGGACCAGGCCTTGTCCCCGCCGTTGATCAGGTCGAAGAGGATCGCACCTGGAACGATCGGCACGGTCTGATCGCCGACCGGAAATCCGCGTCCCTCGGCCCGCAGGGCATCAGCCACGCCCGAGGCGGCATCGAGGCCGAAGGCCGAACCGCCCGACAGGACCAGCGCGTCGGCCTCCTGCACGGTTTTGTCGGGGGCGAGCAGGTCTGTCTCGCGCGTGCCGGGTGCGCCGCCCATGACATGCACCGCCGCCGTGAAGGGGCGGTCGCCCACCAGCACGGTCGCACCGGTCTTGATCCGGTCATCACGGGCATTTCCCACGCGCAGGCCCGCAACGTCCGTAATCAGGTTGCGCGGTCCGGGCCGGATCATGGGGCGCCCCTGTCTTCGACCATGTGAGGGATGCGGCCCCGCCATACGCCGAGAAACGGCAGGATGCGGGTGGCGCGCACCGGGCAGGCTAGGCCCGGATAGGCCGCGGGAAGGATCAGAACGATGGTGTCCCAGGCCGCGGCGACGGCCGCGATCTCATCCGCCGTTTCCGGGTCGAACCGCGCGCAAAGGCGCGGGATGGGGTCGCGCTGGATCACCTCGACATGGGTCAGGTCCAACGAGGGGCAATCGGCCAGAAGCTGGGCGAACACGCCCTGCTGGCTGGCGAAATTGCCCGCATGCACGGTGATGTCGGCGGGCAGGTCGTGGCGTGTCCAACCGGTCAAATGCAGCGTCCCCCGTCCACCTCCAGCGCCGCGCCGGTGATCATGCCGGCCGCATCGGAGCAAAGGAAAGCCGCCGCCTCGCCCATGTCCTGCGGCGTGGAGAAGCGGCCAAGCGGGATCGTGGACAGGAACTTCGCCCGCATCTCGGGCGTGTCCTCGCCCATGAAGCTGGAGAGCAGCGGTGTTTCCCCTGCCACGGGGCAGAGCGCGTTGACGCGGATGCCGTGGGGCGCAAGCTCGACCGCCATGGTCTTGGTCGCGGTGATCATCCAGCCCTTGGAGGCGTTGTACCAGTTCAGCCGCGGC
>CAZVQL010000300.1:0-2964 GCA_964629305.1 uncultured Roseicyclus sp.
GGTGCTTTGCGCGCTCGGCCTTGAACATGTCCAGCCGCTCGGGCGTGTCGGCCAGCGTCACGCCGCCCACGTGGTGAAGGCCGCAGGACATGCCCGTCAGCTCTTCCAGCTCGCGGTAAAGGCGGATGGTGTAACCCTGAAGGGCCGCCATGTTGGTGTCGCCGTTCAGCGTGTGAAATCCGCCCGCCGCGTGCCAGGTCGAACCGCTCGTCAATTCCGAGCGTTCCAGCAGCATCACGTCCGACCAGCCCAGCTTGGTCAGATGGTAGGCGACCGAGCAGCCGACGACGCCGCCGCCGATGATGCAGACGCGGGTGGTGGTTTTCATGGGTCGCCTCCGTTAGCCTTGTTGGGGCAGGCTTGCGGTGCGCTGCAGGCCGCGACAAGCCCAAAGGCGACATTCCGTGTCGCAGGTCGGAAAGGGGCCCGATGTTCCGCTCGATCCTTCGCTGGTTGCGACAGATGTCGCGCCGCATCCATGTGCGGGTGATCCTGTTCGCGGTGCTGAACATGGCGGCCCTCGGGCTGGCGGCCATCGTCGGCCCGCTGATCCCCGACGGGGCCAGCGACCTGATCGGCGCGCGGTCTGTCGACACGATCCTGCAGGTCATCGCCTCGTCGATGCTGGCGGTCGTGACCTTCTCGCTGACGATCATGGTGACGGGCTTTTCCCGCGCCGAGGGGCAGTGGACGCCGCGCAGCCATATCCTTCTGCGCGAGGATACGCTGACCCATTCAGTGCTCGCGACGTTTCTCGGCGCCTATCTCTATGCGCTGATCGCGATCATCCTGCGCGCCGCTGATGTCTTCGGCGAGAGCGAGCTGGTGGTGCTGTTCTTCACCACGCTTCTTGTCGTGGCCGCGATCATATGGTCGATCATCCGCTGGATTCTCCATCTCGAAGGCTACGGCAGCCTGACCCTGACCGCCCGGCAACTGGAACGCCGCGCGGCCAGTGCCGTGCGCGAGGCCGCGCGCTTTCCTGCGCAGGGCGCGCGGCCATTGACGCCGGAGGTTGCGATCCCCGAGGAGGGCACGGACCTGCGCGCCAAGCGTGCAGGCTATGTCCAGCAGATCTTCGAGGAGGCATTGCAGGACGAGGCGAAAAAGCTCGGGGCCCAGATCTACGTTCTGGCCCCCGCGGGCCGCTACGTGCAGCGCGGCGACGTTCTGGCCCGCATCGCGGGCGAGCGCGCGCCCGGCAAGGAGGCGATGGGCCGTCTGCGCGCGGCGATCCCCGTCGACGACGTGCGCAGTTTCGAGATGGACCCTGTCTTTGGCGTGACCGTGCTGGCCGAGGTGGCGACGCGCGCCCTGTCACCGGGCGTGAACGACCCGGGCACGGCCATCGACATCATCCACCGCCTGTCACACGTGATCGGCGAGGCCCGGGTCGTGCCCGTGCTCGAGGCACCGCGCCAGGACAGGGTCTGGATCGAACCCATGTCGCTCGACGCGCTCTTCGAGGCGAGCTTCGCGCCCATCGCGCGCTGCGCGGGCGACGCGGTCGAGGTGCACCTGGCGCTGGTCCATGCCTTTGCCGCGATCGGCCGGGTGGGCGATGACGCCATGTCCGAGGCCGCCCGCCAAGCCGCCGCGCGGCACATGGCGCGGGCGAAGACGCAGATCGCCTATCGCCCCGATCTGGAGCGGTTGCAGAAGGCCCTCAGCCGAGCTTCCTGACCTTGAGCCGCGTCAGGCGGTTCTTCTCGCGTTCGGACACCTCGAAGCGGAAACCGTGGAAGCTGAAGACCTGGCCGACCACGGGGATCGTCTGCGCCTCGTGGATGACGAGGCCCGCGACGGTGTTCGCCTCTTCGTCGGGCAGCGTCAGGTCGGTCGCGCGGTTGAAATCGCGGATCGTCATGGCGCCGTCGATGACGTAGTTGCCGTCGGGGCCGGGGGCCAGAAGCGCGGCCTCGGGTGTGTCGAACTCGTCGGTGATCTCGCCCACGATTTCCTCGAGGATATCCTCGAGCGTGATCAGGCCGCGCAGCGCGCCGTATTCGTCGACCACCAGCGCAAAATGCGTGTGTCGCTTCAGGAACTGGCGCAGCTGGTCGTCCAGCGTCGTGGTCTCGGGGATGAAATAGGGTTTCGTGGCGATATCGGTGATCTTGAAACCCTGAATGCCCGGCGCATCCGCGCCCCGCGTCAGCCGGTCTATGGCGCGCAGAAGGTCCTTGGCATGGACAAGGCCGATGATGTTCTCCTGCTCGCCCTTGTAGACGGGCAGGCGGGTGTGGGGCGATTGCAGCGCCTGGCTGAGGATCGCCTCCGGGTCGGCCTCGGCGTCGATCATCTCGATGCCCGAGCGGTGGAGCATGATCTCTTCGACCGTACGCTCGTGCAGATCGAGCGCGCCGAGCAGGCGGTCGCGCTGTTCCTTTTCGACCGTGCCCTCGGAATGTCCGAGTGACAGGGCACCCATGATCTCTTCGTGGACCGAGACCATGTTCGCGCCCGCGTCGATCCGCACGCCGAAGAGGCGCAGCACAGCGCGCACCAGAAGGCGCACGACCGAAACGACAGGCGCCATGACCGACACGATGAGACCCACGGGCCGCGCGATGCGCGCGGCTGTCCGCTCCGGATCGTTGATGGCGTAGGTCTTGGGCAGAACCTCGGCGAAGATCAGGACAAGCGCGGTCATCACCAGCGTCGCGATGGCGACGCCGCCTTCGCCCAGAAGCGTGGTCAGAAGCGCCGTCGCCAGCGAGGTGGCGAGAATGTTGACCAGGTTGTTGCCCAGAAGGATGCCGCCGATGAGCCGCTCGTTGTCTTCCTTCAGCGCAAGCGCGCGGTCCGCGCCCGCGGCATGTTCGCCCCGGTCGACCATAGAGCGCAGCTTGCCGCGTGTGGCGGCCGTCAGCGCCGTTTCCGAGCCCGAGAAGAAGCCCGAGCACAGGAGCAGGAACAGGATCACCGCAGCGGTGATCCAGGTTGCGGGATCTGCGAGGCCCG
>CAZVQL010000301.1:0-2948 GCA_964629305.1 uncultured Roseicyclus sp.
TGGCCGCGACGCGTTGCGCGCGCATCTGCGTCCGCAACTGGCGCCCGAGGATGCCGTGACCTTCCTCGACCACGCCATCGATTGATCGGAGTCGGCGCAGCCGGCCAGCGCCTCCGCGATCAGAGCCACGCCTTCCGGCCTTCCGAGAGCGGGCAAAACGGAGCAGAGCCCGGACGGGCCCGCAACGGCCATGGCCGTCCTCCGCTGCGCTTCGGTTCCACCCCATCGCGCGGGCGCGACGGGGACCCCTGAGAATGCAGACCCGTCCGGCCCCCGCTTTTCCGTTGCCCGGGAAGGCCGCGAGAGGCGCGGGCTTCGACAACCGGAGACGACATCATGACCGACACACATCTTCAAACCCGATCCTCCACCGCCGTCGTGCTCGAGGAACTGCAGCTCTACGGCTGGCGCCCCTTCACCGACGAGCCCGATCCCCGCCCCTTGCCGGAACCCGACGCCATTCGCACCGCCGTCGTCGACATTTTCGACGCGCTCGTCTCGACGCTGTCCGACACGCGGCTGGAACCCGACCTCGATGATCTCCTCTGGTCAATGGCCAACCTGTTCCACCGCATGGCGACGCGGACAAGTCGGGATCTCGACAGCAACGAACAGGCACAAAAACGCGCACAGCGCGAGCAGGACGGCTCCGAGGTCCGCTCGGTCGAACTGGAAACCCTGATCGCGGAGGGCATCACACTCGTAGAGCGGCGCAATGCCTTTGAGGCCATGCGCGATCTCGCTGCCGAGTTGTTCGAGACCCATCTCGGCCAGACCTGGCACCCGCGAACGGGCAGCCATGTGAACCGCCGCACCCTGACTGCGTCCCTGATCGACAGCCGCGATCACTTGGCCGCAAGACGCAGGGCCGATCTGGAACCGCTCCTGCCCCAAGGCACGAAGATCGCCTTCAGCGGCGGGCTGGACTGCAACGATCACACGGCCATCTGGGCGGCCCTCGACCGCGTCCACGCGAAACACGCCGACATGGTCCTGTTGCACGGCGGCGCACCGCGCGGGGCCGAACGGATCGCCACCGCCTGGGCCGACAACCGCGCCGTGACGCAGATCGTCTTCAAACCCGACTGGACGCGGCACGGCAAATCGGCCCCCTTCAAGCGCAACGACCAGTTGCTCGACACCCTGCCCATCGGCCTCATCGTCTTCCCGGGCTCGGGCATCACCGAAAATCTCGCCGACAAGGCCCGCGCGATGGGCATTCCCCTCTTCGACTTCCGGCCGAAAGCCGCCCCACCGGCATGACCGGATTTCCGCCGACGCCCGCCCCGGACTCTCCCGGGGCGGGCCGTTTTCTGCTATGATCTGCCCGTGCCAATGGAGGAGGTGGCGGCGCGATCCTTGTTCTCGAAAGGAGTGCCTCATGTTTTTCTCCACCCTCTTCACGCTGTTCGGCCTCGGTGCCCTCTGCTGGATCCTGTTCAACCTGGCTGTCTACGCCCTGCCCTTCGCGATCGGGCTGACGTCCGGCATGTATCTGTATGAAACGGGTCAAGGCGTCTTCCTGTCGATCATTGCGGGCCTCTTCATCGGCGGCTTCGTCGCCGCTCTCGGAGAATTCGCCTTCGACCGCATCCGGTCCGTCCCTCTCAAACTCGCCATCGGTCTGATCTACGCGGTCCCCGCCGGGATCGCCGGGTTTCATGCAGCAAAGAGTCTTGCCGAATTTGGCAGCGCGGGCGCTGTGACCATCACCCTCCTGTCTTGGCTGGGCGCGCTCATTATAGGCGGGACCGCTTGGGCGCGGGTATCAGGCTGGTCCGAGGTCAACGCCATGTCCGACCTGCATCCGCACAGATCTTTCGACGAACACTGAAAGCCCTGCGAAACTTGCGCCGGTGCATGCCGTCCGCCACATCGTCAGCCTGCGCCGCAACCGATTGCTGCAAAAGGGTCTCGATCCTGGCCGCCACCGTAGCGTTGCGGTTGGGCAGGACCGGCTGAGCAAAGCCAGATCGCCGAAACCCAGGTTGTGGCGCATGGCCCCGGTCGCGCATGCACCTGGATCGCCGGCAGACCGAACATCACGGCAGACAAACACAGACACGGCGAGAGGGGGCAATCCCGGAGTAGCGAGGCACGTCCGGGACATGCACCGTTTCCGCCTGCACGCCAAAACCTGTCTTTGCACGACGTCTGCTGCCGGGGTCTTGCGCGGTCCAGAGGTAGCCTGTCATCCCCTCTTCCATGGCATGACGCCACGCGTCCCTTGCGGGCCTCTCAGCGGCTGATCTGACCGGGATCGGCTGACGCCTCGACCGCCTTGGCCGCAACGGCCGGTCCGGACTTTCTTCCCCTGGCGCCCCCGAAAAGTATCGGGTCCGCCATTCCTCGCGGAACAAGAAAGACCGGCCTTGCCGTCCTCCGCTGGCGCTGCGGGCCACAGGGGCTGCGTCGGCGGATCGCCCCGGTCCTGACGATCGCCATCGAGGCCGCGAAGGGCGCGGGCTCGGACAAGCCAAAAGGAGATATGACATGGCCACCATCGGAACCTTCAAGAAGACCGGCAGCGAATACGTCGGCGAAATCGTCACCCTGAGCGTTCAGGCGAAAGCCGTCCGCATCGTCCCCGAGGACAGCACCCCGAACGACAACGCCCCCTCCCACCGCGTCTTCGTCGGCCGTGCCGAGATCGGCGCCGCCTGGTCCAAGCGCTCGACCGAGGGCCGCGACTACCTGAGCCTCAAGCTCGACGACCCGAGCTTCACCCAGCCGATCTACGCCAACCTCTTCGACGACACGGTGATCGAAGGCGGCGAAGAGACCTTCAGCCTCATCTGGTCGCGCCCCAACACCCGCCGCAACGGCGACTGACAGCAGACCGCCCCGCCCGGGATCGCCGGGCGGGGTGCGCTTTGCTCTCGGTGGTTTGGCAACGAGCGGCTCGCGGTCGTGATTGCAACCGACACATCCGGCCCTGACCGGACTTT
>CAZVQL010000302.1:0-2942 GCA_964629305.1 uncultured Roseicyclus sp.
GTTGACTTTTAATCAATTGGTCACAGGTTCGAATCCTGTCGGGCTCACCATTTTCCACTCATGGAACCATGTTCATGCGCTGGCGCATCCTGTGCGACGACGGCGCCCTTGTGGCTTGGTGACCCCGGCAGGATTCGAACCTGCAACCTGCCCCTTAGGAGGGGGCTGCTCTATCCAGTTGAGCCACGGGGCCACGCCCCCGGTTTTCGGCCATTCCGGCCTACCGGGCAACCCGCAAAGCGCCATCGCGCTTGCAGCGAGAGGCGGTGCCGCCTATCAAGGTCCGATAGCGCTACCCCCCTGAAGGACCGGCTATTTGCGCGGACGCAATCCTTTCGACGGAAAACCCCAGATGACGCTCCGCGACGTGGCCGATGCCGCGGGCGTGTCCGAGATGACGGTCAGCCGCGTGTTGCGCAACCGCGGTGACGTGTCGGACAAGACGCGCGAGCGGGTTTTCGGCGCGGCGCGTCGGCTTGGCTACGTTCCAAACAAGATCGCGGGGGCGCTGGCGTCCAACCGGGTGAACCTGGTGGGTGTCGTCATCCCGTCGCTCTCGAACATGGTGTTTCCCGACGTTCTGTCCGGCATCGGCGAGGTGCTGGACGAAACGCCGCTGCAGCCCGTGATCGGCACGTCGAAATACGACGACCAGCACGAAGAGAACGTGATCTACGAAATGCTCAGCTGGCGGCCCTCGGGCCTGATCGTCGCCGGGCTCGAGCATAACGAGGCCGCACGCGCGATGATGGCCAACGCGGGCATTCCCATCGTCGAGGTGATGGATGTCGACGGTGACCCCGTCGCCGCCTGCGTCGGCATCAGCCATACCGAGGCCGGCCGCCAGATGGCGCAGGAGATCGCCGCACGCGGCTACCGGCGCATCGGCTATTGCGGATCGTCCTCGATCAAGGACCACCGCGCGCAGAAGCGGCGGCAGGGGTTCGAGCAGGGGCTGGCCGAGGCGGGGCTCAGCCTGAGCGACGTCTGCCTCTATGCCGGGACGTCAGGCTTCGGCACGGGCCGCGGCATGACCGCAGAGATCCTGACGCGGACGCCCGATCTCGATTTTCTCTATTATAACAGTGATATCAACGCCGCCGGCGGGCTGCTTTACTGTCTCGAAAAGGGAATGGATATCCCCGGGCAGATCGGGCTGGCCGGCTTCAACTCGTTCGAGGTTCTGGACGGTCTGCCGATGCGGATCGCCACGATGGACAGCCAGCGCCACGAGATCGGCCGCCGCGCCGCCGAGTTGATCGCCGCCAACGCGCTGACCGACGAGGTAGTGACGCTCGCCCCCGTCTTCCTGCCGGGCGACACGATCCGCGCAGGCTGAACCGCCGCGGCGCATGTCGCCAACGGACAAGTCAGCAACCGCGCGCCGTGCTTGCCTGCCTCCATCGCAAGGGGGGCGCCATGGCGCGGCAGATCGACGATTTCATCCTCGACACCGGCTGGCCGGATATCCCCGAGGCTGCCCGCACCGCAGCTCGCCTTTGGCTGCTCGACCTTTGCGGCGTGGCCGTAGCGGGGTCGCGGACGCGGCTGTCCCACATCATCCGTGACCACGCCGTGGGGCATTTCGGGGCGGGGGCCGCGCCGGCGCGCATGCTGATGGACGGCCGCGCGGTCAGCCCCGCCGGGGCGGCGCTGGCGGGCGGCATGACGATCGACGCAGTCGATGGCCATGACGGGCACAAGCTGACCAAGGGGCACGTCGGCTGCGGCGTCTTCCCCGCGCTCCTCGCGTTGTCCGAGGCCGAGGCGGTTTTCGATGACCGCGCCTTTCTCACGGCGCTGGTGATCGGCTACGAGATCGGCACGCGCGCGGGCATCGCGCTGCATCGCACGGCCTGCGACTATCACACGAGCGGCGCGTGGATCGCGGTCGCCTGTGCCGCGCTGGGCGCGCAGGTGATGGGGCTGACGGCTGCGCAGTTACACGAGGCGATGGGCATCGCCGAATACCACGGCCCCCGCAGCCAGATGATGCGCTGCATCGACCATCCGACGATGGTCAAGGACGGCTCGGGCTGGGGCGCGATGGCGGGGGTGTCCGCCGCCTATCTCGCGCGTGACGGCTTCACCGGGGGGCCTGCCGTGACCGTGACGGGGGCGGATGTCGCCGACCTCTGGTCCGACCTCGGCACGCGCTGGCGCATCCATGAGCAGTATTTCAAACCCTACCCGGTCTGTCGCTGGGCGCAGCCGGTGATGCAGGCGGTGCTAGACCTGCGCGCGGCGCATGGGCTGACCGCCGCGGATGTCGCACGGATCGAGGTCGCCACCTTCCACGAAAGCCGCCGCCTTGCCACGACGCGCCCCCGCACCACGGAAGAGGCGCAGTATTCCACCGCCTATCCCGCTGCCGTGGCGATGGTGCGCGGCAAATGCGACCCCGAGGACATCACCGAAGACAGCTTTGCCGATCCTGCGATCCGGCGGCTGGCCGAAACCATGGTCATCACCGAGGACGAGGCGTTCAACGCAGCCTTCCCCGCCCGTCGCATCGCCCGCGTGACGCTGCACCTGAGCGACGGTCGCGCGCTCACCTCGGAAGACACCGAGGCGCGCGGCGACCCCGAGGCGCCGGTGGCGGCTGCCGAAATCACGGATAAGTTCCGCCGCTACGCCGCACCCGTTCTGGGTGATGATCGAACAGAGGCGCTTGAAGCGTCGGTGATGGCGCTCGGCGACGGCTCGGGGCTTTACGCATTTCTCGACGCGGTCACGGCACCGGCCTGAGGCCGCTCAACATTCCGGCAGGTTCACGGCCAGCCCGCCCTGGCTCGTTTCCTTGTACTTCGTCGACATGTCGATCCCGGTCTGCCGCATCGCCTCGATGCAATTGTCGAGCGGCATGAAATGCGTGCCGTCGCCCCGCAGCGCGAGCGAGGCCGCCGAGACCGCCTTGATCGCGCCCAGGCCGTTGCGCTCGA
>CAZVQL010000303.1:0-2934 GCA_964629305.1 uncultured Roseicyclus sp.
CCTGCCGCGCGGACCGTGCGGATCGAGCTGCAGCCCTTCACGCTGATCGGGGCGACGACGCGGTTGGGTCTGCTGACGACGCCGCTCAGGGACCGGTTCGGGATTCCCACGCGGCTCAATTTCTACACCGTCGCGGAACTCGACCACATCGTGCGCCGCGGCGCGCGCCTTGCGGGGATCGAGGCGGAACCGGCGGGTACCATGGAGATCGCCGGGCGCGCACGTGGCACGCCACGGATCGCCGGGAGGCTGTTGCGCCGGGTGATCGACTTCGCACTGGTCGAGGGGGACGGGCGTTTGTCGCAGGCCATCGCGGACGCGGCGCTGACGCGGCTGGGCGTAGACAAGCTGGGCCTCGATGCGGCGGACCGACGGTACCTGACGCTGATCGCGGAGAATTACGGCGGCGGGCCCGTGGGCATCGAGACGATCGCCGCGGCGTTGGCGGAACCCCGCGATGCGCTGGAGGAGGTAATCGAACCCTTCCTGCTGCAGCAGGGCCTGATCGCGCGCACGCCACGGGGCAGGATGCTGGCGCGGAAGGGGTGGCTCCATCTGGGCCTGCCGGAGCCGGGCGGACCTGAGCAGGGCGGCCTGTTCTAGGCGTGTCGCCCTGTCGTTCGACGGGCAGGAGGTCGCGGGAATTCCTGCCGGGAAACGCGCGTTGTCCCGCCCGTCTTGACGGTCGGTGACCTGCGGGCGACATGATGACCTGAGATGATCGACGTGCACGCACCGCTTTCCCCCGATGACATCTCCGCGCTTTTCACGCGTGCCGATGGGCAATTTCTGTTCGCACGCTGGGGCAGGCCCATCGCGCCCGTGGTCTTCGGGGTCGAGGACACGACGGTGCCCATCCTCAAGGGCGCGATCGAGGCGGTCGTCGCGCTGGCCGGTCACCGCATGTCCGAGACCGACCCCGAGCTTGGCGCGAACCTCATGGTCTTCTTCATCCGCGACTGGTCGGAGCTGAGCGATACGCCGGGGCTCGACCGACTGCTGCCCGACCTTTCCGGCCTTGTCGCTCGGCTGGAGGCGGCCGGGGCCAACCAGTATCGTGCCTTCCGTTTCGACGCCGATGGCGGGATCAAGGCGGCCTTTGTCTTCGTGCGCATGGATGCCGAGCTCGCGAAAGTGCCGGCCGAGACCATCGCGCTGAGCCAGGCGGTGCAGACGATCCTCCTGTGGTCGGACACGGCGTTCCTCGGATCCTCGCCGCTGGCGGCCGTGTCGCGGGACGGGCCCGCGCTGCTGAAGCCCGAGATCGCAGACCTCATCCGCGCGTCTTACGATCCTGTCCTGCCGGTGGCCGCGACAGACGCCTCCCATTCCTTGCGGCTCGCTGCACGCCTGCCGAGGGCGCAGTAGCGGCCCGGCCTTGACCGCCGCGCGGCTGCCCCCGATGGTCGCGCTCATGAAGGTCCATCGTCATCCCGTCCGCGTCTATTACGAAGACACCGATCTTGCGGGCATCGTCTATTACGCCAATTATCTGCGATTTCTGGAACGCGGCCGATCCGAGATGGTGCGCGAGGCGGGGATCAGCCAGCTCGACATGAAGGCGCGGGGCTTCGTGTTCGCCGTGCGCCGGGTCGAGGCCGACTATCTCAGGCCCGCCCATTTCGAGGATGAGTTGATCATCGAGACCCGTGCCAGCGGCCTGAAAGGGGCAAGCTTCGACATGCCGCAAAGGGTGCTTCGCGGCGATGAGGTGCTGCTCGAAGCACTGGTGAAGGTCGTGGTGCTGAACCCGGAGGGCCGCGCCACCCGCCTTCCGGCGGATATTCGCGCAAAACTCGGCCGGATCACGGCAGATGACGGTGTATGACCGAGAAGTGTTCGCCAACACCATTGGAAGCTGGTAAACTACACCTTAATGAGGCGCGAAAAACACGCATTAACGCGGTGCGCCCATTATCGAGGCCGGGCCAGAGGATTGCAGATCAGGAATGGAAACTGAAACGCTTGCGATAGCGCATGAGGCGGATTTTACCCTCATTGCGCTGTTTTTCCGTGCGTCGCTGACGGTGCAACTTGTGATGATCGCGCTGATCGTGGCTTCGGTCTATGTCTGGGCGATCACATTCTCGAAATACGCGCTCTACCGCCGTGCGCGAGCCAACGCGCAGGCCTTCGATGCCGCGTTCTGGTCGGGTGAGCCGCTGGACGAGCTTTACGATCAGGTCGCGGCCGCCCCGCGCAGTGCCTCAGAGCGCGTGTTCGTGGCCGGCATGACGGAATGGCGCCGGTCGCTGCGCGATGACGGCGCGTTGATCCCCGGGGTGCAACAGCGGGTGGACCGGTCGATGGATGTGGCCATCGCGCGGGAGAACGAGCGGCTGACCAAGGGGCTGAACTTCCTCGCCACCACGGGCGCCACGGCGCCGTTCGTGGGCCTCTTCGGCACGGTCTGGGGCATCATGCGGTCCTTTCAGGAGATCGCGATTTCCGGAAACACCTCGCTGGCGGTCGTGGCCCCCGGCATCGCCGAGGCGCTGCTGGCCACGGGTCTCGGCCTTCTGGCGGCCATCCCGGCGGTGATTTTCTACAACAAGCTCAGCAGTGACGCCGACAGGTTGATCGGCAGTTACGAGGGCTTTGCCGACGAGTTCTCCACCCTCCTGTCGCGGCAGCTCGACTGATGGGGGCCTCGGTCGCAAAGCCAGACGGGGCGCGCCGCAGACGCGGGCGCGGCAGTCGCGGCGCGCGACCCATGTCCGAGATCAACGTCACACCCTTCGTGGACGTGATGTTGTGTCTGCTGATCATCTTCATGGTCGCCGCACCCCTCATGACCGTGGGCGTGCCCATCGACCTGCCCGACACGTCGGCCGAGGCCCTGCCGTCGGAGGAGGAGGAACCGCTCACCGTCACGCTGGCGCCCGACGGCACCGTCATGGTGCAGACGACCGAGGTGGCGATGGGCGAACTGGT
>CAZVQL010000304.1:0-2931 GCA_964629305.1 uncultured Roseicyclus sp.
GCTCGTCGCCGCACCCGCTTTCGCCGGAGGCACGGCCCCGCCCCCGGCTCCACCGGTCGTCGTGGCGCCGGTCGCGCCCTCCACCGACTGGTCTGGATTCTACGCCGGTCTGCAGCTCGACAACCTCTCGGGCGATTTGACCAGTACCGGCGTGGCCGACATCGACGGCACGCTCTACGGCGTCTTCGCGGGGTATCGCCATGACTTCGGCACGTTCGTGCTGGGGGGCGAGTTGGACTACATGGTCGGCGACGGCACCGTCGCGGCAGGCCCCTTGGCCGGCCCGATCGACTACGACAGCCTGCTGCGTCTGGGCGTCGAGGCCGGTTTTGACGCCGGTCAGGCGCTGATCTACGGCACCGCCGGCTATGCCGATATCGAGGTCACGCCGGCCGGCCTGACCACCGAGTCGAGCAGCGGCTATTTCTACGGGGTCGGCGCCGACTTCCTCGTCTCCGAGCGTGTCGTGCTGGGCGTCGAGGTGCTGCAGCACCATTTCGAGGATTTCAGCGGCCCGGCCGCCGGGACCGACGTCGACGCGCTGACCGTTGGTCTTAACCTCGCCCTGCGCTTCTGACGTGACACCGCGGGTGGCGCCAAGCCACCCGCACTCCCCTTACTCGGCGGCCTGAACCTCGGCCGCGCGGGCCGCTTCCAGCTCTTCCGCCTTCTTCTCGACCTGTTCCACGATGTGCTCGATCATCTGGTCGTTCGACATCTTGTGGCTCTGCTTGCCCGCAAGATAGACCATCCCCGACCCTGCTCCACCGCCGGTGAAACCCACATCGGTCATCAGCGCCTCACCCGGCCCGTTCACGACGCAGCCGATGATGCTGAGGCTCATGGGCGTCTTGATATGCTCAAGCCGCTTCTCCAGCGCCTCGACCGTCTTGATCACGTCGAACCCCTGCCGCGCGCAGGACGGGCACGAGATGATGTTGACGCCGCGGTGGCGCAGGCCCAGCGACTTCAGGATCTCGAAGCCGATCTTCACCTCTTCCACCGGATCGGCCGACAGGCTGACGCGCAGCGTGTCGCCCAGACCCATCCACAACAGGTTGCCCAACCCGATGGCCGATTTCACCGTGCCGCCGACGAACCCGCCCGCCTCGGTGATGCCGAGGTGGAACGGCGCATCGGTCTGCTCGGCCAGCTGCTGGTAGGCGGCCATCGTCATGAACACGTCCGAGGCCTTCATCGAGATCTTGAAGTTCAGGAAGTCGTTGTCTTCCAGGATCTTGATGTGATCCATCCCGCTTTCGACCATCGCGTCCGGGCACGGCTCGCCATACTTGTCGAGCAGGTGCTTCTCGAGCGACCCGGCATTCACCCCGATCCGGATGGAACAGCCGTGGTCGCGGGCCGCGCGGATCACCTCGCGCACGCGGTCCTGACTGCCGATGTTGCCCGGGTTGATCCTGAGACAGGCGGCCCCGGCCTCGGCAGCTTCGATCCCGCGCTTGTAGTGGAAATGGATGTCGGCCACGAGCGGCACGGGGCTTTCGCGCACGATCTCCTTCAGCGCCTTTGCGCTCGCCTCGTCCGGCACGGACACCCGCACGATATCCGCGCCCGCCTCGGCGCAGCGCTGGATCTGCTCGACCGTCGCCTTCACGTCGGTCGTCAGCGTGTTGGTCATGGTCTGCACCGTGATCGGCGCATCACCGCCCACCGGCACCGGGCCGACATGGATCTGGCGGCTCTTGCGGCGGTCGATGTTACGCCACGGGCGGACGGGATTGTGGGACATGGGGGCGGGCCTTCTCCGGTCGTCTTGGATCGTCTGGCGATTTCGATCCAAGGATAGACCTGTCAGGCGCGCTGGACAACGGGGCGCGGCGCGCCCGCGTTATTCCGCCTCGCCCGTACCGAGAACCAGCGCCGCGACCTCGGGCAGGTCGGGGTCCGCGGTGGCATCGGCCATGGCGAAATTCGTGCTGATCGCATCGGCGGTCAGTTCCACGTTCCGCGCGATGGTGGCGCCGGGCCCGGCGGGGCCCATGGTCACGCCGTTCACCACGAAATAGATCGAGCCCGCATTCCCCGAGCGCAGCAGCGGCGCGGCCTCGGCATCCGCCACGGTGTAGCTGTCGCCGCGGTTCAGCGTGCCTTCGAACAGCGTCGCCCCCGAGGCCGAGGTCACCCGGATCCACGAGGGCCGCACGGCGAAGATCACCAACTCGTCGCTCGGCGCGGCTTGCGTGACCTGCACCGCCGGCGCGGTCTCCGACGGGTCGTCCGCCGTCTCTGTCACGCCAGCCAGCCGCGGCGGCGCCGCGCGAGAGGGTGCGCTTTGCAACCCGCCCAGCGTGCCGACCTCGTCGGGGTCCAGCGTCGCCAATGCCTCGTCGCGCGGGGTCAGCACCGGCGCTTCCAGCGCCTGCGGGCGGTAAAGCCGCTCCATCCGCTCGGCGGACGGCACCGCGATGTCGAAATCCTGCGCCACGTCGAAGGCGCCTTCGGTCGCGCCCGCCAGCGGGTCGAGCTGCGCCAGCGGGACCGGTGCCTCGTCCACGGGTGCGATCTGCAACCGCTGGATGTCATGCAGCACCGCCCAGGCCCCGTAGCCAAGGCCCATCACCAGCGCGATCAGCACCGCCGCCGAGCCGAGCGCGCCCGGCTCGATCCCCGAGAAGAGCGACGTGCGCTCGGGCGCGAAACTGATCCGCGTGCCCTGCATCACCTCGTTGGGGTCCATCCGCCCCTGCGGCGCCGAGCCGACCGAACGCTTGGCCGCCTTTGCCTGGCTGCCGCCGGCACCATGCACGCCGTGAAAGCCGGTCTCTTCGCAGAAGCGGCGGAATGTCCAGTCGGGATCGATGCCAAGATAGCGCGCGTAGGACCGGACGTAGCCCGCGATGAACCCCTGAGAGGCGAAGGCGCCCACGTCGCCATTCTCGATGGCCGCGATATAGGCCGCGCGGATCTTCA
>CAZVQL010000305.1:0-2923 GCA_964629305.1 uncultured Roseicyclus sp.
GCCATCTGGCGCTGGTGTGCGCGAAGCTCGGCATCGCGTTGATCCATGCGCGCCCCTATCGCCCGCAGGGCAAGGGCTACGCTTCACATTGCACCTCTTTCGTAGGGTTTGACGCGACCGGCGGGAAGCGCCGTCGCTGCGAGAGCCTGCTGCCTTGCTGCTTGCCCGGCGGATCGTCGCCGGGGTGCTCGTACAGGCACTCGTTCTTGTCGTTGTAGGCGTGGGCGAGCAGCAGTCCGCGCCGACGCCAGATCTTGACCGTGTGGGCCGAGACACCAAGCAGGTCGGCAGTCTCCTCGAGGGTCAGCATGCCATCCTCGCGCAGGCGGTCGTAGCGCGTCTTGAGCTGGTAGTCGCGTCGCAGCCGTTGCACCATGCAGGCGTGGAAGGGCAAGCCCTCTCCGGAGACGCGGCCGCGCGCGTTGAGAATACCCGCGATCTCGCCCTCGGTGTGGTCATCGAGCAGGGCATCGATCTCGGCGACGACGGCGGTCGAGGTCTGACGCAGCTGCCACGCGGGTTGCGCGAGCGCCAGCGTCAGGCTTCGGCTGGCGCCGCCGCGGAAGCGCACGCCGGCGGCAATGGCATCGCCCTTGGTCAGCGTGACGTCCTCAAGGAGCAGGCGCACCATGCGCTTGCGCTCGCGTTGCGGCGTCTTCGGGTCGTGCCACAGCCGCGGGAAGTCGGTGGCGAGCGCGAGGATCGCCTCGCGCCGACCGTCATCGAGCGTCAGGTGGTCCTCGCCACGGCGCTGCTCGAACTCTTCCTGCGCGTCGTGCAAGGCGCGCAGTTTTTCGTTCCACTCCGCCTCGAGCACGTCGACGACGAGGCGGTTGGCCGGGTCGGCCTCCATGAAACGGCGGCGCGCCAGGTCGGCCGCGTGGCGCGCGCGCTCGACCCGCTGGCGGCGCAAGGCATCGGCTTCCTCGGCACCTGCTTCGAGCTCGGCCTGGACCTGGAGCGCGACCTCCAAGGTGACCGGGGTGACCGTTTCAACGAGCAGCCGGCCGATGGCCTCGTCGATCCCCGAGCCCGGGATGGACTGGCACCGCGCCGTGGCGGTCTCGATGCCCTCGCGCTGGCACACATACTCGGGCCACTGCCGGCCCTTGCGCGTGTGGTAGCGCACCGTCATCCGCCGGCCGCAGACGCCGCAGACCGCCAGGCCCTGGAGCAGCGCGGGTCCTTCACGGGGTGGGCTCTTGCGGCGCTCGGCGCCGTGGGCCTGGGCATTGTCGCGCAGCCGCACGAGGTTGGCCTCGAACTGCTCCCAGGTGATGTAGCCCGGGTGCGCGTCGGGAAACAGCGCAATCCACTCCTCGCGCGGGAGTACCTCGATCTCGATGCGCTCGCCCGGGCGCTGGTGCGTGTGTGTGCGCCCGAAGCAGAACGCGCCCGCGTAGCGCGGATTGTGCAGCACGCGCAGCACGCGCCAGTGGCGCAGTTCCTCCCAGAGCAGCTCGCCCTTGTGCGGGCCACCGCGCGGGCGGCGCGGGAAGCGCAGCTCCTGCTCACGGAAGTGCTTGACCGTGGCAGTCGCCGAGCCGGTCCGCGCGAAGGTCTCAAACAGGTGGGCGATGCTCGTGCGGACCTGGCTGTCGGGGTCGAGCACGACGTTGTCGGCGGCGTCATACACGAGGCCGACCGGCAGCGGCGTCTTCAGCGCGCCGCGACGCGCCTGGTTGAGGATGCCGCCACGCAGCCGCGCGCGCAGCACATGCAGCTCGGCGTCGGACATCGTGCCCTTCAGCCCCAGCAGCAAGCGGTCGTTGAAGTCGCTTGGATTGTAGATGCCGTCCTCGTCGAGGATCAGCGTGTCGGTCAGCGCACAGATCTCCAGCAGCCGATGCCAGTCGGTGGAGTTGCGCGCCAGACGCGAGACCTCGAGCCCGAGCACGATCCCGGCACGCCCCAGACCGACCGCGCTCACCAGCGCCTGGAAGCCTTCGCGGTCGGCGCTCGAGGCGCCGGACTTGCCCAGGTCGGTATCGATCACGTGCACGCGCTCGATCGGCCAGCCCAGCGCCACCGCCCGCTCGCGCAACGCGTACTGGCGCCGCGTGCTCTCGGTGTTCTCGAAGACCTGCCGCACGGTGGACTGACGCACATACAGGTACGCCTCGCGCCGCAGGTGGCTGGCGGTCACCTTCTGGTGGAGCGGCTGGGTCATGCAGGCACCTCGCGGAGGTGGCTCAAGGTCATGGCGGCGAGGATTCGCACCACCTCCGGGCTCGCCTCATCCGACAACGGCGAGGGCGAGGACGGCTGGCGCGCGGTCTGCGCCGGCGGCGCTGATGGTCTCCAGGGCGCCGGCAACCGGGACCAGGCAGCCATCCAGGCCGCGACGCCCTGGCGCAGCAGCACGACCAGCCCGTCGCGGCTCGCCGAGGCGTGATCGGCAACGGCATGGGTGCGCAGCACCTCGTAGCGCTCCGCGTACTCGGACCTGCGCGCTGTGCGCGTCGGCGATGCTGTCGGGTCGCCTGTCATCGCCGTTTTTTTTCCTGCCGCGCCAGGGCGCGCTCGATGCTGCGGCGGTGCACCGAGAGGCCGAAGCGCGCCTCGGCCAGCTCGACGAGCTCCCGTGGGCCGAGCGCCGGCTCCTCGGCGAGCGCCTCCAGCAGGGCCGTCATCACCGCCTCGGACAGCTTGTGCGCCCGCCTCGGCCCGGGCTTCTTGGGCAGCAGCGCCGGCAGGCCGCCCGCATCAAAGGCCGCCAGCGCCTGGTAGTACGACGGTCGCGACAGGCCGAAGCCCGCCGCGCTTTGGCTGACCGAGTGTCCGTCCACACGCACGCGGCGCAGCATCTCGTACTTGACCTGCACCAGGTCGCGCCGGTCGAAGAACGCGCTCGCGAGGAAGACCTCGTCGGTGACCTGCTCCGGGTGCGGGTGCAGGCAGCCCTGCTCGCGCAGCGCGTCGG
>CAZVQL010000306.1:0-2923 GCA_964629305.1 uncultured Roseicyclus sp.
CCGTCTGTCTGATCGGCGCATTCGGAAGTGATTTCGAGGCTGACGCGGACCTTCGCCTCTTCAGTGGATATTTTCTGCTCACTGGACGAACCGGACCGGTGTACCCGCGGCGTCCATGATCGCCCAAATCCCTTGCCACCAAACAACTCTTCGTTGCAGCGCAGCCGGGCATAGGGCCCATCTCTGGCGGCAAATGCATCGCATCGGATTTCGCAAAAAGCCCGACGGATGGCTGCCGCACCCCGCCCAAGATCTCGAACGCTGTCGAGCTTGCCGGAATTGGCCGCGGCGAGGGGTGATCCCGGTCGTCCGTCGGAATTTCCCACCCGCGCCCCTTGCCGCTCCCAGCGATCCTGACGCGCCGATTTGCGGGATTCTCTGGGCTCGTATCCTGCCCGGTCTGCCAGGGTCCACCTGACGCGGCGCAGCGCAATCCCGCATGAGTTGCGCCCGAAAAACCGTCACTGCGCCCGGATTGGGGCCGTCGCTCCCGCCTTTCGCTATCGAAACCCGGCATTACTCCTGTCTCAAGCTATCGGAGCGGCCTTTTTCTGGACGAATGCCCCCCGACGGGCTCAGGCTGGAGGTCTGTCCCTTTGGTGGCAGCGTGTGCGGACGAGTTCGGGACAGCGCAAGCAACTCAAGGGACAGAGAGAGAAAACATGGCAGCAGAAACCTATGTCGTCGCCTACGAGGGCGACGGACGGCACCATGTGCTCGACTACGCCACCGCACAGGCGGCGAAATCGGGCGCGTCGGTGCACATCCTGCACGTGCTGGAATGGTCGCCCTATTCCTTCCTCACGCCGGAGGAACTGGAGCAACGTCACAAGCGCAGGCGCGAGGAGGTGAGCCGTGCGGAGGCCGCCGTGATCGTCCCGGCGTTGGAGCGCGTCCGCGCCTCCGGCGTCACGGCGGACAGCGAGATCCGCTATGGGCAGGTCGTCGAGATCGTCGTGGAAACGGTCGAGCGGATCGGCGCCAGCATGATCTTCGTCGGCCGTGCGGGCGGCAACGCTCTCGGCGCGCGGATCTTCGGCTCCGTGCCGCTGGGCCTCGCCCAGCTTGCCCCCGTCCCCACCGTCATCGTGCCCTGAAGGAGCGTCCCATGCATATGACACGTCACGCGACCGCTCGTGCCGCGACCCTCGTCGCAGCCCTCGCGTCCGCGCTTCTCTCATCAGGGCCTGCCGCCGCGCAAAACATCGACGAGACCATCAACCGAATCTTCGCCGATTACACCGGATGGTATGTCGGCTTCATCTTCGCGCCCCTGCCGGGGACGAATTTCAGCTGGATCGCGCTCTGGCTCGTGGTCGGCGCGCTCGTCTTCACGTTTTACTTCGGATTCATCCAGCTCAAGGGATTCTGGCACTCGATCAAGCTTGTGCGGGGCGACTATTCCGACCCCAACGACGCTGGCGAGGTCAGCCATTTCCAGGCGCTGGCCACGGCGCTTTCCGGCACGGTCGGCCTCGGCAACATCGCGGGCGTCGCGGTGGCCGTGTCCATCGGGGGTCCGGGCGCGACCTTCTGGATGGTGGTCGCCGGGCTTTTCGGGATGGCGACGAAGTTCACCGAATGCACGCTCGGCGTTAAGTATCGCAACGAATACCCAGACGGAACCGTCTCTGGCGGGCCGATGTACTACATCACCAAGGGCTTCAAGGAGCGTGGGCTGCCCGGCGGGCCGATCCTTGCCGTGCTGTTCTGCATCTTCACGATCCTCGGCGCGCTGGGCGGCGGCAACATGTTCCAGGCCAACCAGGCCCATGCACAACTCTCCGGGGTCATCGGTGACTATCCGGGCTGGATCACCGGCCTTCTCATCGCGGGCGTGACGTTCGCGGTGATCGTCGGCGGGATCAAGTCGATCGCGAAGGTGACCGAAAAGGTCGTGCCGTTCATGGGGATCTTCTACGTGGTGGTGTCGCTGATCATCCTGGCGATGAACTGGGACATGATCGGATGGGCCTTCGGGCAGATCTTCCTCGGCGCCTTCACCGGGCTCGGGGTTGTCGGCGGCTTCACCGGGGCGCTGATCCAGGGCTTCCGGCGCGCCGCGTTCTCGAACGAGGCGGGGATCGGCTCGGCGGCTATCGCGCATTCCGCCGTGCGGACCAAGGAACCGGTGACGGAGGGCTACGTCGCCCTGCTCGAGCCGTTCATCGACACGGTGGTCATCTGCACCATGACCGCACTGGTGATCGTCATCACCGGCGTTCTCCAGCTCGACCCGGAAACCGGCCTCTACATCTGGAATGCCGAAGCGGGCCGGATCGCGACCGAGGGCGATGTCTCGGGCGTGCAGTTGACCTCGGCGGCCTACGCGCAGGCGTTCTCGTGGTTCCCCGTCCTGCTGGCGGTCGCGGTGGTGCTTTTCGCCTTCTCCACGATGATCTCGTGGTCCTATTACGGGCTGAAGGCCTGGACCTACCTGTTCGGAGAAGGCGCGACGAAGGAGGTGATCTTCAAGCTGATCTTCTGCGTCTTCATCGTGATCGGGGCTTCGGCCAACCTGGGGCCGGTGATCGACTTCTCCGACGCGATGCTCTTCTCCATGGCGATCGTCAATATCATCGCGCTCTACCTTCTCATGCCGATCGTGAAGGGAGAACTGGGCAGCTATGTCGCCCGGCTGAAGTCCGGCGAGATCAAGCGCTACAAGGGCTAGGACAGCGTGCCAGGGCGCACACCCGCGCCCTGGCCATGCCTCCTGACGGTATCTCGGGCCGATGGGGTTCGAACCCCCGATGCCGCCCGGAAATCATACCACGCCGTGGACTGCGCGGGCTCTGCTGTGCGAATTGCAGGAAGCCCTGACGTCCCCTTTCGCCAGCCAAACCCATACGGGAGGCTCCGACAGGCACGCGAGGCGCGGTATGGCAATTCAGTCCGGCGATACGGACCTGCCGTTCGGAGA
>CAZVQL010000307.1:0-2918 GCA_964629305.1 uncultured Roseicyclus sp.
CCCTTGAAGCGACAGGCGACAAGAAGCGCGGTGCCGCACGGCCATCCCCGCTGGCCGCCATCCTCGGCGTGGCCGGGATCGTTGCTGTGGGCGGTCTGGCCTGGGCCACCCTGCAACCATCGCCGGAAGCGCCCCTGCCGACCGCAGCCCCGGAAGAATTCCAGACCGCGGGATCGGGCTTCGGCGACCTGGCCCCCATGCCCATCGCCGAGCCTGCGCCGCCGCCACCGGCCGAGACCGGCCCCTCCGCGTCGGAACTGGCGCTGATGGAGAGCCTCGCGACGCTACGGGCGGAACTCGACGACCTGCGCGCGCGGCCCGTCGAGGCATCGGATAGCGGGGCAGAACAAGCCATCGCCGACTTAACGGCCCAGTGTTGATTTTCACTGAGAACTGACCCGGCATTTTCACCGAGATTTGACCCACCTAGGTAGGTTATCAGCGGTTAGGTTTTGGTCAATGCGGGTCCCTCCTTTCGCTTCGTCTTTGCAGCCTTGGAACTGGCTTTGAAGCGGTAGCTGTCGTTCCCAGTTTCCAAGATGTGGCAGCGGTGCGTGAGGCGGTCGAGGAGCGCGGTTGTCATTTTGGCATCCCCGAAGACTTGGGCCCATTCGGCGAAGCTGAGGTTGGTCGTGATGATGACGCTGGTTCGCTCGTAGAGTTTGCTGAGCAGGTGGAACAGCAAGGCACCACCTGAAGCGCTGAACGGCAGGTAGCCAAGCTCGTCGAGGATCACGAGGTCGATCTTGGTCAGCATCTCGGCCATCTTGCCTGTCTTGCCGTTGGCCTTCTCTTGCTCCAGCGCGTTGACGAGCTCTACCGTTGAGAAGAAGCGCACCTTGCGCCGATGGTGCTCGATGGCGTGCACACCGATGGCCGTTGCGACATGGCTTTTGCCGGTTCCAGGGCCGCCAATGAGTACGACATTTTCGGCACTTTCCATGAACTCCCCGCGATGCAGCTGACGGACGGTCGCCTCGTCGATTTCGCTGGAGGCGAAGGTGAAGCCCGCAAGGTCCTTGTAGGCCGGGAAGCGTGCAACCTTCATGTGGTATGCGATCGACCGAACTTCCCGCTCGGCCATCTCCGCCTTGAGCAATTGCGACAAGACCGGTGTCGCAGCCTCGAAGGCGGGTGCCCCTTGCGCCATAAGGTCATCGACGGCCTGGGCCATGCCATGCAGCTTGAGGCTGCGTAACATGATCACGATCGAGGCGCCTGCTGGATCATGACGCATCGCGCTTCTCCTTGGGCTGCCTCAGGCCATCATAGCGATCCACATCGGCCTTGGGGGCCTTCTCCAGCGCAAGCGCGTCCGGTGTGTTGATTTCCGGTTGATCCGGTCGCTTGGGATCCAACAACCTGTGGAGCAGGTTCAAGATATGGGTCTTGGTGGGCACGCCAGCTTCAAGCGCAAGCTCGACCGCGCACAAGACAGCCTCTTCGTCATGTTGGAGCACGAGCGACAGGATATCGACCATCTCACGGTCTCCCCCTTCCTTGCGCAGCATGTGGTCCTGCAAGCGCCGGAAGGCATCGGGCATTTCCGTGAATGGTGCGCCGTTGCGCAGTGCGCCAGGTTTGCGTTGAATAACAGCGAGATAGTGCCGCCAGTCATAGACGACCCGACCTGGCTTCTTATGCGATCGTTCTATGATGCGGTCATGGGTGCAGACCTCTTGCCCCTCGGCCATGACAACCAACCGGTCGGGGTAAATACGCAGGCTGACGGGGCGGTTTGCGAAGCTGGCAGGTACGCTGTACCGGATGCGCTCGAAGGTCACCAAACACGTCGGCGACACACGCGTGCTGCGCTCCACGAACCCGTCAAAGGCGGGCGGCAAGACCATGAGCGACGGCTTCTCAGCCTCCCAAACATCCGCAATGGACCCAGGCAGGGTCTGATGTGGCGTCTCTGCCCATAGGGCAATGCAACGATGCTCCAGCCATTCGTTCAGCTCGTCGAGGGTCTCGAAGACCGGCATGATCTGCCACAGGCGGTGCCGGGCGTCCTGAACGTTCTTTTCGACCTGGCCCTTCTCCCACCCGGCAGCCGGGTTGCAGAATGTCGCCTCGTACACGTAATGGCTCGTCATCGCCGTGAACCGCGCGTTGATATCACGCTGCTTGCCGCGCCCAACACGATCAACGGCCGTTTTCATGTTGTCGTAAATGCCACGGCTAGGAACACCGCCAAAGACGCGGAACGCGTGCCAGTGGGCGTCAAACAGCATCTCGTGCGTCTGCAGAAGATAGGCCCGAACCACAAACGCTCGGCTGTGCGACAATTTCGTATGCGCGACCTGAAGTTTGACCCGCTCACCACCAATCGTGGCCCAGTCCTCGCTCCAGTCGAATTGAAAGGCTTCACCAGGCTGGAACACCAACGGCACATAAGCACCGCGCCCAACCGTCTGCTCGATCACATGCCGCTCGGCGTGCCAGGCACGGGCAAAGGCCGCAACCCGCCCGTAAGACCCATCGTAGCCAAGCTCGACAAGATACTCATAAATCGTCTTGATGCTCTCGCGCTCTTTGCGCGGTGTGCGCATCCGCGATGACAGACGCGCCGCAAGCCGATCCGCATAGGGGTCCAGCTTGCTCGATCGTGGCGGCGTCTTGAATTTTGGCTCAACGACGCCCTCACGCAGATACCTCCGGATCGTATTCCGAGACAGGCCCGTACGCCGCGCAATCTCGCGAAGGGGTACCTTGTCGCGCAAAGCCCACTTCCGGATGGTTTTCAAAAATCCCATGTCAATCACTCCAAATCTCCCTGATCGGTGGCCGTCAGGGAACGGTAAGAACATGGGTCAATTCTCAGTGAAAAATTCGCCGCCTAGTGGGTCAGTTCTGGGTGAAATCCAACACCCAAAGAAGACCGCGCCCGTTGTTCAAGCCGTCGTTGCCGAGGAACA
>CAZVQL010000308.1:0-2917 GCA_964629305.1 uncultured Roseicyclus sp.
TGCGCATGTTCCGGCACCTGGCTCTGGTTGATCAGGATGGATTTCTCCGGGTCGATCCCCGCGGCGAGGAACCCGGCGCACAGCTCGCGCGTGTTGTGCCTGAGCGTGTCCCCGTCGATCAGTTTCGCGGTGATCGCGTGCATGTCGACCATGCAGTAGATCGTCTGATGCGTCCCGGCATCCTGCATGTCCACGAAGCGCTTCATCGCGCCGAGGTAATTGCCCAGCGTCAGCCCGCCCGAGGGCTGGATGCCGGAAAAGACCCTGGGGGTGAACTGAGCCTCGGCCATGCAGCACCTCTCCGCCTTCGCGCCCGGCCCACTGGCCAAGCGGCGCGGCATCGCTTACCGAGGGGTCCGGGTGCCGTCAACCGAGGCCCCGGGGAAGTCGCATGGAAAACCACAATGTCTCGCCCTTCAACGCGCTGCCGCCGGTGGTGGTTGCGCTTGCCGTCGTCATCGCCGGGCTCGAAGGGATGTTCCAGCTCGCTACGGCCGGGTTCCTGGGCGGGCAGGGCGGGGTCGGCTGGCGGCTCGCGGCGATGCAGGACTATGCCGTCCTCGACGAGGTCGCCGACTGGATGCTGGCCAATCTCCGTTTCCCGCCCGAGCACCTTCTGCGCTTCGTCACCTACCCACTGATCCATGGGGGCTTCGTTCACGCGGCCTTCGTCGTCGTCTTCATCCTGGCCATCGGCAAGATGGTGGCCGAGGTCTTCTCTCCTCTGGCCTTTGTCGCGATCTTCTGGGTCTCGGCCGTGGCGGGCGCGCTGGGCTACGTGCTCCTGCTGAACAGCCCCTTTCCCCTCGTCGGCGGCTATCCGGGCGTCTACGGTCTGATCGGGGCCTTCACGTTCCTGATGTGGGTCGATGCCGGGCGCCGGGGCGAGAACCAGATGCGCGCCTTCGGCCTGATCGGCGCGCTCCTGGCGATCCAGATCGTCTTCGGCGTGATCCAGAGCGATTTCGGCAATGTGGTGGCCGATCTCACCGGGTTTGCCGCCGGGTTCCTCCTGTCCTTCGTGGTCAGTCCCGGCGGCTGGAGCCGGGCCATGGCGAAGCTTCGCCAGCGTTAGCGGCGCAGCGCGCGCCGGAACTCCGACAGGCGAAACGCGCCCAGAAGCTGTCCGAGGATGCCGTAGACCGCGATGCCGCCGAAGACGAGGATCGCGAGGCCCAGGAATTTCCACCCCGGCAGGCCCAGAAGCGGCCCCCAGACGAGCAGACCGGCCCAGAGCCCCGCGCCCATCAGCGCTGCGGCCGCCACGATCCGCCAGAGCCGCCGCACGAAGCGGTCGTCGAAGCGCGCCACCTCGCCCATGTCGCGCCGCCCGCGCAGGAGCAGCCAGACCATGGCCCAGGCCGCCAGCGTCGTGCCGATGGCCGCCCCGATGAAGCCCAGGAGCCAGGCGAAGCCGACCGCGGCGACGGCATTCACCACCATCGCCACGACCGCGTAGCGGAACGGCGTCGCGGTGTCCTCGCGCGCGAAATAGAGCGGCTGGAGCACCTTTTGCAGCACGAAGGCCGGCAGGCCCGCGGCGTAGACGGCAAGCGCCAGCGCCGTGGCGGCGGTGTCGTCGGGCCCGAAGGCCCCGCGCTCGAACAGGACCGAGACGATGGGCACCGGCATCACCATCAGCGCCACGGCGGACGGGATCGTCAGCGCCAGCGCGATCTCGCCCGCCCGGCTCAGCGCGTCGCGCCCGCCCGCGTCGTCGCCCGCGCGCAGCCGCCGCGACAGGTCCGGTAAGAGCACGACCGCGATGGCGATGCCCACCACGCCCAGCGGCAACTGGTAGAGCCGGTCGGCGAAGGACAGCCAGGCGATGGCCCCCTCGTAGAAGCTCGCCACCTGCCGGCCCACCAGCAGGTTGATCTGCACCACGCCCCCCGCCAGCATCGCCGGAAGCGCGATCAGGCCGAGCTTCCGCATGTCGGGCGTCAGCCGCGGCAGGCTGAACGTCAGGCGGAACCCCGCCCGCGCCGCCGCGACCCACACGAGGGCCAGTTGCGCCGCGCCCGCGAGCGGCACGCCCCAGGTCAGCAGCGTGCCATGGTGCAGCCCGTCCAGCCCCGCGGGCAGGCCGCCGATCGTTGCGGCCTCCGCAAGAAGGCCGCTCTCGGCCACCAGAAGGGCTGCGATCAGGACGAGGTTCAGCAGCAGCGGCGCGGCGGCCGCGGCAGCGAAGCGCCCCGTGGCGTTCAGCAGGCCCGACAGAAGGGCCGCCAGCGAGATGAACAGGATGTAGACGAACGCGATCCGCCCGAAGGCCGTGGCCAGCGCCAGCCGTTCGTCCCCCGCGAAGCCCGCCGCCATGGCCAGCACCAGCCAGGGCATGACCACCTGCGCCAGCAGCGTCAGCCCGATCAGCACCGTCGCGAGCCCCGAGAACGCGTCCTGCGCGAAGCGCGCGGGCGCGTCGCCCGCCTCGAGCTTCTTGGAAAAAAGCGGCACGAAGGCCGTGTTGAACGCGCCTTCGGCGAAGAAGCGGCGGAACATGTTGGGCAGCGAAAAGGCTACGAGGAACGCCTCGGCCACCGGGCCCGCGCCGATGAAGGCCGCGATCAGGATGTCGCGCACGAAGCCCAGAACGCGGCTCGTCAGGGTCCAGAACCCGACCGTGAGAAAGCCGGAGACAAGGCGGATCGGTCTGACCATGATCCCCCGCGTCAGTCCTTCGAACGCCGCGGCGTGGTCATGTCTCCCCCGCCCGCGGCCGGGCCTGCCGCTTCGCCCGGTCGATCCAGCCCGGGTCGTCGCGGCGCGGATGGGGCGCGCGCCTCTCGTGGGCCTCGCGCAGCCCCTGCGCCTCCGGCGCTTCGGCCACGACATCCGGCATCGCCTGAATATCCCGCGTCAGCGCCACCGCCTCAGGCCCCCGCCCGCTCGGCCACGCGCGCGATGGCGTCGCGCA
>CAZVQL010000309.1:0-2895 GCA_964629305.1 uncultured Roseicyclus sp.
GTCTCGAAATGCGGGTCCCAGTTCACCAGCCGCTTGCCGCGGTAGATGAACCCCTTCTCGTACATGTCCACGAAGACCTTGATGACGGCATCGTGAAAGTTGCCCTCTTCACCCTCGGGCGCACCCTCGGCACCCGACATGGTGAACGCCTCGCGCGACCAGTCGCAGGAGGCGCCGAGGCGCTTGAGCTGCTGGCGGATCGTGCCGCCCGATTTCTGCTTCCACGCCCAGACATGGGACAGGAACTCTTCCCGCGTCATGTCGCGGCGGGATTTGCCCTCTTTCGCCAGCTCGCGCTCGACGACCATCTGCGTCGCGATGCCGGCATGGTCGGTGCCCGGCTGCCACAGCGTGTCGAAGCCGCGCATCCGGTGCCAGCGGATCAGCACATCCTGCAGCGTGTTGTTGAAGGCGTGGCCGACGTGCAGAACCCCCGTCACGTTGGGCGGCGGGATCATGATGGCATAGGGCTCTGCCCCCGGCTTGGCATGCGCGCCCGCCTTGAAGCAGCCCTTCTCTTCCCACTCGGCATAGATGCGCGCCTCTGCGCTAGCGGCGTCAAAGCTCTTGTCCATGGGTCCACGCCTCTTGTCTCGGGGTCCGGGGCCGGAGTTACCGAATGCGATGGCCAAGGGAAAGGGGGCAGGCGTCAGAGATGCGTCAGCACCGCACGCGCTGTCGCCTCGATTGCGCCTGCATCGAGCGCGCCGGCGTCGATACGGGCGACCACCGGGCTGTCATCCTCGCGGCGCAGGCGGCCATAGGCCGGGTCGTAGTGCCGCTCGATCAGCGAGGCGGCCAGCCCCTCGGCGTCGCCTGCGCCGAGCATCGCGAGCCAGTCGTCGACCGTCGCGTGCCCTGCCAGCGCGCGCAGCCCGTTCAGGCGGCGCGTAAGCCCGTCCCGATCCGCGACGAGATCCGCGTATTGCGCTGCAAGATACCCCGCGCGCGCCCCTGGTGCTGCCTCCAACACGACCCGCGGCGCGTCGCGCATCGCGACCCAAAGCGCGGGCGGCACGCGCAGCGCGCCGATGCGCGCCGACTCAGCTTCGACCAACAGGGGGCGGGCGGGGTCGAACCCCTCCAGCGCCGCCACCAGCGCGCTCTCGAACCCCTTCTGCGCGGGCTGATCGCCCTCCACATCGCCGAGGATAGAACCGCGATGCCGCGCCAACCCCTCAAGGTCCACGACCTGCCCACCCAGCGCACCCACGCGCTTCAGCACATCGGTCTTCGCCGTCCCGGTGAACCCGTCGAGCCGGATCACCCGAAACGGCAACTCGGCCTCGTAGAGCCGCGCCACGACATGCCGCCGCCAGGTCCGGTAGCCCCCCTCCAGCACCTCGGCCCGCCAGCCGATTTGCTGCAGGATCGAGGTGAAAGAGCCAGACCGCTGCCCGCCGCGCCAGCAATAGACAAGCGGCCGCCAGCCGCCATCATGGCCCATCAGCCGCTCTTCGATATGCCGCGCCGCGTTGCGCGCAACCAGCGCCGCGCCGATCTTGCGCGCCTTGAAGGGGCTTTCCTGCACGTAGATCGTGCCGACCTGCGCCCGCTCGGCATCCGAAAGGACCGGCATCGAGATCGCGCCGGGCACATGATCCTCGGCGAACTCGGACGGGCTGCGCACGTCGATGATCGCGTCGAAGCCTGCATCCGCAAGCGCCGCAAGATCGGTGAAGCGATAGGCCAAGGGGGTCAGCCAAGCTCTCCGTTCATCGCGCGGAACCGCTGGATCAGGCTCGAAGTATCCCAACGGCCGCCGCCCAGTTGCTGCACATCGGCATAGAACTGGTCGACGATCGCGGTGACGGGCAGAGAGACGCCCAGTTCCTTCGCCTGCCCGATCGCGATGCCAAGGTCCTTGCGCATCCAGTCGACGGCGAAGCCGTGGTTGAACTCGTTGTCCACCATCGTGCCCGCGCGGTTCTGCAACTGCCAGGACCCGCCCGCGCCCTGGCTGACCAGACCGGCCACCGCCTTGGGATCGAGCCCGGCCTTCATCGCGAAATAAAGCCCCTCGGACATCGCCTGCACGAGGCCCGCGATGCAGATCTGGTTGACCATCTTGGTCAGCTGGCCCGCGCCCACCTCGCCGAAGCGGATCGTCGCCTTGGCGTAGGCATCCATCACCGGCTGGGCGGCGTCGAAATGCGCCTCGGCCCCGCCGCACATGATGGCAAGCTGGCCGTTCTCGGCCCCCGCCTGCCCGCCCGAGACGGGCGCATCGACATAGCCCACGCCCTTGGCCGCGGCCTCGGCGGCGAGCTCCCGCGTCACCGTGGCCGACACCGTGGTATGGTCGACGAAGATCGCGCCCTCACCCATGCCGGCCAGCGCACCATCCTCGCCCGTCACGACCGAGCGCAGATCATCGTCATTGCCGACACAGGCCATGACGAAATCGCAGCCCTCCGCCGCCTCGCGCGGGGTCGCGGCCCAGGCGCCGCCGTTTTTCGCGGCCCATGCCTCGGCCTTGGCCGTGGTGCGGTTGTAGACCGTCACGTCATGGCCCGCGTTTTTCAGATGCGCCGCCATCGGCGCGCCCATCACGCCCAAGCCCAGAAATGCAACTTTCGCCATCATCCACCCCTTTGATTTCATGTCCCGTGGTCGCGCGAGACCCTAGCAGCAGCAGCAGCACTGTCCAGCGGCAGACCGCGCGTGGACGGATCGTTGCATCTGCATTAACCTTGGCCCCGAGCAGAGGGAGGAATCGAATGGCCAAGGCCTTCGCATCGGCAGGCGACCTGACCGAAAAGGAAATCAGCTTCACGCAAATCGGCGAAGGCCTCTATGCCTTCACCGCGCAGGGTGACCCGAATTCCGGCGTCATCATCGGCGACGACAGCGTGATGATCGTCGAGGCGCAGGCGACGCCGCGGCTGGCGCGGA
>CAZVQL010000310.1:0-2893 GCA_964629305.1 uncultured Roseicyclus sp.
GGGCCGAGTTCATCCTGCCCATCCTTCTGCTGGTGGGCCTGTTCACGCGGCTCGCAGCCCTCGGCATGATCGGCTTCGTCATCGTGCAGACCTGGGTCGACGTCATGGGCCATGGCGCTGAACTGGGCGCATGGTTCGACCGCCACGCCGACGGCCTCATCGACGAGCGTGGCTTCTGGGTCTTCCCGCTTCTGCTTCTCGTGCTGAAGGGCGCAGGCCCGCTCTCGGTCGACGCGCTCGTGACCCGCCGTCAGAGCCCCAGCGCTTCCCTCACCCCGGCGTCCCAGCCGAGGTAAAGCGCCCCGCCCGCCTCGATCACCGGGCGCTTCATCAGCGCCGGGTGATCGGCCAGCAGGGCCTCTGGCGCGCGCGCCCGCTCTTGCTCGGACAGACCCCGCCAGGTGGTCGAGCGCCGGTTCACCAGCGCCTCGCCAAACGCCTCGAGGAACCGCGCAAGCTCAGCCGCCTTCAGTGGCTCGGCCCGCACGTCGACCAGCCGCACCTCGCGCCCCGAGGCGGCCAAACCCTTCACCGCCGCCCGGCAGGTGTCGCAGGCCTTCAACCCCCACACCGTCACGCCGCCCGCTTTTTCATCCATCCGCCCAGAACCCTCTCAACCCACGCGCGAAAACCGGCCAGACGGGGGACATGCGCCACTCCGCCCTTGTTTTTCGGGCAACCTGCTCCATCATTTTCCACGTGATGCCAGGTTTCAACCCGTGAACCGCCCCCTCGAGAAGGCCGCACATTGGTCACCATGGGACCGAGCCACACCCAAGCCCCCCGCGGGATACGCGGGCGACCAACGACGTGAGAGGGAAAGACCGATGCCCACCGGCACCGTGAAATGGTTCAACACCACCAAAGGCTATGGCTTCATTGCCCCCGATGACGGCGGCAAGGACGTTTTCGTGCATATCTCCGCCGTCGAAAGGGCCGGCATGACCGGCCTTCCCGACAACATGAAGGTCAGCTACGAACTGCGCGAAGGGCGCGATGGCCGCGCCTCGGCGGTCGACCTGCAAAAGGCCGACTGACCGCACGCCGGACAGTTTCGTCCCAAGACCGATGCGGCCCGCGGCAAGGACACGGGCCGCGTTTTCCACGTGCCGCCACCCCGATGCCGACCGCTCGGGCTTGACGCGACACCCCCCGATACGGTCTGTCACGTCGGGAACGCGGATCACGAGGCGAGCGGATTGCCCGATACCCTGGCCGATATCGTCCGGAACACAGCCATCGGCGACGACGCGATCCTCGGCCGCTTCCTCGACCGCGCAAAGGCATCCCTGCCGACCTGTCTCATCCGCCTCGGGGATGGTGAGGGAAAACTGCTCGGCTACCCCGACCACATCGACCCGGCCTCGGTCGCAAACCAGGTGCGGATCTGGTTCGGCGACCGCGCCTTCGAGGACGAGGAGATCCTCGAGCTTCGCACGCAGCTCCTGTCGGCGACGGCCGCCGCGACCTTCATCGGCCTTCCCACGCAGGCGCGCACCTTCGCGACCGACCCCGATGGCGCATTCACCAGGGACGCCTCGAATTGCCAGGCGCTCTGGAGCGTCCTGCACGACAGCGGCATCATCGACCGCCACGATCTGTTCGGCTCCGCGATGATCCACCGCAACGCCCAGGTGAAACGCTGGTTCGCCACGCTTCTCGGGCTCGGGCGGCCCGTCGTGTTCGTCACGAGAACCCATATCGCGGTCAATCGCCTCGTCGGGGCCTTCGGCATCCAGGATTACCACGTGCACCTCGTCCCGGGTGAGACGTGGTCGCGCAAGGAAACATCGAGCACCCACTTTCCCGAGCGCTTCCACGCGGTGCGCCAGGCGCTCGCGCGCTGTGCGCCGGGCACGATCGGGCTTGTCGGGGCGGGGGTGCTGGGCAAGATCTATTGCGCGGATATCGCCAGCGCGGGGGGCGCGGCCTTCGACTGCGGTGCGCTCTTCGACACCTGGGCCGGCGATATCCCGCACCAGCGCCGCAACAACATGCCCGATGCCGACATGCTGACCGTCGCCCACCTCAAGGGCCGCTGATCCGCGACCGCGGCCTAGCCCATCACCATCCGCGTCACCACGACCCCGCCCCAGGCCGACAGGCCCGTGACCGCCGTGCCCCAGGCGAGGTCGACGGCGACCATCTGCGGATGCCAGTCGCGCATCACCGCCCAGCTGGTGAACTCGTAGGTGCCATAGGCCACCAGCCCCAGGATCGCCCCGTTCAGCGCCGCCTGCGCGGGCACGCCGTCGCGCAGCGCGGGCCAGCCCGCGAAATACAGCACGCCGCCCATGTAGGTGAAGTAGAACAGCACCGCCGGCAGCAGCCGGAAGCCCCCGTCATACAGCGTCTCGCCCAGGTGGCGGGCAAAGATCGGCTGGATCACCGAGCGCAGCATCACCGCATCGGCGACAAGGAAGATGATCGAGGTGGCAAGAAACAGCACGAGCAGCGACATGGGGTTTGGTCCTTCCGGGGCGTCGGGGCTCACAACCTAGCGGGCGCACGCCGGTTGCACAGGGCAGGCCGCGCGCCCGTAGGGTGGGTGAAACCCACCATTCGTAGGGTGCAAGCCCACGCGGACCCGGCCCTGCCAAAGACGTGATCGCCCCCCGCTTGACAGGCCCGCCCCCGCCCCGGTCTCCTTTCCCCTACGAAAGGAGCCATGCCCCGTGGAGCAATTCCTCGCCCTCCTCCTCGCCTATTACAGCTGCGACGCGGCCGCCCAGGCGCAACAGCCGCTTGGCGGCGACCGCCTCGCCTGTGTCGAGACCTACGAGGAGGTCAAAAGCTGGTTCGCCCCCCTCGACCCCGCGCCCGTCGGCACGCCGGAATACGGGGCCCAGCGCATCGCCACCTACCGGGCGTTTACGGCGTGGGAGGCGGCGAA
>CAZVQL010000311.1:0-2890 GCA_964629305.1 uncultured Roseicyclus sp.
GAATTCCGGGGTAGGCGGCGCGGATCTTGAGGAAGAAGTAGGCGTCGTCGCGGAAGCCATACGCCATGCGCTTGATGACCTTGATGCGGTTGTTGATGCCTTCGAGGACGCTTGTGTTCAAGCGCCAGACGGTTGCAGCGGCGATGCCGGCAAGGTAGGGCTCGAGCCGCTTTGCGAAGTGCATCAGGGCCGGGATACCGCTCTGGAGTGCCTTGGTGGCCCAGGCTTGCCAGGCCTTTAGGGCGGCTTCAGGCGAAGACTTTCTCCATAAGTCCTTGAGCTCATCCCTGAGGACGTAGACCGTCATGAGGGATTTGTTGGCGTCCAGCAGTTCATCGAGCCGCACTTGATCCTCTTTCCGCTCAATCGTGTCTCGGTTACGCAAAAGGAGCCAGCGCGCTGTCTTGATGACCTTTCGCGCCTTCTTGTCATGGCGCAATCTGTTTGCTTCATCAACACGAACGCGGTCGATGACCTCACGGCCGTACTTGGCAATAACGTGAAACAGGTCATAGACGACGACCGCATGGGGGCAACGGGCTTCCACCTCGCGAGCGTAGGCGGCGTTCATGTCCATCGCCACGGCCTTGATACGCCGGCACCCGGCGGGGCCAAGAAGATCGAAGAACGGCCGGATATCTTCGCGCCCGCGACCCTTCCCAACCCAAAGAACACGCCGTTGACGCGGGTCGATCACGACGGTGGCGTAGCGGTGGCCCTTGCGTAGAGCGAACTCGTCCATCGCCAGAACCTCCACATTCGTCAGGTCTGGAGGGTCCAGCGCTGCCTTCAGGCGATGCGTGTCGATCGCCTTCACGGTGCTCCAATGCAGGCCAAAGAAGGCAGCGACATGCTTGATGGGCAAGACAGCGCACAGACGCCCGACGCTCTCGGCGAGACGCGTTGTCACGCGGGCATAACGCGCCAACCAAGACAGGCGTTCAACGCGAGGGCCACAGTCGGGGCAAGCGACCCGGCGGCGCGGCACTGACACAAATGTCGCGGCGTCGAGAATCGGAAGGTCCCGCACAACACGGCTTTCTATGTCATGAACCGCGTCAACAGCTGCACCACAGCCGTCGCAGATCATTGCAGCACCCCGCTCAAAGCCGAGAAAAACCCACACCTCCAGGCGTTGCCCTTGGCGCCGCTGGATCGTCTCCACCCGGTAGCCTTCCCACCCCCAAAGCGACGACGTACGATCATCATAGGACAACGGGGCCTCCCTGGCAGTCTGTGACGTGTTGCAACTACCAGTTTGCCAGATCGTCCCGTTGTCCGCCTCTCCCCGATTTTCCGTGATGAACCATAAAAAAGGGGCGGCCGGCACACGCCGACACGCCCCTTCTGAGTCCGATCACGGTCCGGCCCGGGCCCCGACGGATCGGGACACGGGCCGGCCGGTCCTACGCCGCGCCGTGGGCCATGACGGCCAGCAGCAGCAGGGCGACGATGTTGGTGATCTTGATCATCGGGTTCACCGCAGGGCCTGCGGTGTCCTTGTACGGGTCGCCAACGGTATCGCCGGTCACCGCAGCCTTGTGGGCCTCGGAGCCCTTGCCGCCGTGGTTGCCGTCCTCGATGTACTTCTTGGCGTTGTCCCACGCACCGCCGCCGGCGGTCATGGAGATCGCCACGAACAGCCCGGTGATGATCACGCCCAGCAGCATGGCACCCAGCGCCGAGAACGCCGCCGACGGGCCGGCAATAAGCTGGATGACGAAGAACAGCGCGATGGGCGACAGCACCGGCAGCATCGAGGGGATGATCATCTCCCAGATCGCGGCCTTGGTCAGCATGTCCACGCAGCGGCCGTAATCGGGCTTCGCGGTGCCTTCCATGATGCCCGGGATTTCCTTGAACTGGCGCCGGACTTCGTTGACGACGGCGCTGGCGGCGCGACCGACGGCGGTCATGCCCATGGCGCCGAACAGGAACGGCAGCAGACCGCCGACCAGCAGACCGACCACGACGAACGGGCTGGACAGCGAGAAGTCGGCCTCGACGCCCGCGAACATCGGATACGTGTCCGGGTTGGCGGTGAAGTAGGCCAGATCCGACGTATAGGCGGCGAACAGCACCAGCGCGCCCAGACCGGCGGAGCCGATGGCGTAGCCCTTGGTCACGGCCTTGGTGGTGTTGCCGACCGCGTCCAGAAGGTCGGTGGTCTTGCGGACACTCTCGTCAAGGTCGGCCATTTCGGCGATGCCGCCGGCGTTGTCGGTGACGGGGCCGTAGGCATCCAGCGCCACGACCATGCCCGCCAGCGCCAGCATGGCCGACACCGCGATGGCGATGCCGAACAGACCGGCCAGCAGATAGGCGCAGATGATGGCGGCGCAGATGATGAGCGCCGGCAGCGCGGTCGCTTCCATCGAGACGGCCAGGCCCTGGATGACGTTGGTCGCGTGCCCGGTGGTCGATGCCTTGGCGACGGAGCGCACGGGCCGGAACTCGGTCGAGGTGTAATATTCGGTCACCCAGATGATGAGCCCGGTGACGACCAGACCGACCACGGCGCACAGGAACAGGTGAATCGGCCCGAACGTACTGCCGCCGACCGTCCATTCATTGGTGAAGCCCAGCATCAGCGCGGTCATGATGGCGATGCCGACCAGCGAGAACAAGGCCGACATGATGAAGCCGCGATACAGCGCCCCCATGATGTTGGTCGAGCCGTCCTTCAGCTTGACGTAGTACGTGCCCGCGATGGAGGCCAGGATGCACACGCCGCCGATGGCCAGCGGATAGGCCATCATGGTGGACTGCCAGTCGGTGCCCAGGAAGAAGATGGACGCCAGAACCATGGTCGCAACCACGGTGACGGCATAGGTTTCGAACAGGTCGGCGGCCATGCCGGCGCAGTCGCCGACGTTGTCGCCCACGTTGT
>CAZVQL010000312.1:0-2880 GCA_964629305.1 uncultured Roseicyclus sp.
CACCGGGTAGCCCATCAGCCGCGCGGACTCACCGGCCGCCAATCCATCCGACCACAGGAAGCGGCCATCGGCATCCTTCATCTTCCGCACCGCGCCCGCGGTCTTGGAATTCATGACGAAGGTGCCATTGGCCCGGTAGCGGGCGTCCAGGGCGTAGACCAGGTCGACGATGACGTCGGCGGGATTGATCGCGTCGAAATCACCCGCGGTGCCCGTGGCGACATAGCCAAGCCCCCCCCAGCTCCACACCGCATGAGGCAGCGCCAGGCCACTCAGGATGCCCTCGGGCTTGCCCGAACCGTCGCCGTTGATGAAGGCGTCAGCCTCGGACCGCGCAAACTTGTCCGCGATACGGCCGGCCAGCCAGCCCTCGACATCGAAGGCCGCATCGTCCAGCAGCCGCTGCGAGGCCTTGGGCATCGCCGACAGCTCGTGCAGCGGAATCGAGATGCGCTCGATCTGCGGCGCCGCCGTCTCCGACGTGTCGACCACCTCGTCGGCCCAGCCGGCGCCGGTGTCGGTCGTGTCGATCAGCACGTCGAAGGACGTCGCCTCGACCTGCACGACATTGGACACGGCCCGCAGGCTCGAGCCCGACCGAAGCACCGACTGGATCGTCTCCGCCGTCTGTGGATCGACGAGATAGCCGCCCTCGGCATTCACCGCCGTCGTCAGGCCCTTCTGCTCGATTTCGACCCCGCGCAGCGCGTCGTCGTCGCCGTTGCGCAGGTAGGTTGCCAGCGCCCTCTTGTGCGGCGCGGCCCGGTCGATCTCCGCCGAAAGAGCCGGTCGGGCATGGGTCATGGTCTTCGTGGTCAGCATGGCAATACGCTCTTCCTGCTTTTGATACTTGGCTTGCATGTCGTCCTGAAACCGATTGAATTCGCTCAGAAAGCCGCCCAGGGCTTCCTTCACTTCGACAATCGGCACCTGGGCCGAACGGGGCTTGTCCGCCGCCCCGGATCGGGTCTCGGTCATCTCCATCACCTTCGATCTGGTTGGTTGGGGTCAGCGGGGCTCGCGCGCCGCCAGCTTTGCCCGTGCGTCCTCGAACGCACGCGCCAGGTCACGCAGGTCGTCCGCCCCCTTGGCCTCGACGGCCTCGGTCGCGACCCGCGCTTCGGGAAGCATCGGAAAGGTCACCAGCGACACCTCCCACAGCTCCACCTCCGACAGGAGCCTGCGCCCCTGGTTGTCCTTCGTGGCCCTGAGCGTGCGATAGCCGATCGACAGCCCGTCGATCGCGCCCGCCTCGATCAGCGCCGCCGCCTCTCGCGCGCGGGACACCTCCTTCAAAAGGCGGCCCTTCACGTACAGGCCCCGCGCGTCCTCGCGCACCTCGTCCCAGATGCCGATGGGCTCCGACGGGTCATGCTGCCACAGCATCTTCACCCGCCGCCCACTGGCCGCCAGCCGCGCCAGGCTCGCGCCATAGGCCCCGGCCTCCACCACGTCGCCGCCCTGGTCGCAGGCCCCGAAGAGGCTCGCGTAACCCGCGATCTCGCTGCCCTTCGTGACAGACAGCGCCTCGGCATCGAACCGGACGAATTTCGTTTCCAGCCCGCTTGGCAAAAAGTCATTCATGTCATGCTCCTATCCCGCGCCATTCACCTGGATCAGCTCGTGTATCCCCTGCGCGAGGATCACCGAGACCACGCCGAAAACCGCCAGCCACAGCCGCCGCTCCAACCGCTCCAGCGCCGTCTCGATCGCCTCCAGCCGGAACGTCAGCGCCTGCCAGCGCTCGTCCTGCACCCGCTCGTTCGCCTCGATCCGCGCATTCGCCGCGTCGAACGGGGCGTAAAGATACCGCGACCCGCTGCGCCCCTCGTCACTCATGCGCCCTCCGGCCGCTCGGGCAGGCCGAGCATCCGGCGCTTCTCCGCCTCGGTCAGGAAATCGGCCTCGGCCACGCGCCGCCACTGCGCCTCGCGCTCGGTGGCAAGCGCCGGCACCTGGTCAAGATCAGGCGTGATATCAAAGACATCCCCGGTCAGCCGCGACAGCCACCCGGACATCTGCGCCAACACCTTCTGCGCCAGGGGCAGCACCGTCAGCCGATAGAACGCCCGGTTCGCCTCGGCGTAATTGGCGTAGGTCGCATCCCCCGGAATACCCAGCAGCATCGGCGGCACGCCAAAGGCCAGCGCGATATCCCGCGCCGCGGCTTCCTTCGTCTTCTGGAACTCCATGTCCGAGGGCGAGAACCCCATCGGCTTCCAGTCCAGCCCCCCTTCCAGCAGCATCGGCCGCCCCGCGTTCCGCGCGCCCTGGTGATGCGTTTCCAGCTCGGCTTGCAGCCGCTCGAACTGGTCCTCGCTCATCGTCCCGCCGCCATCGACCCCGCGATAGACGATCGCGCCCGAGGGTCGCGCGGCATTGTCCAGAAGCGCCTTGGACCAGCGCGCCGCCGCGTTATGCACGTCCAAAGCGGTCGCCGCCGCCTGCAAAGGCGCCAGCCCGTAATGGTCGTCCTGCGGGTGGAACGTCTTGATATGGCAGATGATATCCGCCGAATACCGATGACGCTTCGCCCCCACGACATAGTCGTAGCCCGCGGGCCAACCGTCACTGCCCGGCACCAGGCTCATCCGGTCCGACCGCAACACGTGCAGCTCGGCCAGCCCAGCCTCACCCGGCACCGCCTCCACGTAGGCGTTCCCCGACAGCATCAGCTGCGCATAGGCCGCCTCCAGCAAATCCGCGCGCCCCTGTGCCGGGTTCGGACGGTTCAACAACGCCAGCACCGGGTGCGCCTCGTAGCGCCGCGTCGCGTCCTGGCAGACCACCGGCAAGGCCGCCGCCGCCTCAGCGATCAGTTTGACCGCGCGAAAGCCCACCGGGTTGCCCTGAAACCCGTTCCGCGTCAGCGAGACGGTG
>CAZVQL010000313.1:0-2870 GCA_964629305.1 uncultured Roseicyclus sp.
ACTGCTTCTGGCCGAGGATCTGGCGCCCGAGGACCTGAAGCGTGATGGCGCATCGGCCTTGCCGAAACTCCATGGCGCGCTCTTGAAGAACGAGCAGGATGTCGCGCTCTTCGAACGGCTGGCTTTCATGGCACGGCGGCAACGCTAGGGCCTTGTTTGCAAGGCGATCGGGCACGCCTTTGGTGGATGCATCCACAACGGTGGCGATTTCCGCCGCATGACACGACAGCGAAACTTGGCCGCCGCCCGGCGATAAAGCTGTTTCTTGTTCGAATTCCTGCCATAATCCGCAATCATCGTGCCACGAGCAGGCCAAAGGCGCGGACAGGCAGAGTGCATGACGAACCCGATCGACATCCGCCCCCTGGGCGCAGCGGACAAGAACGCCTGGGCGCCCCTGTGGGAGGCTTATCTCGCCTTTTACGGTGCGACGCGCCCGCCCGCGGTCTTCGATCTGACCTTCGCGCGCTACGCCGATCCGGCGCGTGAGGACATGCGCGGCTGGCTCGCCTGGCTGGGGGAGCAGCCCGTGGGCCTCGTGCATGCCATCGTGCATCCGCACGGCTGGCAGGCGGAACCGGTCACCTACATTCAGGACCTCTATGCCGTCCCGACGGCCCGCGGCCATGGCATCGGGCGCGCATTGATCGAAACGGTGTATGCCGATGCCGATGCGCGGCAGGCACCCGCCGTCTACTGGATGACCCAGGACGGAAATGCCGAGGCGCGCCGGCTCTACGACCGGGTCGCCGTGAAAACCGACTTTATCAAGTATAGCCGGAGCTGAGCTGCCCGTGACCCGTTCCCGCATTTTTCCGTTGTGCCTCGTCTCCGCCCTCGCCCTTGGCGGGTGCGTCTCGTCGGCCCCCGCCGTCCGCGAAGTGGCCGAGCGCCGCGCGACGCCCGAGATGGTGCAGACGCTACCGGCGATGAACCAGTTCGGCACGGCGCGACCCGCGCCGCCGACGCGGTCGAACGCCGAGATCGCGGCCGATTTCCTCGATCTCAGCTTCGAGATGGAATCGGGCCGCCAGATCGCCCGGCTGTCCCGCTTCGAGGGGCCCGTGTCCGTCGCGGTCGTGCCGGGCGGCCCCGCCTCGCTCACCTCCGATCTCGACCGGCTGGTAAGCCGCCTGCGCCAGGAGGCTGGCATCGACATACGCCGCGTGCCCCACGGCGACGGGCTGGCCAACATCACCATCGAGACGCTGCCGCGCGCGCGGATGCAGCGCATCGTGCCCGAGGCAGCCTGTTTCGTCGTCCCGCGGGTGTCGTCCTGGGCCGAGTTCCGCGGCGCCCGCAACTCGCGCGCGATGGACTGGACAACGCTCGAGACGCGCGAGCGCGTGGCCGTCTTCATTCCCAACGACGTCGCCCCGCAAGAGGTTCGCGATTGCCTCCATGAAGAGGTGGCGCAGGCGCTCGGGCCGCTCAACGATCTCTACCGCCTGCCCGACAGCGTCTTCAACGACGACAATTTCAACGCCGTGCTCACGGGCTTCGACATGCTGATCCTGCGCGCCTACTACAGCGACGCGATCCGGTCCGGCATGACCCGGGCCGAGGTGGCGGCAGTGCTTCCGGGCGTGCTGAACCGGCTGAACCCGCGCGGCGGAGGGGCCAGTGGCGTGGCCTCGGTCGGCCGCACGCCGCGGGCCTGGGTCGATGCGATCGAAACCGCCCTCGGCCCCGGCACGCGGGACGGTCTGCGCGTGACCGCCGCCCAACGCGCCGTGACCATCGCGCGCCAGGCGAACCTGTCGGACGCGCGGCTTGCCTTCAGCTATTTCGCGCTGGGGCGGCTGTCGCTGGCCACCGACAGCGAGGGGTCGCTCAACGCCTTCCAGGCGGCGGCGAACATCTACGACCGCATCGCGCCCGGCGGCGTGCACGCGGCCCATGTCGACATGCAACTCGCGGCCTTCGCGCTGAGTTCGGGCAGCGCCGACGACGCGCTGCGCCTGACCGGGCAGGCCATGCCGGGCGCGACCCGCGCGCAGAACGCGGCGCTTCTGTCCACGCTCCTGATGATCCGGGCCGAAGCGCTCGAGGCGCTCGGCCGATCGTCCGAGGCACGCCAGGTGCGCCTCGACAGCCTCGCCTGGGGCCGCTATGGCTTCGGCACGAGCGCGGCAGTGGGCGCCCGCCTGACCGAGGTGGCCGCCCTTTCGCCGTAAGACGACAGTCCGGGGTGGGACCATGCTGAATTTCATCGGGGGGGGCCTCGGCATCTTGCTGGGGCTCTGGACGGCGCGCCGCCGTGGCGGCAACCGTCTGGACCTTTTGCACTATGCAACGATCTTCGGGATCCTGGGCTTCATCCTCGGCGCCTTCGCGATGCTTGTGATCCCGGCGCCCGGCTGACATCCTGTCGGCGATGTTCCTGCCCTTCTTCGACACCCTGCGCGCGGCCCGCATCCCTGTTTCTCTCAGGGAATACCTCGCCTTTCTCGAAGGGGTCTCGGCGGGTCTCGTGACTTATGACGTCGACGGGTTCTACTACCTCGCCCGCACCGCGATGGTGAAGGACGAGCGCCACCTCGACCGCTTCGACCAGTGCTTCGCCCATGCCTTCGGCGGGCTCGAACAGATCACGCCCGAACAGGTGCTCGAGGCTGCCGAGATCCCCCGTGAGTGGCTGGAGAAGCTGGCCGAGAAGCACCTCACCCCCGAGGAGCGCGCCGAGATCGAGGCGCTTGGCGGTTTCGACAAGCTGATGGAGACGCTGCGCCAGCGACTTGAGGAACAGAAGGGCCGCCACCAGGGCGGCTCGAAATGGATCGGCACGGCGGGCACCTCGCCCTTCGGCGCCTACGGCTACAACCCCGAGGGCGTGCGCATCGGCCAGCACGAAAGCCGCCACCGCCGCG
>CAZVQL010000314.1:0-2862 GCA_964629305.1 uncultured Roseicyclus sp.
GTGACGCCGTCGCACATGGCGGGCACGCCGCCCGCGACCTGCGCCGTGGCGCCCGCGCGGCGTGCGGCGGCCTTGATCCGGTCGGGGTAATCCTTGAACGGCTGATGCGCGCTCAGCATGTCGTTATAGGCGGTGACGATCCCGATGTTGGGCGCGCGGTCGCCCACCAGCGCGGTCTTGTCCTCGCCCATCGCGGCATAGGCATGGGCCTGGTTGCCGCAGCTCAGATGCGCGCGGCGCGGGCCCTCTTCGGCAAGGCGGCGCATCCGTTCGAGATAGAGGCCGCGCGGCCCCTTCGAACGTTCGATGATCCGGTCCGTGACGGCTGTAATGCGGTCGTCCAGTGGCATCCGGTCTCTCCCCTCGGTGCGACTCGGGTGCTGCCTATCATGTTAGCGCTAACACGTCCAGTTTCCGCCCGAGAGCGCAGGCTGACTGCAGCATGAAACCGCCGCGTCCGCCCGGCGTCAGGGTGTCAGTGCGGCTGCACACCCGGGAGGAACACCTTCTCGTCGCGGTATTTCAGCGAGATGCCATCCTTGAACACATGGACCTTTTCGGGAGCCGCCGTCATCCGCACGTCCTGTCCGCGCAGCTTGGGGTGAATGCCGTGCAGCTTGCCGATGACCGGATCATGGTCGGGCGCGGATTTCTCGAAGTAGAGCAGCGTGACCTCGCCAAGTGCCTCGACAATCTCGACCTTGCCGTGAAAGGCGAAATCGGCGTCCTCGGTGGCGATCATGTCCTCGGGGCGAATGCCCACCTTGACCTCCGCCCCCATATCCTCGTCGCGCGAGGCATAATGCGAGGTGATCGTCCCGCCGCCCTCGGGCAATTCCAGCGTCGTCGTCTCGCCCGTGCCCACGATCTTGCCCGCGAGCAGGTTCATCGCGGGCGAGCCGATGAACTGCGCCACGAAAGTGGAGTTCGGCCGCTCGTAAAGCTCGAGCGGGCTGCCCACCTGAGCGATCCCGCCGCCCGCCAGCACGACGATGCGGGTGGCCAGCGTCATAGCCTCGACCTGGTCGTGGGTCACGTAGATCATGGTCGAGTCTGGCATCTGCTCTTTCAGCTGCGCGATCTCGATCCGGGTCGCCACGCGCAGCGCCGCGTCGAGATTCGAGAGCGGTTCGTCGAAAAGATAGACCTTGGGGTCGCGCACGATGGAGCGGCCGATGGCGACGCGCTGGCGCTGGCCGCCCGAAAGCGCCTTGGGCAGGCGGTCGAGGAAGTTGGTCAGCTGCAGCTTGTCGGCGGCGGCGCGCACCTTCTGGTCGATCGTTTCCTTGTCCTTGCCTGCGATGCGCAGGGAGAAGGCCATGTTGTCGTAGACCGTCATGTGCGGGTAAAGCGCGTAGGACTGGAACACCATCGCGATGCCGCGCTGGCTGGGGGGCACGTCGTTCACGACCTGTCCGTCGATCTCCAACGTGCCGCCGGTGATCTTTTCCAGCCCCGCGATCATCCGCAGAAGCGTGGACTTGCCGCAGCCCGAGGGGCCGACGAAAACGATCAATTCGCCCGTCTCGATGTCGAGATTGATGTCGCTCAGCACGCGCACGGTGCCGCCATAGACCTTTTCGACATCCGTCAGTTTCAGATCTGCCATGGTCCCCGTCTCCTCCCTCGTTGTGTGCCGGCCATGTCAGTCGGCGTCTTCCAGCGCCGCGAAATAGGCCTGATACGGCGGCAGCATCACCTGCCGCCCGGTGTCGTCCTCGATCGCCGTGAAGGGCGCGCCCTTGTCCTGCCGCCACCTGCCCGGGGGCAGCGCGACGGGATGGGCGAGATTGGTCATGTTGAAAGCGCAGAACAGGCGCTGGCCGCCATGCGCGCGCACGAAGCTGACGATGCCGTCGCCGGCCCATGGCTCTTCCAGCGTGCCCTTGATCAGCGGGGCCCAGGCCTGCCGGAAGCGGATCATGTGGCGGTAGAAGGCCAGCGTGCTGTCTTCCTTGGCCAACTGATCGCCGACCGAGCGTTGCAGGTGCTCGACCGCGACGGGAAGCCAGGGCTTTGCATCGGAAAAGCCGCCGTTCTGGTTGTCGGAAATCCACGGGATCGGCGTGCGGCAGCCGTCGCGGCCGCGGAACTTGGGCCAGAAGCGGATGCCGTAGGGGTCTTGCAGATCCTCGTAGGAGACATAGGCCTCGGTCAGGCCCAGCTCTTCGCCCTGGTAGAGGCAGACGGTGCCGCGCAACGACAGCAGGAGCGCGGCGTAAAGCCGGCGCGCATCCTCGCCCAGGTTCCAGCGGCTGGCGTGGCGCACCACGTCGTGGTTGGAAAACGCCCAGCAGGCCCAGCCATCGCCGATCTTTTCCTCGTACTCGTTCAGCACCTCGACCACGCGCTCGGGCGTGGGCGTGATGCCCGAGAGGAACTCGAACGAGTAGCACATGTGCACCTTGTCCCCGCCCGAGGTGTACTCGGCCTGGATCTCCATGCCGCGCTGCGCGTCGCCAACCTCGCCCACGGCGGTGGTGGCCGGGTATTCGTCCATCAGCGCACGCAGCCGGCGCAGGAACTCGAGGTTCGCGGGATGGTTCTTGTCGTAGAGGTGGTTCTGCCAGTTGTAGGGGTTCACCTCGGGCGCGATGGTGGCGTTCCGCAACGCGGGGTCCAGCGCCGGGTTGTCCCGCAATTCCGGGTCGTGGAAGTAGAAGTTGATCGTATCGAGGCGGAAGCCGTCGACGCCGCGATCGAGCCAGAAGCGGGCGACGCCCAAGAGCTCTTCCTGCACTTGCGGATTGTGCAGGTTCAGGTCCGGCTGCTCCTTCAGGAAGTTGTGCATGAAATACTGCATCCGGTCGCCCGACCATTCCCAGGCCGAGCCGCCGAAGATCGACAGCCAGTTGTTGGGCG
>CAZVQL010000315.1:0-2853 GCA_964629305.1 uncultured Roseicyclus sp.
CCCGACAATGACGCGCTGCGCTTCGTCAATTCCATGCGCACCGAGGTTTCGGCCATCGACACCTTCCCTGACCGTGCCGATCCCGCGGTGGTACGCGAGCTGCACCGCTCCGATCCGGTCACATCGGTCGCCATCTCGGGCGATCTGCCGCTGGGCGAGTTGGATCTTTACGCCGACGCCCTGTCGGACCGTCTGACCGCCTTGCCAGGCGTTGCCCGAGTGACCCGTGGGGGTCTGGGTGCCCGGACACTGTCCATCACGACAGACCGCGCCGTGCTCGACAGCCACGGCCTGACGCCTGCCGCATTGGCCGCCGCCATCGCCGCGCAGAACATCGACCTGCCCGCCGGAACGCTGGAGGGTCCAGGCGCTGACCTGACCCTGCGTTTCACCGCCGAGCGCGATACGGCAATCACCCTTGCGACCATCCCCGTGCTGGTCCTGCCGAATGGCGCGACCCTGACATTAGGTGATGTAGCCGTGATCGAAGAAGGCTTCGAGCCGCCGCAGGACCGCGCCTTTGTCGATGGCACCCCGGCCATCGTGATCGACGTCGCCAAGGCACTTGATGCCGACGCGCTGCGCGTGCTCGACGGGGTCGCGGCGCTGGTGGCCGAGGAAACCGCACGCCTGCCCGGCACGATCATGGTCGAGGTGGTGCAGGACGTGACATCCATCATCCGCGACCGGCTGGTGATGCTGGTGCAGAACGGGGTGATCGGCCTTGTGCTGGTCGTCGCTGTCATGAGCCTGTTTTTCCGACCCGGTTTTGCGATTTGGGCCGCAATGGGCCTGCCCGTGGCCTTTGCTGGGGCCTTCGTCTGGATGGCGCTGACAGGGCTCAGCCTGAACATGATGACACTAGTGGCGCTGTTGATGGCGATCGGGATCGTGATGGACGATTCCATCGTGATCGCGGATTCCATCGCGGTTCATGCCGCGAAGGGCGCCACTGTGGAAACCGTGGCTGCGGGAGTGGCGGCCGTCGCACCCGGCGTCATCTCGTCATTCTTGACCACCCTTGCGGTGTTCCTGCCGCTCGCCTTTCTGGCGGGCGAACTGGGCGCGGTGCTCGAGGTTCTGCCGGTCGTTCTGCTGGCCGCCTTGGCCGCCTCGCTGGTGGAAGCCTTCCTGATCCTGCCACACCACCTGAAAGGCGGGATGAAGGAAACCAAACCCTCTAGGTTCCGCATCCGCTTTGATGCGGGTTTCGACGCCTTGCGCGAAGGCATGGGCCGTCTGGCCGATACCGCGATCCGGGGCCGCTGGCTGGTTGCCGGTCTGGCCATCGGCGCGCTGATCCTGACCGTCGGCGCATTGGGCGGCGGTGTCGTCAAGCGCGAGGCGATGCCCGAGATCGACGGCGATGTGCTGGAGGCGCGGCTGATGCTGCCAGCGGGCACACCGCTTGCCCGCACCGCCGAGGCGGTCGCGCAGGTCGAGGCGGCGCTGGACCGTGTGAACTCGCACCTGTCACCGGAACAGCCCGAGGCGCAACCGCTTGTGATCCGTCGCATCACCCGGCTGGGCCGCAACCTGTCGGCAGGCGAGACCGGCGCCCATGTCGCCACCGTCGCGGTGGACCTTCTGGGCGCCGAGACGCGTAACAGCACGCTGGACGAGATCGTCACACTCTGGCGCGAAGAAATCGGCGCCCTGCCCGGCGTGAACTCACTGATCCTGACCGAGCCGGGCATCGGCCCGCAAGGCATCGCGGTCGAGTTGCGCCTGACCCACCCCGACCTCGCCTCGCTCGAGGCCGTGGGCCGCGCCACGCTGGCCGAACTCGAGACCTATGCCGGTGTGCGCAACGCGATCCTCGACCTGCGCCCCGGCGCGCCCGAATTGCGGCTGAGCCTGTCGCCGGGGGCCGAGGCGCTGGGGCTGACCGCAACGGATGTGGCAAGCCAACTTCGCGCGGCTTTCCTCGGCACGCAGCTTGCGGAAATCCGGCGCGGCGACTTGGCCTGGGATATCGAGGTTCGGCTGGCCGATGAGGACCGCGCCACCCGCGCCGACCTGAACCTCTTCGAGATCGCCCTGCCCGGTGGCGGCACCGTGCCGCTCTCCAGCATCGCCACCATTGACGAGGCGCGCGGCTGGGGCACGATCACACGCCGCAATGGTCTGCGCACCCTGACCGTTTCGGCCGATGTGGACGGCCGCATCGGCAATGCCGACGCGATTACCGCACGGCTGGCCGAGGGCTTCCTGCCCGATCTGGCAGCCTCCACCCCCGGCCTTGGCTTCGAGATCGGCGGACAGGCCGCGAATTCCGCGGAAACCGTCGCCTCGATCCTGCGCGGGTTCCTCATCGGGCTGGTGGGCATCTACCTCGTGCTCAGCTTCCAGTTCCGCAGCTATGTCGAGCCGTTGATTGTGATGATCACCATCCCGCTGGCATTTCTGGGCGTGATCTGGGGCCATGTCCTGATGGGCTACAACATTTCCATGCCGTCTCTGGTGGGGGCGGCCTCGCTCGCGGGCATCGTGGTGAACAACGCGATCCTGCTGGTCGGCGTCATCAACGCCCGCCGCGCCGAGGGCCTGTCGGCAGCGTTGGCCGCAGGAGAGGCCGTGCGCGCCCGCTTCCGCCCGATCTTCGTGTCGGTCTCGACCACGATCATGGGCATGGCACCGCTGCTGCTGGAGACCTCGACCCAGGCCCAGACGCTCAAGCCACTGGTGATTTCCGTGGTCTTCGGCCTGCTCGCCGCAACGGTTCTGATCCTGTTGGTGTTGCCTGCGTTCTATGCAGCACTCGAGGACGTGCGGCCAAGAAAACAGGGCCATCTTGCCGTTCCAGAAGGTCGCTGACACCGTCGCGCTTCCTCAAGAAACAAGAAGATTTGG